>DATLGC010000031.1:0-5252 GCA_035540655.1 Sphingomicrobium sp. | reverse complement strand
TGTGGTTCGGCGAGCCGGCGACTCCGGTCCGGGTGGTTCTGATCCTGGTGATCGTCCTGGCCATCGCCGGCCTCAGGCTCGCGGCCTAGCCACCGTCTTTTTCAGGCGCGGACGGCATTAGCGTGCGAAACTAGGCGGATTGCTTCGGTTTATTCACCGGTCCTTCCTGCCTGGGACTGTTTTTCGACGAGATTATCTCGGCAATCCTCTCGGCCTGCCGACGCAGGACCGCAACCATTGCCCGGGCGCTCAGGGCGCGAGGGTTGGGATCGATCGCGCACAGCGTTCCGTAAAAGCTGCCATCGGCGAGAACGATCGGAAAGGATGCATAGCTTTGGAACCCGTACCGCGCCGGCACGGGGTGGCGTCGCCACTCGGCGTCGGCGTCGACATGGTCGATGACGACCGAACGTCCGCATTGCCTGATTTCATTGCAAATGGTCGTCTGAATCTCGAGCTCGTCGCCCGGCTTCAATCCAAACTCTATCTCGTCGGCCACCTGGCAGGCGATCCAGCGCTCATCGGTAACCCGCGCGACGGCGACGAAACCCATGTTCGTAATTCGGCTGACTTCCGCCAAAATCGCTCGGATGAGATCCTCGTCTCCCATCGCCGCGACTTGCCGTGCAAATGAATCTTTCATTTCGGTTCGACTTTAGCCGATACGGTCAGGCCTCGGTAGGGGCGACGAAAGGGCTCTAAACGGCCACTTCACCGATCGCAGTTTTCGGCAAAAGCTCGAGCTCCAATTCTCGAGCTTCAGCCCATTATCTGCCGCGAATTCCGCCAAGCAGCGCGATCCCGATCACGACCGCCGCCGCGAAGGCGATCACCGGCTGATCCCGGGCGAAGTCCTTCAAGGAGCCGAATGCCTTTCGCGTGCTGCCGGCGAGCTGGTCCGCAACGCCGTCGCGCTGAAGTTCTGAATCTCCAACCGCATCGCCGAGCGATTCCTTGAACCGGCCCTTGGTCCGGGTGCCTTCGCCGGCAAGCGTGTCGATGTTCATTTCAATACTCCCTGTGATTGTGTCATTCGCCAACGCTCGGAATGGGCCTAAGTGCCAGAGGAGCCAGCGGCGGTCATGTACCGGCCACGAGCCTCTGCGCCGAACCTGATTTCCGCTCTCTGCTGGTGATAGCGGTGCGATTGCCGATGGCTTTGTCCTCGGGGCGCTGACTGGCTGGGCGGGATGGAATGCCGGCAAGCGCCCTGCGGTGCCCGTGGGCGGGGGCGGTGCGGCCGGGTTGATCCGTCATTCGTGAAGGGGGCGTCAGCTTCGACCCACTGCGGACAGTTGCGCTCGCTTCGATAAGCTGGACCGGACAGGACGATGCTGCACTGCCAGGCCCAGCCGAAGTCGAGTCAAAAGGCTCCGGCCTGATGACACTCAGGCGGCGCGCGTAAGCTCGTCCTTGAAACGCACCGCCTCGCGCCGGACATGGTCGGCAAGCGCCGGGTGGATAATGCTCTTGATCTGACCCGCCTGGATTCCCTTCTCGGCCGCAGTCTTGAAATCGATGATGGTCTGGACGGCCGCCATCGCCGGATCCTTGCTTGTGACCGGTGCGTCCTCCAGCTTATCGAAAGCCGCCGCTGCTGTCTGGGCGACCCCCTTTAGCGCCTTCTCGCTCGGTTCGAGAAGATGGTCGACGAAGAGAGAATGCTCTTCCATCTTGTCGGCCCAGAAGGGCACCACCTCACGCCGGTCGAAACTTGCATCGCCCCGGTTGAGCTGGGCGAGACGGCGCGTGAAACGGGCCGCCTCTTTGCGGGTGTGGCTGAAGAACATCGGCCAGACGAGCGAGCGCATCTGACCACTGGTCTGAGCCGCCTCCATCCGCGCCTTGTAATCAATAAAGGCGTTGGCAAGGCTCAACGTGCGATTGTTGAGCGTAACGTGATCGCCTGGCCCCATCCTGCCGCGGCGCAAATTTGTCAGGTGATCGCTGAACTGGCGCTGGAACCGCTCCGCTTCGCCTCGGGGACCCGCCAGTTCCGGTCCTGGCATGAGCATTACGAAAAACATCGCATGCTCCATCATGATGTCGCCCCAGAACAACGTGTCGGCGACCGAATGCGTGAGCGGATCCATGTTGCCGGGAGGGGCGACGTAGATGGGCTTGGTGCCTCCGTTCAACGCGCCGACCGGCACTCCCGCCACGGTCATCGGGGAAATGGGGCCGGTGTCCACGCGCGGAAAGGCAGGTGCGCCGAGCGCCTGCATTGCCGGAGCGCAGCCGCCTGCGCCCAGCACAACCGTGCTCACGAGCGTAACTCCGGCTACTTGAACGAGTCGACGGCGAGTAACTGCTGTGTCGAGCGCGATTTGAGACGACATTGTCATCCTCCACCAGTTCCTTGGCCTAAGGACACAATGCATCATCCTTGCTGCCGAGTTCCGCGGCATGATATTTGTTACGTGCTTTCTCAATGCATGACGAAGCTATCGGGCTAGGAGCTGGCGTGTGGCAGCGTTTGTCGATCGGGTGCGAAAGCGCTTCCGGATAAGCACCGAGGAGTTGGAGTTCCTTGAACATCTTCAGCAGCGTCCGACGCGCGTGCGCAGAGGTCATGTCGTCGCCAGGGCAGGCGATCCAGCCGATCACGCCTATGTGCTGATGACCGGTTGGGTCATAAGCTACAGCAGCTTTCCGGACGGCATCCACCAGGTCCGGCGGCTGCATTTTCCCGGCGACCTGCTAGCCATGCCGAGCATCCCGATGCGGCACCACGCGGAAGATATCAAAACCCTTTCCGATTCGGTGATCTCCCCGTTCTCCAAGCAGATGCTTGCGCAGCTATTTTCAATGCCTCGCCTGACGGCAATCATGTATATGTTCGCGCAGGCCGAGCGGATCACCGCAGGCGATCGGCTTGTGAGTCTCGGCAGGAACTCGGCGAAAGGGCGCGTCGCTTTTCTGTTGCTCGACATCTTGCATCGCCTGCGCTCGGCAGACCGCACGGTGCAGAACATGTTCTACCTGCATCTGACGCGCGAGCAGGTGGCGGACTTCGCCGGTATTACGCCGGTTCACGCCAGCCGCATGTGGTCCGCGCTCATCTCCGATGGCTTGATCGCCTGCGACGGCCGAATCGTGACGATTTGCGATGAGGTGCGGCTTGCGAAGATTTCTCAGTACCGCGACCTCGACGGTGATTTCGATTATCATTGGCTGACGTTCGTTGAGCAGCAACTCCGGGCTCACGCATCGCCGGCCTGAGCGCCTGTTCACCTGACGCTTGATGGCTTGCCGAAACATCCAATGACTCACAGCGTTGCAGCCCAACAACATTGACGCGACTGCACGCCACCTCGGGAAATGCGCCCAGCGACCCAACCGATCTAGCGCGCGGGCTCGAGCGCTCGGGCGATGTCGGGGCGCCGCTCGATGGAGTCGATCATCTCGGGCGGAGCGAGAGGCCCTCGCCCTTGCTCGAAGGAATGGCCGAGCGAGAGGATCAGCGAGTCGGACCATTTCGGGCCGATGAAGCTCAGGCCCACCGGCAGGCCCCTGACCAGCCCCATCGGCACGGTGAGGTGCGGATAGCCGGAGACCGCCGCCAGGCCGCCCGCTCCGCCGCCCGAAATCGTGTCGCCGTTGACCGCGTCGATCTTCCACGCCGGCGGCATGGTGGGACCGACCAGAGCCTCGACCCGATGGTCGCGCAGCAATTTGTCGATCCCCTCCTCGCCGGTCGCCTTGAGGCTCGCTGCCCGCGCCTTTCGATAATCGGGGTCGTCGAGGCCCCTGGTCGCTTCGGCCTGCTCGAAAATGTCCTGGCCGAACAGCGGCATTTCGGCCGGCGCATTCGCCTGGTTGAAGGCGATGACGTCGGCGAGCGTGCGCGTGGTGACGCTCGGCGGAGTTGTCGCCAGATACGCGTTGAGGCCGGCCTTGAACTCAGTCAGCAGAACCTTGAACTCGTCGGCGCCAAAGGCGCTTCGCCGCGGCCCCTCCTTGATCTCGACAAGCTCGGCGCCCTGGGCCCGGAGCACGGCCAGCGCCGCCTCGAACGCAGCGTTGGTGCCGAAGCCCGAAGCGAAGCGCATGACGCCGATGCGCCGGCCGCGAAGCGCGTTCGCCTCGAGCGCCGTGCCATAATCGACCTTTCGCCGGTCGGCCTCGGCGGTGGCCGGGTCGGCGGGATCACTTCCGGCCATTGCGGTCAGAAGCATTGCCGCGTCGCGGACGCTGATCGCCATCGGCCCGGCCGTGTCCTGGCTGACGCTGATCGGGATGATGCCGGTGCGGCTGACCAGGCCGACGGTCGGCTTGAATCCGACGACGCCGTTGACCGCGGCCGGGCAGGTGATCGATCCGTCGGTCTCGGTGCCGACCGCCAGGCGCACCATTCCCGAAGCGACCGCGACCGCGCTTCCGCTCGACGATCCGCACGGGTTGCGGTCGAGCGCATGGGGGTTGCGGACCTGGCCGCCGAGAGCGCTCCAGCCGGAGATGGAATCGCTGCTTCGGATGTTCGCCCATTCGCTGAGGTTGGCCTTGCCGATGATTACCGCCCCGGCTTCGCGCAGCTTGGCGACCAGGGGGGCGTCGCGGCCGGTGACGTTGCCGGCCAGCGCCAGGCTTCCGGCCGTGGTCGGCAACGGCCCGGCGGTGTCGATATTGTCCTTGATCAGCACCGGAAGCCCGCCGAGCGGCCCTCGCACCGGGCGGGCATCGATCGCCCGCGCCTGGTCGATCGCGGTGGGATCGACCGCGATCACCGCGTTGAGCCTCGGATTGTGCCGCTCGATCATCGCCAGCGCCAGCCGGGTTTCCCTCTCCGCTTGCGCTCCCCCGCCGCCAAGCGGGGCGGCTCGCTCGACCGATTCGGCCCCGCCGGCGCAGCCCGCCAGCAACAGCGCCGCAGCCAGCGCGATCTTGCCGTTCATCCTCGTCAGACTCCCGTTCGTCGATGCAACCGAGCGATACATGGCAGGTTCAACTTTCGCGCACCAGCAGGGCGCCGCCTGCGAGCCAAGAACAAAAGGATGATGATGACCGCCCGCCGCTATCTGCTAGTCTCGACCTCCCTCGCCTTCGGCCTCGCCGCCCCGGCCGCCGCCCAGGATCCAGCGGCGGAGGCGCCGCCGCCCTCGCAGCCCGTCGCCGTTGCCCAGCCGGCGGCGGCACAGCCCATCGACGAGTTTGACGAAGACGACATCGTCGTTACCGGCCAGCGGCGGGGAATCGTGATTGGCGACATTCCGCCCGAAAACGTGCTCAACGCACGCGACATCCGCGCGACA
>DATLGC010000030.1:0-13826 GCA_035540655.1 Sphingomicrobium sp. | reverse complement strand
CGGCGATGCCGGCCGAGGCTTCGCCGTCGTCGCCCAGGAAGTCAAAAGCCTCGCCTCGCAGACCGCCCGGGCGACCGACGACATCACCAACAAGATCACCGCCATCCAGCAGGCGACCAGGGAGACGGTCGACGCCAACGGCTCGATCCAGGGCACGGTCGAGGAGGTCCAGTCCTCGGCCGACCGGATTCGCCAGGCGATGGAACTCCAGGCTCAGACGGTGACGATGATCACCGCCGCCGTCGACGAGACCGCGCTCGCCGCCGACTCGATGAGCTCGACCATCGCCGCAATCCGCTCAGACACCGAAAATGTCGCCAGGGACATCGACCAGGTCGAGCAGGGCTTCGGACAATTCTCGAAGCAAATCGCCGAGTTCACCCGCAAGACCAAGGAATTCGTTGCCGGCATCGCGGCGTAAAACTTCCCGCATCGCGAGCGCGTCGAATCCGCTCCTCGCAATGACGGCGAAGCTGTTCTAATCGCATCGCGATGCACATCCTCATCACCGGCGCCAGCCGCGGCATCGGCTCGGCGGCCTATGCCCTCCTCAAATCGCGCGGGCACAATGTCGCCGGCCATTCAAGCCGCGGCGGCGGCGAGTTGATCGCCGCCGAGCTCTCGGACCCCGCGGCTCCGCGCGCATTGTGGGAGGCTGCGCTGGAGAAGCTGGACGGCCGGATTGACGTGCTGGTCAACAATGCCGGCATTTACGAAGCGATCGAGCCCGAAACGTCCGACGAGCAATGGCACGCTGCCTGGGCTCGGACCATGACGGTGAACCTGCAGGCGCCGGCCGACCTGTGCCGGCTTGCAGTCGCCCATTTCCGCGAGCGCGGTCAGGGCGGACGGATCGTAAACGTATCAAGCCGCGCTGCCTTTCGCGGAGATTCGCCGGCGCACGGCCATTATGCCGCATCAAAGGGCGCGCTCATCTCGCTGACCAAGACCATTGCCCGCGCCTACGCTGCCGAGGGCATACTCGCCTTCGCCGTCGCTCCGGGCTTCACCGTCTCTGAAATGACCGAGGATTATCTCGCCGGTCGCGGCGGCGCCCGGATCCTCGCCGACATCCCGCTCGGCCGGGTGGCGACGACCGACGAGGTCGCCGAGACGATCCGCTGGCTGGCGACCGAGGCGCCCCCTTCCGCGAGCGGAACGACGATCGACGTCAACGGCGCCAGCTATGTCCGCTAGTCTCCTCCCCTGCATTTGCAGGGGAGCAGCCGCACGGCCGGCATGCCCCCAGCATGCCGGTTCGGCCGCTCCGCCGAAGCCGGTGGAGGGGCTATTCTTGTACCCTGCATTACCCCTCCACCATCGAATCTTCGTTCGATGGTCCCCCTCCCCCAGAACTCTGGGGGAGGAGAAATGAGCTGGCGGGTCAGCCTGCCCTGCACGCGCGCCCAGGCCGAGGCGCTGCCCGATTCCGAGGCCTTCACCCTGAAGACCGAGTCGCCTCCCGTTCTGGTCGCCGACGAGCCGGATGCGGCGAAACCGGACAACTGGCTGATCCACGCTTATTTCGACCATCGCCCGACCAACGACGACATCGCCTGCCTAAGGCGGCTGGGCAGCGGCGAGCCCGAGCTCGAGCTGCTCGGCGAGACCGACTGGGTGACGATGAGCCAGTCAGGCCTCTCCCCGATCCATGCCGGCCGCTTTTTCATCCATACGCCGACCCATCGCGGGTCAGCTCCACCCGGCAGCATCGCTTTCGAGATCGACGCCAGCCTCGCCTTCGGCACCGGCCAGCATGCGACCACCGCCGGTTGCCTCGAAGCGCTCGACCGGCTCGAACGCAATGGGGCCCAGTTCAAGAATATCGCCGACATCGGCACAGGCACCGGCCTGCTCGCCTTTGCCGGCCTGGCGCTATGGCCCGGGGCGCGATGCATGGCCACCGACATCGATGCCCAGGCGATCGACGTTGCACGCGACAATGCGGCGATCAACGGCGTCAGGCTCGGCCATGGCGCCGGCGAGCTGCTGCTCGCCGTCGCCGACGGCATGGACTCGCCCCTGATAGCCGCCCGCGCGCCGTTCGACCTCATCATCGCCAACATTCTCGCGGGACCGCTGATCGAGTTCGCGCCGGACTTCGCCGAGGCGCTGGCTCCGGGCGGAACGGTGGTGCTCGCCGGACTGCTGGACACCCAAGCCGAAGTAGTGAGCCGCGCCTATGAGGAGCAGCGCCTCTCGCTCGCCGACCACGGCTCAGGCGAATGGCCAGTGCTGGTGCTGCACCGCGCTTGAGCCAACGTTCGCTTTCGACCCATTGCAGACATTCGGCTATCCCGTTTGGAGGCGGCATCACCGAACAAGGCGAGCGGCTGAAAAGGTTATTCCACCAATGTTTTTCTCAACCAATGTCGGGAATGCCCTGGAGGGAAGTCATCTTGCCGAGCGAATTCGAGGTAGCCGAGCTTGCGATAGAAATCGGGAGCCTGGAAACTGAAGGTGTACAGATAAGCGTGCTTGCAACCTCGTTCGCGAGCAACATCCTCAGCAGTCCCAATCAATTCTGATCCAAGCTTATAGCCGCGAGCAGCCTCGTGCACCCAAAGCCAATCGATCAGAAACCATGTCCAGATTGAGACCCCTTTCAATCCGCCGATGACTGAACCAGCATCATCGCGTGCGACGACCCAGGCAACGCGCGATGTGTCTGGTCCAACATGAGCTTCGTTGAAGCTGTCGAGACCTTTCCCGATAATGCGCTCGGTGATCTCATCGACGGTCTCGGCTACGGATACCCTGAATGAACGCACCAATGCCCTCTTCGTCCTCTTATCCCCGGTCGTCGTAACAGCCGTTCTATGGGAGCCAAGCCAGTCAGAAAGACTGATCGAATGTCCGTTTTCTACCCAAATCAGACATAGCCGTTTTCAGCTTGAATAATAGGATTCCACCTGCTCCGATGCCCAAGCGGTTCGCCGCTCGGCTCTTTCCCATTACAGCTCAGCAGCGCACCTGAAACGACGACGCCAGCGTGAACATTGTGAACATTCGCGCTTCGGGTTCAGTGCTCAGGCACCGGCAACGATCCGCGCCCATTCCTCCTCGCCGATCACGCGAACCCCTAGCTCTTCGGCCTTCTTGAGCTTCGAGCCCGCGCCCGGGCCGGCAACGACCAGGTCGGTCCTGGCGCTGACCGTTCCGGCCGCCCGAGCGCCGAGCCTTTCCGCCTGCGCCTTGGCCTCATCGCGGCTCATCGTCTGAAGGCTGCCGGTGAAGACGATGGTCTTGCCGGTCCATTCGGTCTGGCGCGCGTCGCTGACGAAGGGCTTGGGCCGCATTTCCGACAGCAAATCGTCGAGCGCCTCGCGGTTGTGCTCCTCGTGGAAGAAATCGACCAAGGCCTCGGCGACTACCGGGCCGACTCCTTCGACTCCCGACAGCTCGGCCTCCGCACTCTCGCCCGTCGCCGCTTCGCGCAGCGCCTCGATCGTGCCGAAGCATCTGAGCAGGTCACGGGCGGTGACGATGCCGACGTGGCGGATGCCGAGGCCGAAGAGGAAGCGCGCCGGATCGGGCTCGCGCTTGGCCTCGATGGCGGCGAGCAGATTATCGACCGACTTCTCTTTCCAGCCCTCCCGCAGGAGCAAATCCTCGCGGTGGCGGTGAAGGCGGAAAATGTCGGCCGGCGAATGGAGCCAGCCCAGCTCGATGAACTCGGCGATGGATTTCCCGCCCAGCCCCTCGATGTCGAGCGCGCCGCGCGAGACGAAATGGTTGAGGCGTTCAAACCTTTGCGCCGGGCAAATGAGCCCGCCGGTGCAGCGAACGTCGACCTCGCCTTCGGCCGACACCGCTTCGCTGCCGCAATCCGGGCAATGGTCGGGGAAGATGTAGGGTGGTCGCGGCTCGTCGCGGGTCAGATTCTCGATCACCTGCGGAATGACGTCGCCGGCACGCTGGATTCGCACCCGGTCGCCGACTCGAAGTCCCAACCGGGCGATTTCGTCGCGGTTGTGAAGCGTCACGTTAGCGACGATCACCCCGCCGACGCCGACCGGCTTCAACCGGCCCACGGGCGTGAGCTTGCCGGTGCGGCCGACCTGGATGGCGATCGCCTCCAATGTCGTCTCGGCTTTTTCGGCCGGGAATTTGTGCGCCAGCGCCCAGCGCGGTGCACGCGCCACCTGGCCCAGCCGCTGCTGCCACTCTAGCCGGTCGACCTTGTAGACGACCCCGTCGATGTCGAACGGAAGGTCGGCGCGTGCATGCTCGATCGCCGCATAATGGGCGAGCATCTCGTCGATAGAATTGCAGGGCACCAGCAGATCGATGACTGGCAGGCCGAGGCATTCGATTCGCTTCATCGCCTCGAACTGCGTCTCCGCCAATTGTTCGCTGACTTCGCCCCAGCCGTGGGCGAAAAAGCGCAAGGGCCGAGTGGCGGTCATCGACGGGTCCTTCTGGCGCAGGGAGCCAGCCGCGGCGTTGCGAGGGTTGGCGAATATCTTGCCGCCCACCGCCTCCTGCCGGTCGTTCAGTGCCGCGAAGTCGGCTTTCGCCATATACACCTCGCCGCGCACTTCGAGCACGTCGGGAATATCCTGTTCCCCGGCGAAGGCCGGGGCCCAGGCGGCGCTACCGCGCCGTTTTTCGTTCGGGTCTGGACTCCGGCCTTCGCCGGAGAACAACTGTTGAGGAATATCCGCGATCGTCCGCACGTTGGCCGTCACATCCTCGCCGACCGAGCCGTCGCCGCGCGTCGCCGCCAGCACCAGCGCGCCTTGCTCGTAGCGAAGCGAGCAGGACAGGCCGTCGATCTTGGGTTCGGCGGTCATCGCCACCGGCGCGGCATCTCCCAGATTCAGGAACCGCCGAACGCGGCCGACGAAGTCGCTCACCTCCTCTTGTAAAAAGGCATTTTCCAGGCTGAGCATCGGCCGCGCATGGGCAACCTTGGCGAGCGGCGTGCTCGGCACCGCCCCCAGCCGCCGCGACGGCGAGTCCGCGCGGACGAGGTTCGGAAAGCGCGCCTCGAGCTCGGCATTTTCACGCACTAGCGAGTCATATTCGGCGTCGGAAATTTCCGGCGCGTCGCGGTCGTGATAGAGCCTGTCGTGTCGGGCGATCGCTTTCGCCAGCCGCATCAGCCGGTTGGCGGCCTCGGCCTCGGAAAGCTCAGCCATCCCCGCCGAACAATTCCTCGAGGAAGTTGATGAAGGCGGTCCAGCTGCGCTCGGCGGCGAGGCCGTTGTATCGCACGCCTTCGATCCCGATTTCATGCGCATTGGGGTTGGTGAAGCCGTGGGCGACATGGCCGTAAGCGTGGATCTGCCAGTCGGCCCCCGCCTCGGTCAGCTCCTGGCCGAGCGCCACTACCTTGTCGGGCGGCACCATGGGGTCGTCCCAGCCGTGGAAGGCGATCACCTTGGCCTTGATCGGCTGCGGATCGAGCCCGGGCGGATCGAACAACCCGTGGAAGCTCGCTGCGCCCACAATGTCAGCGCCGCTCCGCGCCAGGTCGAGCGCGCACATGCCGCCGAAGCAATAGCCGGCGGCGGCGATCTGTCCCGGCTCAGTCTCGTCGAGGCCGCGCACCTGCTCCAATATTGCCGTCAGCCGCCGCCTCAGCCCATCGCGGTCCGACGCCAGCCGGTTCATCTCGGCGAACATCGTGTCGCGGTCGGAGCCTCGGAACTGCTTGCCGAACAGGTCGGCGACGAAGGCGTTATAGCCAAGCTCGACCAATTGCCTGGCAAAGCCGAGCTCGAGGTCCGACACGCCCATCACGGTCGGGATCAGGATCACCATCGGCCGCGGCTGGCCGTCGCGCCGGGAAACCAGGACGCTCTCCAGCGCCTCGCCCTCGAAATTCAGTTCGACGCCCCGTTGCTTGCTCATTCCGCCTCCTTTGCCATTTCCGCGAGCTTGGCCACAGTGTTCATGTTTCGCGCCGTTCCTTTGTCGGCGGCGGGGACCTTGAGCCTGGACCGGCCGAGCAGCCGTCCGCAATAATCGACATAGATTTCGCGCCTGCCGAGCGCCAGCCGCTCCCCGTCGAGCCCGCGGACATGCTGTAGGGAGTCATTGGGCGGCGTCTTCGAAAGGAACGTGACGAGCACGCGCCTCCCCGGCGCGTCGCCGAACGGATTGGCCATGGCCACCGCCGCTAGCTCGGCTGCGGTGCGAACCATCACCGGCACCCGCTTGCCCATATGCTTTTCCAGCCCGTCCTCAAGCCGCTCGCGCACTTCGGCTTCGTCGGCATTGCTGCGGAACAGGAGGTTGCCGCTGGCGATGAACGTGCGCGGCGCCTCGAACCCCAGTTCGCCGGCAATGCGCTTGAGGTCGGCCATTGGCAGCTTGCCGGTTCCGCCGACATTCACTGCCCGAAGCAGCGCAACATAGCTGGTCACGCTGCGTCCAACAGCCGCGACGCCTGCGCCCGCGCTTCGTCGGTCACCGCCGTGCCCGAAAGCATTCGGGCGATCTCCTCGCGCCGCTCGCTTTCGTCGAGCTCGCGCACCGATGTGCGAGTGCCGTCGGCGCCGTGGCTCTTGTCGATCCGATAGTGGCGGGTAGCTCGCGCCGCCACCTGCGGGCTGTGGGTGACGACCAGCACCTGCGATCGCTGCGCGAGGCGCGCCAGCCGCTCGCCGATCGCGCTCGCCACCGCTCCGCCGACGCCGCGATCGACCTCGTCGAAGATCATCGTTCCGGCCGTTCCCGCCTCGGCAAGCGCCACCTTGAGCGCCAGGATGAAGCGCGACAGCTCGCCGCCGCTGGCGATCCGGTTCAGCGCGCCGAACGGCGCGCCGGGATTGGTCGACACTTCGAATTCGACCCGGTCGGTCCCTGTCGGCCCCGGCTCGGCAGCGGCAATCGCCGTTCGAAATCGCGCTGCGTCAAGCTTGAGCGGTGCAAGCTCCCCGGCCACCGCGGAATCGAGCTTGCGGGCGGCGGCGTGGCGTCTGGCGCTCAGCCCGGCCGCGCACTGCGAATAGTCGCGGCGGGCGGCCTCGAGCTGCCGCTCGAGATCGGCGATCCGCTTCTCGCCCGCCTCCATCGCCGCGAGCTGCTCGCGCATCTGCTGCCCGAGCCCGGAGAGCGCGTCGGGCTCTACCCGGTGCTTGCGCGACAGGGCGCGAATCTCGAACAGGCGCGTTTCGACCGCTTCCAGTCTTTTGGGATCGAACGCCAGCGCTTCAACCGCCCGGGCGATCCGGTCTTCGGCCTCGTGCGCCTCGATCAGCGCCCGGTCGAGCGATGCCAGGGCTTCGGCCAGCAACGGATGGTCGGCCGCTCCTCGTTCTATCCGCCTGGCGGCATTGCGCAGCCGCGCCAGCGCTCCGTCGGACCCGCCGAGCAGATCGTCGAGACCGGCCAGCGATTCCCCCGCCTTGACGCCGGCCTGGATAGCCGCGCGCTCCTCGGCAAGCCGGCTTTCCTCGGCCGGCTCGGGAGCCAATGCTTCGATCTCGGCAACCGCGTGAGTCAGCCAGTCACGCTCGCGCTCGGCGTTGGCCGCCTCCGCCCGAGCCTTTTCAAGCTCGGCCTCGATCCTAGAGACTTCGGCCCACCTCCCCTCGACTTGCGCCAAATCGTGTCCGCCGAACGCGTCAAGCAGTGCGCGATGGCCGCGCGGATTGAGCAGGCCTCGGTCGTCATGCTGGCCGTGGATCTCGATCGCCAGTGCGGCGATATCGCGAAGCAGCGAAGCCGGAACTGACGCGGTGCCGAGAAAGGCGCGGCTGCCGCCGTCGGATCGCAAGGTCCGGCGCATGATGACCGGCTCCCCCGGCTCGCAATCGACACCCTGCTCGGCAAGCAGGTCAATGGCGGGATGATCGGCGGCAAGCTCGAGTTCGGCCGATACGGTGGCGCTGTCCTGACCGTCCCGGACCAGCGCCGTTTCGGCCCGGGCGCCGAGCGCCAGCCCAAGAGCGTCGAGAAGGATCGATTTTCCGGCGCCCGTCTCGCCGGTCAGCACTCCGAGGCCTGGGCCGAATTCGAGCTCCAGCCGCTCGACGAGCACGACGTCGCGGATGGTCAGCTGCCGAAGCATCTAGGGCCCGGCCCCCGATGCCCGCCGCTTCACGCGTCAGCCTCGCGGCGCGTGCCGCTGGATGAGTGCGTAGGAACGCTGGTACCAGTTGCTCGACGGATAATTGGCGCCGAGCACGGCCGCCGCCTTGTGCGCTTCTTCCGGAATGCCGAGCGCAAGGTAGGATTCGACCAGGCGGTGAAGCGCCTCGGGCGCATGGGTGGTGGTCTGGTAGCGGTCGATGACGTTGCGGAAGCGCAGAGTCGCGGCGAGCCATTTGCCCTGACGCTGATAGAAACGCCCGATCTCCATGTCCTTGCCCGCGAGATGGTCATTGAGCAGGTCGACCTTGAGCCGGGCATCGGCCGCATAGCGGGTGTCGGGATAGCGGCGGATCAGCTCGCCGAAGGCGTCCGACGCCTGCTGGGTGATGCGCTGGTCGCGAGTCACATCCTCGATCTGCTGATAATAGCTCATGCCGATCAGATAATGGGCGTAGGGCGCATCCTTGTTGCCCGGATGGATGGTCAGGAAGCGCTGGGCCGAGCTGATCGCCTCGGGATATTTGCGCGCCACATAATAGCTGAAGGCGCTCATCAGCTGCGCCCGCCGGGCCCATACCGAATAGGGGTGCTGGCGCTCGACCTCGTCGAACAGCTTGGCCGCCTCCTCGTATCGACCATTGTCCAGCCGCTCCTTGGCCAGCGCGTAGAGTGTGTTCACGTCGCGCGCGATATAGGGCGTGTCCGCGCCTGTGCGGTTGCGCGCGCAGCCGGCAACCGGAAGGATGACGGCGCAGGCGAGGACGAGCGCGAGCGGGCGGTTCAGCTTCAACATGAGTTCCTCAATAGCGGCGGGCATACTGCAGGCCAAGCGGGAGATGGCCGGCTCAACCTTGGTTTTTGCTGAACGGGGTCAACCCTCTTGCGGCCGGGGCGGAGCGTCCCCTTCCTCGAAGCGGAGGAAGCTGTCCGGCTTCACTCCAAACCACACCAGCACCGGTGCCGAGATGTAGATGGACGAATAGGTGCCGATGATGATTCCCAGGGTGATTGCGATGGTCAGTCCGAAAATCACTTCCGGCCCGATGAGCAGGAGAGCGGCCAGTGCCAGAAGCAAGGTTACCGAGGTCGCGACGGTCCGCGCCAGCGTTTCGTTGAGCGACAGGTTGATCAGCGGAACGATCCCCATCTTGCGATATTTCCGCAGATTCTCGCGTATCCGGTCGTAGATCACCACCGTATCGTTCAGCGAATAGCCGATGATCGTCAGGAATGCGGCGACCACGTTGAGGTCGAACTGCAGCTGGGTGAGGGAGAAGAAACCCAGCGTCATCGTCACGTCGTGGAATAAGGTCAGAAGAGCGCCGACGCCAAACTGCCATTCGAACCGGAACCAGATGTAGATGGCGATCGCCAGCATTGCCAGGGCGATCGCCATTGCGCCGCTGAACGCCAGCTCCTCGCTGACCTTGCCCGACACCGTCTCGACCGCATCGATCCGGGCGCCAGGATAATTCTGCTCGAGCATCGCCCGAACCTGCTGCGCGGCGACATTGGCCGCCTCGTCGCCGCCGGGCGGCATCGGCAGCCGGATCTGGTAGCTGGTCGGCCCGCCGAACTCCTGGATGCTGGCATCGCCGAGCCGAAGGCGGCCGACGTCACCGCGCAGCTGCTCGACATTGACCGGCTGGGCGAAGGTCGTCCGGATCATCTGCCCGCCAACGAAGTCGACCCCGAGGTTGAGACCCCGGACGCCGACCAGCACCATGGCGGCGAGCGACAGCACGATCGACCCGACTATGGCGACGGTGCGCCATTTCATGAAATCGATGTTGGTGTTCTCGGGAACGAGCTTCAGGAGTTTCATCGGGCGGGCCTAGACATGGATCTCGCGGGGCCGGGCTCGGCGCAGCCACCCGGCGACCAGCATTCGCGTGAAGGTGACGGCGGTGAACACCGAGGTGACGACTCCAATGACCAGCACCACGGCGAAGCCGCGCACTGGTCCCGAGCCGAAGTAGAACATCAGCGCGGCGGCGATGACGTTGGTGATGTTCGCGTCGAGGATCGCCCGCATCGCCTCGCGATAGCCGGTTTCCACCGAATCGATGACCTTTCGCCCGCGCCGCTGCTCCTCGCGGATGCGCTCGTTGATCAGCACGTTGGCGTCGACCGCAGCGCCGATGGTCATCACGAATCCGGCGATCCCGGGCAAGGTCAGGGTGGCGTTGAACAAAGCCATGATGCCAAGGATCAGCACCGCGTTCAGGATCAGGGCGAAATTCGCATAGAGCCCGAAGCGACCATAGGTGACCAGCATGAACAGGAGGACGGCGATGGTCCCGATGATGCTTGCGAACACGCCCTTATCGATCGAATCCTTGCCGAGATCCGGCCCGACCGAGCGCTCCTCGATGACGTTGAGCTTGACCGGCAATTTGCCCGAAGCCAGCGCGATGGCGAGGTTATTGGCGCTCTCGACGGTGAAATTGCCGCTGATCTGGGCGCGGCCGCCGAGGATCGGCTCATTGATGTTCGGCGCCGACAGGACCTGATTGTCGAGGATGATTGCGAACGGCCGGCCGACATTTTCCTGGGTCACTCGGCCGAAGCGGCGGGCTCCGGCGGAGTTGAACGTGATGGAAACGATCGGCTCGCCGGTCTGCTGGTCGAACCCCTGGCGGGCATCGACCAGCTGGTCGCCCGACACCATCACCCGGCGCTGAACGGCGATCCCACCGGTCCCGTCGATCATCGGCAGCACCTGGCTTCCAGGCGGGGCCCGTCCCTGGGCAACCTGGTTGGGATCGGCGGTGAGGTCGACCAGCTTGAATTCCAGCCTCGCGGTCTGGCCGATCAGGGCCTTCAACGCCTCGGGATCATCGACTCCAGGGACCTGGACCAGGATTCGCTGCTGACCCTGGGTGACGACGGTGATCTCCCGAGTTCCCTGCGGGTCGATCCGCCGCCGGACGACGTCGCGAGCGACGGTCATCGAGTCGCGCAAAGCGGCGTCGGCCCCGGCCTGGGTCGGGGTAAGCACGATGCGGGTCGAATCGACGACCCTTACGTCCCAATCGCGCCCTCCGGTCATCGCCACCGGCTGAGTGATTGCCCGCAACCGCTCGACCGCGGCATCAAGCTGCGTCGGATCGCGCACCATGAATGACAACCGCCCGTCAGTTGTCGACACGTCGCCGATGTCGATGCGCGGATCGCCGCGGCGAAGCTCGGCCGTGACCTGCTCTTCCATCGTCTGCAGCCGCTGGCGAGCGGCGTCGGCGATATCCGCTTCGAGCAGCAGGTGGCTGCCGCCGGCAAGGTCGAGCCCGAGGTTGATCGTCGATTGCGGGAGGAAGCCGGGCCAGCGCTCGCGGGCTTCGGCGGGGATCATGCTGGGGATGGCGAACAAGATGCCGGCGAGGATCAGGCCCCAGATCGACAATATCTTCCAGCGTGGGAAGTCGAGCATCGCCGGCGCGCCTAGTCGTTCGCGGGCTTGATCGGCTTGGCGAGCACCTGGCTGATTGTGCCCTTGACCACCCGTATCCGGACGCCCTGGGCGATTTCGACCTCGGCCTCCTCGTCGGTGACCTTGGTGACCCGGCCGCGGATTCCGCCTCCGGTGACTACGTCATCGCCTTTCTTGATGGCGCCGATCGCCGCCTGATGCTCCTTCATCCGCTTTTGTTGCGGACGGATCAGGAGCATGTAGAAAATGAGGAAGATGAGCAGCCATGGCAGGATGGCGATAAGGAATGCCGAGCCGCTGTTCGCGTCGCCGGCCGCCGCCGCGGTCATGAGGTACATTTCGGTCATTTGGAGAAGCGGTCTCTTTCACAAGGTCGGCGCGCCGCCTATCACGGCCGTTGAGCCGCCCGCAAGGACGGCTCGCCAGCCAAAAATGGTCGGGGCGACTGGATTCGAACCAGCGACCCCCACACCCCCAGTGTGATGCGCTACCAGGCTGCGCTACGCCCCGACCGAGGGCTGGCATCTAGGTTCCGCTTGCCGATAAGACAAGCGATGCCGTCACTCCGCCGCCGCCGCAAACCCGCAGCAATGCGCCGCATCTGTGGCAGGCTGCTGCTTGCCATCGCCGCCATCCCGGCCAGCTATTTGCTCGCCGCGCTCCTCGGCTCGCTGGTCCCGGTCAACCGCGGCTGGTCCGAGCCCGACGAGGGGGTCACCGTCTATCTCGCAAATAACGGAGTCCATGCCGACATCGTCATGCCGGTCCGCGCCGTGGGCCTCGACTGGGAGCCCTTCGTCCCGAAAAGCGACTTCGCCGATCCCGATCCGGGTGCGCGATGGGTCGCGTTCGGATCGGGCGAGGAGCGGGTCTATCTCGAAACCCCGCGCTGGCGCGACATCAAGCCACGAACCATCTGGTCGGCGGTGACCGGCGGCACCCGGGTGATGCACGTCGAATATGTGTCGAGCCCGGCTTATGCCGACCGCGAGATCCGACTTCGGCCCGAGGAATATCGCCGGCTGTGGGCGGCGATCCTCGCCGACTTCAAAATGGGCCAGCGCGGCCGGCCGATGCGCGTCGACCATACCGGCTACGGCCGGTCGGACGCCTTTTACTGGTCCTCGGCGGGCCGGTTCAACGCGCTCAGCACCTGCAACACCTGGGCCGCCAACAAGCTGCGCATCGCCGGCGTCAAGACCAGCGCCTGGCCGCCCTTCGTCCAGGGGCTGACCTGGCGCTACCGCCGGGCCGGTCAAAGCACGTAGCGCGACAGATCGGCGTTCCTGGCGATTCCGGCGAGCTGTTTGTCGACGAAGGCGGCGTCGACCACGAGCCGATCGCCGCGGCGCTCCTCGGCCTCGAAGCTGACATCCTCGAGCAGTTTCTCCATCACCGTCTGAAGCCGCCGGGCACCGATATTCTCGACCGCCTCGTTCACTTCGGCGGCGATCCGGGCGAGCGCGGCGATGCCGTCTTCGGCGAACTCGATTCCCACCTCCTCGGTGGCGAGAAGCGCCTGATATTGCTCGGTCAGGCTGGCGCGGGTCTGCGACAGGATGCGGACGAAATCCTCCTGGGTCAGCGCCTTCAGTTCGACCCGGATCGGAAGCCGCCCCTGGAGCTCGGGCAGTAGGTCGGCCGGCTTGGCGATGTGAAATGCGCCGCTGGCGATGAACAATATGTGGTCGGTCTTGAGCGGCCCATATTTGGTCGCCACCGTCGTCCCTTCGATCAGCGGCAGCAGGTCGCGCTGGACGCCCTCGCGGCTGACCGATCCGCCGCGAACGTCGCTGACCGCGATCTTGTCGATCTCGTCGAGGAAGACGATGCCATTGGCCTCGGCGTCGGCAAGCGCGGCGCGGTTGACGTCGTCGGGATCGAGGCGCTTGTCGGCTTCCTCGTCGGTCAGCCGGGCGAAGGCGTCGGGAACCTTGAGCTTGCGCCGCTTGCCGGGCTGCTGGCCCAGGGCCTTGCCCATCATCTCGCCAAGGTTGATCATCCCGACCTGCCCCCCCATACCGGGGATGTCGAACGGCATCGACGGCGCCTCGTGCACCTCGATCTCGACCTCGGACCGGTCGAGGCTGCCGTCGGCGAAGCGCTGGCGGAAGCTTTCGCGGGTGGCAGCGCTCGAACCCTTGCCGGTGAGCGCGTCGAGCAGCCGCTCCATCGCCGCTTCCTCGGCGGCGGCACGGACCTTGGCGCGGCGCCGTTCGCGCTCGAGCCGAACCGATTCCTCGACCAGGTCGCGGGCGATCTGCTCGACGTCGCGGCCGACATAGCCGACCTCGGTGAACTTGGTCGCCTCGACCTTGACGAACGGCGCGTCGGCGAGCCGGGCCAGCCG
>DATLGC010000029.1:0-8349 GCA_035540655.1 Sphingomicrobium sp. | reverse complement strand
ACTCCGCGGGCTTGAGCGCAATGATCATCGGCCCAAGCGGCACGTGCGAATCCTGCCGGCCGTTGGCAGGGTCCCAAAGCGAGCTCACCGACCCGTCGAAATAGAGTGCGTTCGGGGTCTTCAGCGCGTCACGGAAAAAACGCCCGAACTTCCCGAATGACACCAGGTCCTGGGATATGACGAACAGCGCCTTTCCGTCCGCGGTGACCCCGACCCCGTTGCGGATGTAGCGTGATCGGCCGTCCGGCTCGAACCTCGGATGCAGCTCTCCGTCGATCACCAGCATCGGGCCCGATTGGGTTGCGAGCCCGGGCGGCGCGCGAAACTCGGGGATCTTGTCGCTTTCGAAAATGGCTGGCCTGCCCCCGGCAAGGACCATGAACACGCCGTTCGGCTTCATGTGGAAATTGCCCGGTCCGTCGCGAAGATTGAGCGGATGCCCGCTGCCGTGGGTCGGTGTCGCAAGGCCGATCGCCCGGCCTTCCTCGTCGAACATGCCGGCATTCATGCCGAAGGCGACCCGATCGACATCCAGCTGACCCGCCACTTCGCCGAAGCTGCGTACTGGCGTGCTGCCTTTTCCCGCCGCGAACAGCAGGAATTCGCCGCCTTCATTGTCGCAGACAGTGAATCGGCTGCCTTTGAATAGCTGTTGCTTGCAGTAGGATTCTGGAACCGCTGCCCGTTCGGCTCTGGTGCAGGCGCCAAGAGCCAGGACAGCGAAGAGGAGAGCGACGCGCATGGCGCGACGCTAGCGGTTCAGGCGGCGGTGTCGATCCCGAGCTCGCCGAGCTTGCGATAGAGGGTCGATCGGCCGATTCCGAGCCGTCGGGCGACCTCGGTCATCCGGCCGCGATAATGGCCGATGGCCAGGCGGATGATGTCGGCTTCGATGGCTTCCAGCGGCCGCAGATTGCCGTCGCTGGTATAAAGGGTGACGCCGGGAGCGCCGGCGATCGCCTCGTCGCTCGACGTCTTGCTGAGATCGGGCGAATGGTCGCTCTTGCGACCGGAAAATCGCGACTGGATGGCGATATGCGGAAAGTGCTCGGCGGTGAGCGAGCTGCCCTCGCACTGCAGTCCGGCGCGGAACAGCACTCCTGCCAGCTGGCGGACGTTGCCGGGCCAGCCGTAGCGCATCAGCACCGCCAAAGCGTCGTTGCCGATCGAAAGGGGCTTCAGCCCGACATGGGTGGCAAAGCGCGCCAGCAGATGGCGGGTAAGCGCGGGAATGTCGCCGCTTCGCTCGCGGAGAGGCGGCAGGGTGACGACGGTCGTCCCGATCCGCTCGGCAAGGCCCGGATCGAAGTCTTCGGGAAGCGGCCGGCTCGACGTGGCGATCACCCGGACGTCGACCGAATAGCTGCCGTTGCAGCCGACCGGTCGGACCTCGCCGGTGGCGAGCACTCGGTCGAGCTGCTGCTGGGTCTCCTTGGTCAGCGCACCGACCTCGTCGAGCAGCAGCGTGCCATTATTCGCTTCGACCAGCTTGCCGATCTTCTCGCCGAAGGCGCCGGGAAAGGCGCCCTGCTCATGGCCGAACAGCTCGCTGTCGATGATATTCGCGGGAATCGCCTTGCAGTCGAGCGCGACCAGCGCTCCCCTGGCGCGAAGGCTCGCCGCGTGGATGGCCTTGGCGACGGTCTCCTTGCCGGTGCCGGGCTCGCCGACGATCAGGATCGGAAGCCGGTTGCGGGCGGCCTTGGCGGCAACCGCGAGCGAGGCTCGAAAGTCCGGCGACGCCCCGACCAGTTGCTCGAGCGACAGGTCGGGAGCGAGCTTTTCAGATACGGGCGCAAGCTCTCCGGCGGACTTGCGGCGATCGGCGTTGGCGGCAAGCGCTTCGAGCAGCCGCTCGGCCGCGACCGGACGGGAAAGGAAGTCACTCGCGCCGGCGCGCATTGCATCGACCGCGACCGACACCGACGTGCTGTCGGCAAGGACGATGATCGGCAGCTTGTCGCGGCAGTTGCGAAGTGCGGCGATCAATTCGGGTCCGCTGTCCGGCTGCCAGCTGCCGAGCAACACCGCCTGGACAGCGCGGCCATGCGGGCCCTGAAGCAGCCAGAGGGCGGTTTCAAGGTCGGCCGCGCCAACCGCGCTCCAGCCGGCCCGGGCGGCGATCGCCGACACCAGCCTGCGCTCGTTCGGGTCTGCGTCGAGCAGTAGCAGTGAACGGTTGGGCTCTTCGCGCATGCAATGAATCCTCCAGCCTGCTGTAGCCTGGAGATGTAAAGGTCCGCTTAAGGGCTTGGGGGAGAGCAGGTGCCTTGTTATGGACGAGCGAAGCGCCGAACGGCGTGAATGGAACATTGGGGAGCAGAATGGCCGAACAAGAGCCGATCCTTGCCGATCCGCCGACCCAGGATGTCGCGGTTCACGTAAGTGACTACAGCCGGTTCATCACGCTGATGAAGTGGGGGACGGCCATATCCTTCCTGATCGCGATGTTCGTCCTGTTCTTCGTGCTTTAGCAGGGCCGACCGGCCGCGCATGAAGATCGCAGTCCTCAAGGAAACGGCGCCGGGCGAGACGCGCTGCGCCGCGATTCCCGAGACCGTGAAGAAGTTCATCGCGCTCGGCGCCGAGGTAGCGGTGGAACGGGGGGCCGGCAAAAGCGCCTCCGTCGCCGATTCGGACTTTGCCGCTGCCGGCGCGGCGATCGGCTCGCGCGCCGAGGTGCTGGGCGGCTCCGCAATCATCCTGTGCGTCAGCGGTCCCGACAAAGCCGAGCTGGAGAATGCAGAGAAGGATTCGCTTCTGGTCGGCGCGCTCGACCCGTTCCGCCGGCGGGAGGCGATCGACGCCTATGCCGCGGCCGGGCTCGAGGCGCTGGCGATGGAATGGATGCCGCGAATCACGCGCGCCCAGTCGATGGACATCCTCTCGTCCCAGTCGAACCTTGCCGGCTACAAGGCGGTGATCGAGGCGGCGAGCGCCTACGGCCGCGCCTTTCCGATGATGATGACCGCGGCCGGGACGATCAGCGCCGCCCGGCTGTTCGTCATGGGCGTCGGAGTCGCCGGCCTGCAGGCGATCGCCACGGCTCGGCGGCTCGGCGCGCAGGTCAGCGCGACCGACGTCCGGTCGGCGACGAAGGAGCAAATTTTGTCGCTCGGCGCCAAGCCGGTCTTCGTCGAGGAGGTCGCCGGAATCGAGGGCGAGGGTGCCGGCGGCTACGCGACCGAAATGTCGGAGGATTACAAGCGCGCCCAGGCCGAGCTGGTCTCGGCGCATATCGCAAGGCAGGACATCGTCATCACCACCGCGCTTATCCCCGGCAGACCGGCTCCGCGGCTGATCAGCGATGCTCAGGTCGCGACGATGCGCCAGGGCGGAGTGATCGTCGACCTGGCGGCGGACGCCGGCGGCAATGTCGAGGGTTGCGTCCCGGGCGAGCGAACGGTCCGGCACGGAGTCACCATCATCGGCGCGACCAATCTTGCGCGAAGCCTGCCGGCCGATGCCTCGGCTCTGTTCGCCCGCAATTTGTACAATTTCCTTTCGGCCTTCTGGGACAAGGATCAGGGCCGGCCCGTGCTTCCCGACGAGGACGAGATCGTCCAGGGCATCCGCCTGACGCGTGGCGGCAAGGTGGTCCACGAGAGGCTCAACGATTCACCCCAGTAAGGGGCAGATTCCAAGTGCAGACCAGCGACATCCTGATCATTGGCGGCGGCGTTGCCGGCCTGTCGGCCGCCGCCGAACTGGCCGGCCAGGCCCAGGTCACGGTCCTCGAAGGCGAGGAGCAGGTCGGGTTTCATTCGTCGGGGCGAAGCGCGACCATGCTCCATTATGCGCTCGGCGACGGGCTGGTTCGGGCGCTGACGCAGGCGAGCCGCGCGCTGTTTGAGGAGCCGCCGGCGGGCTTCAGCGATTCGCCGCTTGGAAAGCTCATGCCCGTCCTCGTCCACGCCCGGGAGGGCGAGCTCGCCGCGCTCAATTCATTGCAGCAGGCCATTGCGCCCTTCGCCGCGATCGAGCGGATCGGCGAGCGTGAGATCGCCGAGCTCTGCCCGGTCCTCAGGCTGGGCGAGGGCGGCGCCGTCGCGGGGCTGGTCGACCGCAACGGAATACGGCTCGATCCCCATGCCTTGCTGCAGGCCTATCTGCGCCGGCTGCGCCACCACGGCGGCTCGCTGGTCACCGGCGCTCGGGCCATGGCCATCCGCCGCGCGGGTCATGTCTGGCAGGTCACCGCGGAGCGGGGAGAGACGTTCGCTGCGCCGATCCTGGTCAACGCCGGCGGCGCCTGGGCCGATTCAATCGCGGAGATGGCGGGCGTCGGGCCTGCCGGGCTGCAGCCATTGCGCCGGACGATCATCACGTTCGACGCTCCGCCGGGAGTCGATCCATTGGTCCTGCCGTTCACCAAGACGGTCGGCGACGACCTCTATTTCGCGCCGGAAAGCGGTCGGCTGTTCGCCTCGCCGATGGACGAGGTGCCGGCCGACCCGTGCGACGCCCAGCCCGAGGATTATGACGTGGCGCTGGCCGCCTGGCGCGTGACCGAGCGCACGACGATGGAGGTCGATCGGATCCACAGCCGCTGGGCCGGGCTTCGCACCTTCGCTCCCGACCGCCGCCCGGTCGTTGGCTTCGCCGGCGATGCCGAGGGCTTCTTCTGGCTGGCCGGGCAGGGCGGCTTTGGATTGCAGACGTCGCCGGTCATGGCCACGATCGCCGCTTCGCTGATCGCCGGCTTGCCCTGGCCGGTCGGGTCAATCAGCCCGGAGGAGCTAAGCCCCCTCCGCCTCTCCGGGAATCCGGCATAGGTCGGCCCAGCGCCTGCCGACCAGCTCGAACAATCGCAGCGGGCTTATCCTGACCGACGTGTTGAGCGAGCCGCACGCCGGATAGACCGGGTCGAGCGGCCTCAGGCATTGGTCGACGTAGACGGGAATCGGGCTTGCCAGCCCGAACGGGCAGACTCCGCCAACCGGGTGGCCGGTGAGCGCCAAAGTCTCCTCGGGCCCAAGCATCCGCGGCCGTGCCCCGAGCTCCGCCTTGCACTTCGCATTGTCCAGCCGGGCGTCGCCGCGGGTGACCAGCAGGAAAGTCTCCCCGCCCGCCCGAATGGCGAGAGTCTTGGCGATCCGGGCCGGTTCCACCCCAAGCGTCCGCGCCGCCTCGGCGACTGTCGCGGTGCTGTCCGACATTGCCAGGATTGCGACGTCGGGGGCGTTCGCCTCGAGCCAGGCGCGGGCGCTCTCATGGCTCATTCGCCGATCAGGTGCAGCGCGATTTGGCGCGCCGGCGGGTCGCGGCGGTGCTCGAACAGATAGATGCCCTGCCAGGTGCCGAGCATCATGCGGCCATGCTCGACGGGAATCGACAGCTGTGTCTGGGTCAGCGCGCTTCGCAAATGCGCCGGCATGTCGTCGGGCCCTTCGTCGTCATGCTCGTAACCCGGGCCTTCAGGGGCGATCCGAGCAAAATATTTCTCGAGGTCGCGCCGCGCCGCGGGCGCCGCATTTTCCTGGATCAGCAGGGACGCTGACGTATGCCGGCACAGCAGGGTCAGCAGTCCGGTGTCGACATGCTGGTTTCCAAGCCAATGGACAACCTTGTCGGTGATCAGGTGGAGCACCCGACACGAGGGCTGAATCTCGACTGTTCCGATCGCCTGCCGGATCATTCGACGGGTCCTAGCAGCAGCATCCCGTGCCGTCAGCCCGCCTCATCTTAACCATTCGAAGTTCGCGATTCGCTCTTGGGGCCAGGGGCTAGTGGTCATCGGCCTATTGCCAGTTGCGCGGAATGCTCGACCTGACAGTAACAGACACGCAAAAGCGCCCGCACGAATGCAGGCGCTTGTACGCATTAAAAATCAATCGGTTATCCGGCGCTCGGCCGGCTGACTGACCTAGCCGGACGATCCGCCGCCGCCCCAGCCGCTGCCCATGAGCCAGCTCCAGAACCCACGTGTCTGCTTTTTCATCGCTCATCCCCTGTGTGTCAAAACTGCGATTCGACAGAGGGACATTAACCTTAATCGATGTGGTTAGCAAACAATTTACCAAAAGGCCGACCCATTACTGGCGCGGTACAAGTCCGGGGGGTTGAAAAGAAGGGCTAGGCGACCCGGCGATTGCGGTCGGCGGCAAGCCGCTTGTTCAGGCTCTCGAGGCTGACCGGCCGCCCGATCGCGAATCCTTGCGCAACGTCGCATTGCACTTCGGACAGGGCTTCCAGGATCTCGCTTCGCTCGACGCCCTCGGCAACCACTTTCCGGCCCAGCGAATGGGCGAGCGCGATGGTTGACTGGACCATCAGTCGGTCGCTGCGATTGTCGACCATGCCCTTGACGAAGCTTTGGTCGATCTTGAGCTCCGATGCCGGGATTTTCTTTAGATATTCGAGCGTGGACAGGCCGGTGCCATAGTCATCGATCGAGATGGTGACGCCTAGGTCGCGAAGCGCCGCGAGCATGTCGAACGCACCGCCGCTGCTGCCAAGCGCGGCCGTCTCCGTCAGCTCGAGAGTCAGCAGTTGGGGCGCGAGCCGGTGACGCGCCAGCATTGCCGACAGGCGAAGCAGCAATCCCTGATCGTTAAGCAGGCGCGCGGACAGATTGACCGCGATCCGGAAATCCGGGTGTCGGCGATTGATCGCCGATGCGGACGCAATTGCCTGCTCGAGCACGAAATCGGTGAGCTTGCCGATGCGGTCGTGCTGCTCGGCAGCGGCAATGAACTCGGTGGCTGCGATCGGCCCCTTTTTCGGATGGGTCCAGCGGGCGAGGGCTTCCGCACCGATGATCCGCCGGGTCTTGAGGTCGAGCTGGGGCTGGTATGCGACCCAAACCTCGCCCTTGTCGACTGCCGCGTCGAGCTGGCTCAGCATCGAAAGCTTCCAGGACGCGTCCTGTAGGCTTTCCGGATCATGATATTTCCACTTGAGGCCGTCATGCGCGGCCTCGTCGGCAGCGACAAGCGCACTTCCGAAACGGTTGGCCAGTGACCGGCCGCTGCCAATCTCGACTCCGAAGCTGATCGACAGGTCGATCTGCTGTCCCGACACTTTGGCCGGGGTGCGGAACAGCGTGTAGAGCGCCTCGAGGTGATGCCCGAAGGGCACGCGCGGCTCCTCGAACCAGGCGAAAATTCCGTCATCACCATGATATAAGGTGCGTTCCGGCGCGCCGACCCGCAGGCGGCTGACAATCTGGTCGATCAGTTTCTCCTCGCTCGATGCCGGAAGGGCGGCAGCGATTTCCGAATAATTCAGGATTCGGGCGGCGATTAGGGCCTGGTCGCGACCCTCTCGATTGAATCGCAATGCACTGAGATTTGGCAGTCCCGAAACCGGATTGGTCATCCCGCCTTGCCGGTAGCGGCGCCATGTCAGACTGCCAGCGACCCAGGCGATAACGAACAGGGCCGGGGTGATGTCGACGAAAATCAGATTGGCTTCGAGCAAGGCCGGGGCGAACAGAAAGAGAAGAGCGGCGCTGCCCAGGATCGCCGCTCGCTGATACGGGCGCCTGCGTGTCACAGCCACAGCAGCCGCGGCGACTGCGATAAAGAGGGCGATTGCCCAGCCGAGATAGACGGGCCTGCCCGACTTGAGAGTCTCGGCCCCGAGAATCTGGATATAGACGCCGCCCATCTGCCCGGTTCCGGGAATGAAGTAGATGTCCCCAAGCGTGTTCGACGTCGTTCCGATCACGATATCCTTGCCCCGGATCAAGTTCGAGTCGAAGTCGCTCTTGAGAATCCTGGCGGCCGACACGGCGGGGATGGAGTTCGGATCGATCGAATAGTCGATAATGAATGTCGTGCCTGCGGGCGCTGTCCGACGCGCAAGCTTTGCAGCAAGGGACGGAATTGTCTGATCCTTCCACGAGGTCGCATACGGAACCCGCCAGACGGCATTCTGGTAGTTGTATTCCGCGCTGATGCTGGCGACCTCGGCACGCGCGGCGAATTTCGCCAGCGGCATTCCGTCTTGCTGCACTCCGGCGTTGGGGCCCACCCGAGTCCAGGCAGCCAGCACCACCTTCGATCGTTCCAACGCTTCCGCGAAGGCACGGTCATCCTCGGGATCGCCCGGGTTGACGAAACCGACGTCGAAGAAGATTTGCCGGGCCCCGGCTCGGGTCAGCGAATCCGTCAATTGAGCGTGATATTGCCGCGGCCAGGGCCAGCGGCCGACCTGGGCCAGCGCCTCCTCGTCGATCTTGACCAGGACGATGTCCCCACTCGCTTCGTGGACGTGCAGCTTGTTGCGGGCGACTCGGAACCAGTCCTCGGCGATCTCGCCAAAGCCGATCAGGCCGAAAATCAGCCCTGCGATCGCGGTCCACAGCAGCAGCTTGAGCGGCGGCCATTCCGAGGTTTTTTGGTC
>DATLGC010000028.1:0-17023 GCA_035540655.1 Sphingomicrobium sp. | reverse complement strand
GGACGATATGGGACGATCGCTGGAGCTGGGCACAATCGTGCCGGTGCCCGCCGATGCTCCGCCGACCCTGTGCGACGCGCTCCAGACCCCGCGTGTGTCGCCGATCACCCATGCGATACTGAAGGCGCGCGGCGCGCGCGCCGTGGCGGTCGGCGATGACGAGGTGAAGCAGGCCATGCGCCTCGCCTGGTCGCTGCATGGGCTGGTCGTGGAGCCGGGCGGAGCGGCGGCGCTGGCGGCGATTCTATCCGGAAAGGTCGAGGCGGTGGACGGGACCGTTGCCGTGCTGTCGGGCAGCAATGTCGATCCCGAGCTCCACGCCCGGATCGTCGGCAGGGGCTAGGCGGCGGTGCGCGCCTTATATTCGCCGGGCTCGACATTGACCGGGCTCGACCGCTCGACCGCCCGGGTCAGTTCCTCGAGCTGGGCGGCCAGGGTCTGCAGCTCGGCGGCGAGCGCCCTGGGATCGGTCTCGCCGACCCCGGCCGAGGCGTCGAGAAGCGTTTCGAGCATCATCGCGATGCACGGCAGGATGGTCTCCTCGATCCGTTCGAACGCCTCTTCCAGGCGCGCCTGCTGCGCGGCATTGGTCATGGCGCCGATTATGCACCGGCCTTGGTTAAATGATGATGAAAGGATGCCGGATTGAACATGATCGCCTCAACCGCGCTCGCCTTGGCGATGATCGCCGCATTCGCGTTGATCGGCGGCGGGCTTCACCTGCTGATCCGCCGCAAGGAGCGCGGCAAGGGCCTGCTGATGCTGACCGCGGCGGCGGTGCTGATCGCCAATGTGGCGATAGTGACGGTTTAACCCGACGGCCTAGCGGATCGGGCAGTCGGGGCTGAGCCGGAAATCGAGATAATCGTCGACCGCCTTCATCATCAGGTCGAGCTCATTGGCGAAGAAATGGTTGGCGCCCGGGATCAGCTCGTGGTGGATCGTGATGTGGCGCTGGGTGCGCAGCTTGTCGACCAGCTTCTGGACGGCGATCGGAGTGACGACCTCGTCGGCCTCGCCCTGGATGATGATTCCCGAAGCGGGGCAGGGGGCGAGGAAGGAGAAATCATACATGTTGGCGGGCGGGGCGATCGAGATGAAACCGCGGATCTCGGGCCGGCGCATCAGCAATTGCATTCCGATCCAGGCGCCGAAGCTGACCCCGGCGACCCAGGTGGTCTCGGCCTCGGGATGGATCTGCTGCACCCAGTCGAGCGCACTTGCCGCGTCGGAAAGCTCGCCGATGCCATTGTCGAACGTGCCCTGGCTTTTGCCGACGCCGCGAAAGTTGAAGCGAAGGGTGGCGAATCCACGGCGGACGAAGGTCTGGTAGAGCAATTGCACGATCTTGTTGTTCATCGTCCCACCGGCCTGAGGGTGGGAGTGAAGGATCATCGCGACCGGCGCTCGCGGGCGGGGGCCGGGATGAAAGCGTCCTTCGAGGCGCCCCTCCGGGCCGGGAAAAATCACTTCGGGCATGAATGCAATGGCTCGCGTAAAATGTGTGACGCGCCCCGCGGGTGCGCGGCGGAGGCGGCTCCTATATAGAGGCGGCGTCTCAACTGGCAATCGGCAGGAATCCACGGAATTTTGACCGCAGGCAATCGCATCTACCTCGACCATGCGGCGACCACTCCGGTGCTGCCCGCCGCCCGCGCCGCGGTCGCCGAGTCGCTCGACCACTGGGCCAACCCGAGCTCGCCGCATGCCGAGGGACGGGCGGCACGGGCGGCGCTGGAAGAGGCCCGCGGCGAAATCGCCGAGGTGCTGGGCTGGCGTCATGACGTCATCCTCACTTCGGGCGCGAGCGAGGCGATTGTCATTGCCGCGGCCCGCGCCAAGCTGCCGCGGCGGCTGGTCGGCGCGACCGAGCATGACGCGGTGGCGGCGGCGATGGGGAGCGATGCGACCATCGTGCCGGTGGATGGCGGCGGGCTGATCGACCTCGCCGCGCTCGACGAGGCGCTGGCCGCCGGGCCGGCGCTGGTCGCGGTCCAGCAGGTCAACAACGAGACCGGAGTGATCCAGCCGCTGGCGGAAATCGCCGCCAAGGTCGGCGCCGCCGGTTCCGTGCTGCTCGCTGACTGCGCCCAGGGTGCGGGCAAGCTGCCGCTTGCCGATGCCGATTTCATCGCCGTGTCGGCCCACAAGCTGGGCGGGCCCCCTGGCATCGGCGCGCTGCTGGTCAGGGACATGGCGACCCTCGAACCGAGCGGCGGGCAGGAGCGGGGATATCGGCGGGGAACGGAGAATTTGCCGGCTACGAAAGGAATGGCCGCCGCGCTCCAGTCGAGAGCCTTTGCCGAGGCCATGCCTGAGCTTAGACGACTTCGCGGCTTGGTCGAAGAAGCGATTGTTTCGGAAGGTGGAATCATCATCGCAGACGGCACGGAGAGGATCGCCACCATCGGCGGTTACGCAATGCCGGGGGTCGCCAGCTCCAGCCAGCTCGTCCAGTTCGACCTGGCCGGGATCGCCGTCTCGGCCGGAAGCGCCTGCTCGTCGGGAAGCATGAAGCCGAGCCGCGTGCTCGAGGCGATGGGCCTGGCGCCCGACATCGCCGGCTGCGTCGTCCGGGTCAGCTTCGGGCCCGAAACCAGCGAGGAGGAGGTCGAGCGCTTCCTCGCCGAATGGCGCCGGATACAGGCCCGGTCGAAAGCGGCGGCATGATCTATCTCGACTATCAGGCGACGACGCCGGTCGCTCCCGAGGTCGCCGAGGCGATGCGGCCGTGGGCGGAGGAGAAATACGCGAACCCGCATTCGCCGTCGCGCTGGGGCCGCGAGGCGGCTGCGGCGATCGAGGTGGCGAGAGGCCAGGTCGAGCGCGCCATCGGGCTTACCGGCGGCAGCCTCGCCTTTACCGGCAGCGCCACCGAAGCGATCAACTGGGCGATCCGCGGCACGCTGGAAAAGGCGCCCAAGGAGCGCAACCGGATCGTCACCATCGCCACTGAGCATGCGGCGGTGCTCGACACGGCCGAGTGGCTGGCGGGGCAGGGCATCGACCTGACCTTGCTTCCGGTCGGTCGCGACGGGCTGATCGAGCTCGCTGATCTCGAACGCGAACTCGACGAGCGCGTCGCCCTGGTCGCGGCGATGCTGGTCAACAATGAGATTGGAGTCATCCAGCCGGTCGGCGAGATCGCGCGAATGGCTCACGACGCCGGCGCGCTGATGCTGTGCGACGCGGTCCAGGGGCTCGGGCGGATCGCCATTCCCGACGGGCCGGACATGGTCGCGGTGTCGGCGCACAAGATCCACGGTCCCAAGGGGATCGGCGCCCTGTGGATGCGCGATGGCGCCGAGCCGGCGCCGCTGATCCACGGCGGCGGGCAGGAGCGGGGGCTGCGTTCGGGAACGATGGCGCCGGCCCTGTGCGCCGGCTTCGGGGCGGCTGCGAAGCTGGCGTTGGAGCGCCGCGGAGTCGACCGCGACCATGTCGAGCGGCTGTGGACGGTCGCCGTGGACGCGCTGGGCGAGGGCTGGACGGTGAACGGCAGCGTCGAGACCCGCTATCGCGGCAATCTCAACATCCGCCGCGAGGGACTGGATTCGGCGCGCCTGCTTGCCGACCTGCGCGACATCGCTTTCTCGCTGGGCAGCGCCTGCGCAAGCGGCTCGGGCCGGCCGAGCCACGTGCTCCGCGCCCTTGGCCTCAGCGACCGCGAGGCGCGATCGTCGATCCGCATCGGCTTCGGCCGCTACACGAGCGAGCAGGAACTGGTCGACGCGCTTTCCAGGATCGCGGCAGCCGCCCGATCGCAGCAGGGCCTCGCCACGTGACCCGGGTGCGTTTTCTCCGAGCGAACGGGACCGTGGACGAGGTGGTAGCGACCCCCGGCCAGCGGCTGCTCGACGTCGCCTGGGCAGCCGGCGAGCCGCTCGAAGGCAGCTGCGAAGGGGTGATGGCCTGCTCCACCTGCCACGTCATCGTCGACAAGGGCGATTTCGAGAAATTGCCGCCGGCCAGCGAGGAAGAAGAGGACTTGCTCGACCTTGCCGCCCATGCGACACGCACTTCGCGGCTCGCCTGCCAGATCATGCTGACCGCCGACCTCGACAGTTTGAGCGTGCGAATCCCCGCGGGGTGGCGGAACTGGCAGAACCGATAGTTCAGCGTACGAAAGGACGGTGTCGGCGCGGCGCATGCCGGGCACGGCTTGTTGCGGTTATTGCAACGCCGTCCCTGTCGAACCGTTTTCCATCCAGAGTCTTCCACCCGAGGAAGCAATCTGAACTGCGAGTAGTGACATGCACGCCTTCATTATCGAGGATGAATATCTGATCGGCCAGTCGCTCCGGGACATGCTCGAGCCGCTCGGCTTTACCACCTTCAGCTTTGCCCGATCCGAGGATGCGGCCGTGATGGGCGCCCAGGCGCAGGACATCGATCTAATCACCGCCGACGTCCGGCTGCTTCCCGGCGACGGGGTGAGCGCCGTCGAGGCGATCTGCAAGGATCGCGACATCCCGGTTGTCTTCATCACCGGTTATGCCGAGGAGCTTGAAGATCGGGCACCGACGGCGGTCGTCGTGCAAAAGCCGGTCAAGCAGGAACGGCTTGCGGCCGCGGTCGGCAATGTCCTGCGGAAAAAGGGCGGCGGTTCGTGACGTCGGCCTTGGGAAACAGCTAGACGATCGAGCCGACCTTCTGGCCGTCGCGGAGCACGTCGCACACCGGGCAATCGGGACTGTCCGCGGCATGCTGCACGGCCGCCTTGTCCGAGCTCGCCAGAATATCCTTCTTCTTGACTACCAGACCGCCCGGCTTCGTCAGCTTGTTCACGCGGTACAATTTCATGGTTTCCCCCCGGGCCCTTAATATGTGCCGATTGGGCGTCGCCCGCAAGCGCCAATCCAGGGCGGTGCCGCATCGGCTTCTATTGTCGTTTGGGAGAGAGCTGACGTCAGCGCCCATGGTGCTTCGCTATCTGCTCGCTGGACAGTCGAAGAAAACGCGCCGCGTTGTGGTAGAAGATGTCGCGTTTCTGATCCGCGTCGAGGAACGGCGCCTCGTCGATCGCGCGCACCGCTTCCGCGATCACTCCCGGCCAGATCATCTGATCGGACCCGAACATGATCCGGTCGCCATAACCGGCTTCGACCAGTTCGCGGAGGAAGGCGTAGAAGCTGGCGCGCGGCTCGGTATAAACGATGCTACCGATGTCGGCATAGACCTGCGGGTAGCTGAACATCAGGGCTCGCATCCGGTCCACCATGGGGTAGCCGGCGTGCATCACCGAGACGCGCAGCCGCGGGTGGCGTACAAGCACTGGCTCGAGCAGCAACGGGTCACCGAGGCTGACACGGTAGCCGCCGCCGGAATAAGGACCGCCCGGCTCTCCCGGGCCCATGTGGATCGCGACTGGCACGTTCAATTCCACAGCCAGAGCCCACAATGGTTCCATGCGTGGATCGTCGATGCTTACCCCTTCGTACTGCGCCATGATCTCGCCAATGACCTGGAGCCGACCTTGCGCGTGGAGGCGCCGCAACTCGTCGATGGTCCGGGCAGCGACGTGGCGGTGACCAGGAGTTCCCGGCAGCCGATAATCCACAGCTGGAATGATCCTGTCCGGAGACACCGCCATCCAGCGCGCGAGGGCATTCGGCTCTCCGCTCACCACGCCGTAGATATTGAGTCGTTCCATCGCGGCGAGCGTGTCGCGCATCACCTGCTCATCCGTGGTGGCGGCGGCTATCGGTTCGGCGCAGGGTTCGCGATTGAAGGCCATTCCTTCATAGACGCCCACCCTGTTGTCGGACCTCGGCATGACGGCGAACGGAGTGCACATTGGCGGCGGATTCTCGCCGGCAAAGCTCACGGAGCGAACGTGCAGGTGCATATCGATGATCGGCTGGCGACTTGCTTGCATTTCCGCCGGGACCGCATTGGTCAGCAAGACGGCGAGTAGAAGTTGATGCATCGAGAAGCCCTCCATGCCCGATGCTGCCAGCAAACCGGAACGTCGGCAATCGGCCCAACGGCCGTTCGCCAAGCGGATTACGACATGACTGGCGCCGAGCTTCGGGAAGCACAGTCCGGCCTTGCCTGGCGAATGCCGCTGCCCCATATGCGCGGCCGGGAGTCGGGCGGACGAGGCTGTCGCCAACCTGGTCAGGTCCGGAAGGAAGCAGCCACAACGATTTCGCTTCGGGTCGTTCCGGCTCCCACCTCCCGCAACACCGAGCATAGCGCGGCGATTGCCCAGCAATCGCAAGCAGTGCGCAGAGCTGTGAAGGATCGGCCAGCGTGCGGGCGAAGCCCGACACGACTGACGGCGCGGATTCACTCCGCGTCGGCGCCGCCCCGAATGAAAAGACGGATCCCCGCTTTCGCGGGGATGACAAAACAGCCTAAACCTCACCCGATGACCGACGACGAATCGCCTGGCCTCGGCCTCGACCTGGCGGAAGCGCCGCAGGCCGCGACGCCATATCGGGTGCTGGCGCGCAAATACCGGCCGCAAAGTTTCGACGCGCTGATCGGTCAGGATGCGATGATACGCACCCTGGCCAATGCCATCGAGCGCGGGCGAATCGCCCATGCCTTCCTGCTCACCGGGGTTCGCGGGGTCGGCAAGACCTCGACCGCGCGGCTGATCGCCAAGGCGCTGAACTGCGTCGGGCCGGACGGGCAGGGCGGGCCGACCATCGCGCCCTGCGGCCAGTGCGAGCCGTGCCGGGCGATAGCCGAGGGGCGGCACATCGACGTCATCGAGATGGACGCGGCCAGCCACACCGGCGTCGACGACATCCGCGAGGTCATCGACGCCGTGCGCTATGCGTCGGTCAGTGCCCGCTACAAGATCTACATTATCGACGAAGTCCACATGCTGTCCAAGAACGCCTTCAACGCCTTGTTGAAGACGCTCGAGGAGCCGCCTGGCCATGTGAAATTCCTGTTCGCCACGACCGAGGTCGACAAGGTGCCGCTGACGGTGCTGTCGCGCTGCCAGCGCTTCGACCTGAGGCGGATCCCGGCCGAGACCCTGGTCGAGCATTTCGCGGCGGTGGCGAAAGCGGAGGGAGCCGAGGTCGAGGACGAGGCGCTGGCGATGATCGCCCGGGCGGCCGAGGGGTCGGTCCGCGACGGCCTGTCGATCCTCGACCAGGCGATTGCCCATGGCAGCGGGTCGGTCGGCGCCGAGCAGGTTCGCGACATGCTCGGCCTAGCCGACCGCGGACGGATCCAGCGGCTCTTGCGGCTGGTGCTGTCGGGCGATGCCCCGGCCACGCTCACCGAGCTCGACGAGGCCCATGCGCTCGGCATCGATCCGGCCTCGCTGGTGCGGGGATTGATGGAATCGCTGCATTCGGCGACGAGAGCCAAGGCCGGCGCCGGCGCCGACCCGTTGCTGACTGCCGAGCAGAGGCAGTTCGCCGACGAGCTGGCATCCGCGCTTGGCTGGGGCCAGATCCACCGGCTGTGGCAGATGCTTTTGAAGGGGCTCGCAGACGTCACCACCGCGCCCGATCCGCAGGAAGCGGCGACGATGGCGCTCTTGCGGCTGATCCATGCCGCCGACCTCCCCGACCCGGCGAGCGTCCTCAAGCGGCTGGAGAGCGCGGCGCCAGAGGCGAGCGCGCCCCAGGCGGCGGGATCGGCGCCTTCGGCCGGGCCGAGCGCATCCATGCCCGCCGACCTTCCGGCGCTGATCGCGCTGCTCGAACATGGCGGCCGCAACCAGCTCGCGCTGCAGCTGCACGATCAGGTCGGGCTGGTGTCCTTTGCCCCCGGCGAACTCAAGCTGAGGCCGCTTCGGCCGCTCGGCCCCGAATGGCCGCGCGAGCTCGCCAGCGCCTTGAAGCAGCTGACCGGGTCCAGCTGGCAGGTGATTTTGAGCGACGAGCCGAGCGAGCCGTCGCTGCTCGACCAGGAAAAGATTGCCGAGGAGCGCGTTCGCTCCGAAGTGCTTGCCGACGCCAATGTCCGGGCGGTGCTCGACGCCTTCCCGGAAGCGACACTTGAATCCATCAACGCCAGAGGGGCCTGACATGCCGAGCTTCGAAGAAATCATGCAGATGGCGCAGAACGCGCAGGCCGAGCTGCAAAAGGCCCAGGAAAGCCTCGAGAAGGTCGAGGTCGAGGGCGCGTCCGGCGGCGGGCTGGTCAAGGTCCGCGCCACCGCCAAGGGCAGCATCCTGTCGGTGTCGATCGATGAAAGCATCCTCGTCCCGTCCGAGAAGACAATGGTCGAGGACCTGATCGCCGCGGCGATCAACGATGCCCGGGCCAAGGCCGACGCGGCCGCCGCCACCGAGATGCAAAAGGTGACCGGCGCATTGCCCATGCCGCCGGGGTTCAAGCCGCCCTTCTAGGCGCCTTCGCTTCGCGACGAAGCGCTTGTGCCGACCCGCTTTTCCGGCCAACATCGGCTCGACAAGGCAGCCATGGAGGGGACGATGGCGCTCGGTGCAATGCAGGACTGGCCGCTTCGGGTCATGCGGCTGGTCGATCATGCCGAGCGCGAGCATGGCGACGGCGAGGTCGTCTCGGCCTGGGCCGACGGCAGCATCACCCGCACCAACTGGCGCGAGGTCGCACGCGATGCCCGACGGATGGCGCAGGCTCTGGAAAGGCTGGGAGTGAAGCCCGGGGACCGCGTCGCGACCCTGGCCATGAACCATGCCAACCACCTGATCGCCTGGTACGGGACGATCGGCATGGGCGGCATCCTCCATACGATCAATCCTCGGCTGTTCGCCGACCAGCTCGAATATATCGCCAACCACGCCGGGGACCGGGTGCTGCTCTACGACCGGATCTTCGCTCCGCTGGTCGAGAAGATGAAGCCCAAGTGGACGGCCATCGAGCATTACATCTGCTTCGATCCAACCGAGGGGGAAGAGGGCTCCTCGACTGCGCTCGGGAAGGGCTTCCGGGAATGGATCGACGCCGAGGACGGCGAGTACGAGTGGGTCGAGGGCGACGAGCGCGACCCGATCGGGCTCTGCTATACCTCCGGGACGACCGGCAACCCGAAGGGGGTCCTCTACGAGCATCGCTCGACCATGCTCCACACCATGGCCGAAGCCTCGCCCGATATCTTCAACCTGTCGAAACGGGCGGTGGTGCTGCCGATCGTGCCGATGTTCCATGCCAATGCCTGGGGCGTGCCGTGGGCGGCGCCGATGGTCGGGTGCAAGCTGGTGCTGTCGGCCGACTATCGGCCGGACAAGATGTGCGACCTGATGCGCGACGAGAAGGTCACCCATTCGGCCGGCGTCCCGACCATCTGGCTGACGATGATCGAGCATGTCGAGCGGACCGGCGCCGATCTCGGCGAGCTCAAATATGTCACCATCGGCGGGTCGGCGGCGCCGCGGGCGATGATCAAATGGCTGCGTTCGAAGGGCATCGAGGTCACTCATGCCTGGGGGATGACGGAAACCTCGCCGATCGGCACTTGCGGCGCCCGTCCGCAGGGCTGGGAGTCGATGAGCGACGAGGAGAAGCTCGAATATACCGCGCGGCAGGGTCGCGCGCCGTTCGGGGTCGAGCTCCGCATCGTCGACGACGAGGGCAATGTCCTGCCCCGCGACGGCCAGTCGTCGGGGCGGCTGCAGGCTCGCGGGCCATGGGTGATCAGGCGCTATTTCAAGGCCGAGGAGGATTCGACCGAGGACGGCCAGTGGTTCGACACCGGCGACGTCGCCGTCCTTCACCCCGACGGCACCATGCAGATCACCGACCGGTCGAAGGACGTGATCAAGTCGGGCGGCGAGTGGATCAGCTCGATCGAGCTGGAAAATGCGGCGGTCGGTTGCGCTGGGGTCGCCGAGGCGGCGGCGATCGGCATCCCGCATCCAAAGTGGGACGAGCGGCCGCTGCTGCTGGTGGTTCGGGCGCCCGGCAGCGAAATCAGCGAGCAGGACATTCGCGACCATCTCAAATCCTGCGTGTCGAGCTGGTGGCAGCCCGACGCCATCGAGTTCGTCGACGAGCTGCCCCACACCGCGACTGGGAAACTTTCGAAGCGGACGCTCCGCGAGCAATATCGCGACTATCGCTTCGAAGGAGCCGAGGAGATGGTCGGGCGGGATTGAATGTTTCGCGCAGAGACGCAGAGGGGCAGAGAGAAGAAACATATCGTCACCCCGGCCTTGAGCCGGGGCCCGCCTTCTCGATCAGCCTGAAAGAACAGGAAAAGGCGGATGCCGGATCAAGTCCGGCATGACGAAAATGGGCTCTCTGCGTCTTTGCGTGATCAGTTTTCCTTTCTGAGGGTGGATTCAGGAACAGCCATCGCCTAACTGCGCGCCAACTCCATAGCAGCGAAGGAAGTCCGCGCCGTCATGGCCGCACAGTATAGCTTTGTGATGAAGGGCCTGACCAAGGCCTTCCCGGGCCAGAAGCCCATCCTCAATGCCATCGACCTGCAATTCTACCGCGACGCCAAGATCGGAATCGTCGGCCCCAACGGATCGGGCAAGTCGACGCTGATGAAGATCATGGCCGGCCGCGACAAGGAATTCACCGGCGAGGCATGGCCTGGCGAGGGCATCCGGGTCGGCTATCTCGAGCAGGAGCCGCATCTCGACCCGGCCAAGACGGTCAGGGAAAATGTCATGGACGGCGTTCGCCCGGTCGCCGACATGATGGAGCGCTTCAACGCCATCTCGGCGCAAATGGCCGATCCCGGCGACGATTTCGATGCGCTGATGGCCGAGATGGGCGAGCTCCAGGAGAAGATCGACGCGGTCGACGGCTGGACCCTCGACAACCAGCTCGAGATCGCCATGGACGCGCTTCGCTGCCCGCCCGGCGACGCCTCGGTCGACAAGCTGTCGGGCGGCGAGAAGCGCCGGGTCGCGCTCACCCGGCTGCTGCTCGAAAAGCCCGACATATTGCTGCTCGACGAGCCGACCAACCATCTCGACGCCGAGAGCGTGCAGTGGCTGGAAAAGCATCTGATCGACTATCCGGGCAACGTCATCCTCGTCACCCACGACCGCTATTTCCTCGACAATGTCGTCAACTGGATCCTCGAGCTCGATCGCGGGCGTTACTACGTCTACGAAGGAAACTACTCCACCTATCTGGAAAAGAAGGCAAAACGCCTCGCGCAGGAAGAGCGGGAGGAGCAAGGCAAGCAGAAAGCGATCAGCGACGAGCTGGAGTGGATCAGGCGCAGCCCGAAGGCTCGCCAGGCCAAGTCCAAGGCCCGCATCCGCGCCTTCGACGAGCTTGTCGAGGCGCAGGAGAACCGCACTCCGGGCAAGGCGCAAATCCTCATCCAGGTGCCCGAGCGACTCGGCGGGAAGGTGATCGAAGCCAAGGGGCTGACCAAGGCCTATGGCGACAGGCTGCTGTTCGAGAACCTCACGTTCAGCCTGCCGCCGGGCGGGATCGTCGGGGTGATCGGCCCCAATGGCGCCGGAAAGACCACCTTGTTCAAGCTGATCACCGGCCAGGAGAAGCCCGATAGCGGCGAGGTCGAAATCGGACCGACCGTCCACCTGGGCTATGTCGACCAGTCACGCGACGCGCTCGACGCGAAGAAGAACGTCTGGGAGGAGATTTCCGGCGGGCTCGACATCTTCAAGCTCGGCAAGCACGAGGTGGCGACCCGCGCCTATGTCGGCGCCTTCAACTTCCGCGGCCCCGACCAGCAGAAGAAGGTCGGTCAATTATCGGGCGGCGAGCGCAACCGCGTCCACATGGCCAAGATGCTCAAAGAGGGCGGCAACGTCCTTCTGCTCGACGAGCCGACCAACGACCTCGACGTCGAGACCCTTCGCGCGCTCGAGGAGGCGCTCGAGAATTTCGCCGGCTGCGCGGTGGTCATCAGCCACGACCGCTTCTTCCTCGACCGACTCGCCACGCACATCCTCGCCTTCGAGGGCGATGCCCAAGTCGAATGGTTCGAGGGCAATTTCGAGGCCTATGAGGAGGACAAGATCCGCCGGCTCGGCGAGGAGGCGACCCGCCCGCACAGGATGACGTATCGGAAGCTGACGCGGTGATTTGATGGCGATAACGCCAGAAAAAGCGCAGCCGCCCGCCAGTTGGGCATCACGCCCAGAGAACCCGACCTGGCGCGACTTGGCGGAAGACTTTGGCTTTGAACCGCTGCCGCTAAGGTGAAGGCGGATCCCGGCTCAAGGCCGGGATGACGAATGCGGTGAGCGGTATCGACTAGCGGCCGCCGATAGAATCCGGCCGGCGGCCGGCGGGATAACGCTCGCCGTGGGCGATGTCGTCCTCCTTGGTCACGCCTTCGTGCGCCTCGGGGTCGCTGACCCTCTCCTGTGTCGCCTGGGTGGCGACGTCGCGGGCGAGATTGCCGCCCGAGCTGTCCTGGTGCGAGGGCGCTCGCTCGGCACCTTCGATCAGGTCGCTGTCGTCATGCTCACGCGCGGTTTCGGTTCGGTCGTTGCCCATCACGATTTCTCCTCCCTCCGCTAACGGGCCGGGAGTGCCACTGTTCCGCTTCGCCGCGGCATGCCAGGAACGGGAGAGGGGTCAGTCCCCCGCGCGAAGGGCCTTGGCGTTTGCCTTGTAGCCCTCGGCCATTGCGGCGAGCGAGCGCGAAGCCTCGCTGTCGTGCGTCGCCCTGGCCAACCGGTGGCAGAGGGCCGCCTGCTCGGCGAGCGCCGGCGCCTGCTCCTCGCTGACGTCGATCAGCAGGTTGACCGCGCCGATCAGTTCGCCGGCTTGGTCGAACAGAGGCGTCGGATAGGGGACAAAGGCGCGGCGGCTGCCGTCGGGCCGCGCGGCGATTGCGACCTTGCCGCGGACCTCCCGCTTGTCGCGGATGGCGTCCGCCATCGGGCATTTTTCGTGGGGAAGGGGCTCGCCGCTGGTCGTGTAGAGTTGCCAAGTGACGCACCATTTGTCGCTGCCGAGTTCGGGCTCCCTGCCGGCGAAGTCGACGCAGGCCCGGTTCCAATAGGTCACCAGGCCGTCGGCATCGGTCACGTAGATCGGCAGCGGAATCTGGTCGAGCGCAGACCGATAGCCATTTCCATCACGGAGGGCGCGAAGCGCGGAGTCGAGGTAATCCTCGGCGGTCGAGAGTGCGAGCGTCATTCTGGTCAAATCTAATCTGGGTTAGCGGCATAACCGGCAATGGTCTCAAGCGTTCCTCTCGCGACGAAGAAATTTGCTCCTGTGTCGGATAAACAACAAATCTGCTGCCAAGGTGCCTGTTAGAGCGTCACCTCCGCCCGATTTTTGTCCTGCTCCTCTGATTGAGGCGCTGCTCCGGCAAGTCGGAGCAGCGCGGCCGTGAACCGCGATCCGCCGGCCGATCGCCAGATGTGCAGCCGCTCCGCATCGAAGCGGATCAGGGTCACTTCCGGATCGTCGCGGCCATGCTCGTACCAATCGGCGATCGACTCGCTCCACAGACGGTCGATGCGCGCAGGATTCTGGTCGACGGCCAGGTTTCCGTGAATGCAGGCGAACAGGTCGTGGCCCTTGCCGGCAAAGGTTGCGACTGCGCGGCCCGAGCCGCCCAGGCCCTTGACCAGATCGTCCGAGCGGTGGGCGAAGAACCAGATTCGCCGATCGTCAACATGGGCGGTCATCGGCCTTGTATGGGCGTCGTCGACGCCTTGCAGGCCGAGCATGAGGAAAGGCGATGAATCGAGCTCGTCCCAGAACAGTCGCTCAAGCTCGGCGTCGTTAGAGGTTTCTGAGGTCATGATCGCTCTCCCGGTCTGCGTGTGAGCCGAACGGGCACGAGGTTGGGCGGTTCCGCCTAGCGAAGACGCTTGACCAGAAGCCGCCCGTTGTCGCCCGTCTTGACGTCGAAATTGGGAACCGAACGGATTAGGTCGGACAGGCGGGTGAAGCCGTAGTTGCGGGTGGCGAAACTCGACACCGCCTTGGCGCGCTGGCCGAGCTCGGACAGGGTCGTGTAACCTTCCTCGTCGCGTTCCGAGGCCTTGTAGGCCGAGCCGAGCAATTCGAGCAGCTCGGAATCGACCGCACGCTCTTCGCCGGTGACTTCGGACTCCTGCTCGCTTCGAGCAAGAGCGGCGACGTCGAAGAATCGCGTGCAGGCCTGGCGGAAGCCGAGCGGGGTCTTGGCCCCGCCAAAGCCGTAGACTGGAAGGCCGTCCTCGCGGATTCGCTGGGCAAGCGGCAGAAAGTCGCTGTCGCTCGACATGATGCCGAAGCCGTCGACATGGCCGCGATAGAGCAGGTCCATGGCGTCGATGACCATTCGCATGTCGGTCGCGCTCTTGCCCTTGACGACGTCGAACTGCTGCATCGGCACGATCGAATGTAGGCCGGTCAGCTCGCCCCAGCCCTTGAGGCTGACCTTGGCCCAATTGCCGTAGGCGCGGCGAACGTTGATCGTGCCAAGCTCGCCGAGGACCAGCAGGACCTCGTCGAGATGCTCGGGAGAGGCGTTGTCGGCATCGATCAGAAGGGCGATGTTGGCGTCATTGGCGCCTGGACGGTGGGTCGAAGCTGCGAATCCGGTCATACGCCCTTCTAGGACGGTCGATGCGGGAACGAAACGCCGTCTCATGCACTTGAAACGCGCACAGGGGCTGAGATTGAAGGAGTCGAGCAGTGATCAAGAAATTTGCAATCACGGCCGCGCTCGCCGGAGGACTTGCTGTCTCTGGATGCGCGACCCATGATCCCTACGCACAACAGCAAAACGAGCAGGTGCGCCGAGCTGCTACTGGTGCCGCTATCGGTGGTGCCGCCGGCGCGGTCGCCGGCGCCGTCATACCGGGCGTCAGCACGACCGAAGGCGCAGTTGCCGGCGCCGTCCTCGGCGGAGTCCTGGGGGCGGTGGTCAATGGCCGGCAATATTATCGCGATACGCGAGGATATTGCTATTACGTCGACCAGTACGGACGTCCGGTCTACAATTACAACGTCCGCTGCTAGTTTGGTGGACTTTCGAGAAGGGGCGGGGCTTCGGCTCCGCCCTTTTTTGTCTCAGGCGAGGTCCATTGCCCGAGCGCGCTCGGATTCGCTTTGCTCGAAGGTGCGAACCACGCTGTCGGGTGGCGGGGAGCCAGCGAGGCTCACAAATATGGCGGTGAGCGAGCATAGCAGGAAGCCCGGCACGATCTCGTAGATCACCGAGCTCAGCGTCTCGCCGCCGGCCAAAACCGGCGCATAGATCCAGAAGAGCACCGTTGCCGCGCCGACCAGCATTCCGGCCAGCGCGCCGTTGCGGGTCAGCCTTTTCCAGGTGAGGCTGAGAATGACGATCGGCCCGAAGGCGGCGCCGAAGCCCGCCCAGGCATTGGCGACAAGGCGGAGGATATTGCTTTCGGGATCGAACGCCAGCCAGGCCGCGACCAGCGCCACGGCGAGCACCGAAATCCGGCCGACGGTGACCAGCTCGCGCTGGCTGGCCTCGCGGCGCAGGTAGATTCGGTAGAAATCCTCGGTCAGCGACGACGACGAAACCAAAAGCTGCGAGGAAATCGTGCTCATGATCGCGGCGAGCAGCGCGGCGAGCATGAAGCCGGCGATCAGCGGGTGGAACAGCAGCTGCGACAGGATGACGAAGATCGTTTCCGGGTCATCGACGGATATGCCGTTGCGGGCGGCATAGGCCAGGCCGACGAAGCCGGTGGCGAGGGCGCCGATCAGGGTTACGATCATCCAGCTCATGCCGATATTGCGCATCGTCGGGATGTCGCGCACCGAGCGGACGGCCATGAAGCGCACGATGATGTGCGGCTGGCCGAAATAGCCGAGGCCCCAGGCCATCGACGAGACAATTCCGACCGCCGTCATTCCGGCGAACAGGTCGAGGGCGTCGGCATTGGCCGAGGCGACGTCGGCGCCCATTCCGCCGCCAAGCTCGGTCAGCGCGACCAGCGGGATCAGGATCAGGGCGACGAACATGATCGTTCCCTGGACAAAGTCCGTGAGGCTGACGGCAAGGAAGCCGCCGAGAAGCGTGTAGGCGAGCACCACTCCGGCGGTCAGCCACAGCCCGAAGGCATAATCCGCACCGAACGCGCTTTCGAACAGCTTGCCCCCGGCAACCAGGCCGGACGAGGTGTAAAGGGTGAAGAAGACGATGATCACCAGCGAGGCGATGACGCGAAGCGCATGGCTCCGGTCCTCGAATCGCTTCTCGAAATATTCGGGGATGGTGATGGAATTGCCAGTGCGTTCGGTGTGAACCCGGAGCCGAGGGGCAACGATCAGATAATTGAGCAGTGCGCCGATGACGAGGCCGAGGGCGATCCAGCCGGCGCTTAGCCCGGAGACGAATGCCGCGCCGGGAAGCCCCAGCAACAGCCAGCCCGACATGTCCGACGCCCCGGCCGAGAGCGCGGCGACTGGCGCGCTTAGCCGTCGGCCGCCGAGCAGATAGCCGCCGATGTCCTGGGTGGACTTGCGCCAGGCGTAGATGCCGATGGCGAGCATTGCGGCGAAATAGGCGGCAAGCGAGACGAAGACGCCGGTTTCCATGACTTGACCCCCTCAAGCGGGCGCGAATTCGCCCGTTGTCTCGTCGAGCACGTGAAGCACTCCGTCGGCAATGGAGAAAAAGGCGCCGTGAAGCGCGAGCTTCCCCTGCCGCTCGCGTTCGGCAAGCCAGGGGAAGGTCCTGAGGTTGGCGAGGCCTGTCTTCACCCCCTCGTGCTCGAGCGCGAGCTGCGGGTCGGGCGGATTGGACGCCAGGACCCGGTCCCGAGGTTCATCGAGCACGGCGATCCAGTCGTCGATGAAGCTGTGATCCTTGGCGCCGAGATCGCCGCCGCGCAGCGCCGCGGCGATTCCTCCGCACGCGCCGTGGCCCATGACGACGACATGCCGAACCTCGAGCGACAAGACGGCGAACTCGATTGCCGCCGAGGCGCCGTGAAGACCCCCGCCGACCTCATAGGGCGGGACGATGTTGGCGACATTGCGCAGGACGAACGCCTGCCCCGGCCGGGTGTCGAATATCGTCGCCGGGTCGACCCGGCTGTCGCAGCAGGCGACGATCATCACCGGCGGTTCCTGGCGGGCCGCAAGCTCGTCCCAGCGGCGGCGCTGGATATCATATTCGTTGCTTCGGAAGCGGCGGTAGCCGTCG
>DATLGC010000027.1:0-14162 GCA_035540655.1 Sphingomicrobium sp. | reverse complement strand
CTTCCTCGGCCGCACTGGAGTCCCGCACCGCTGCGCGCAGCTCTTTCTCCTCCGCGATCACTTTCTTGATCGAGGCGAGGATGTCTTCCATCGACGGTTCGCGGCCGGGCGACTGCATGGGCATGATATTGCCTATTGGCGGGGCGGTGTCACCCCTTGGGATTCGGGCAATTCCTCGGGAACGACGGTGCGGGTCGCTGCCGGCTGGTGGCGCGGGTCGCGCGCCCAGTCGCTCCAATTGCCCGAGACCCGGCGATAATTGCCGAGCGGGTCGTAAAGCGGGCCGCCCTCGAGGCCGAGATCGTCGGCTTCCGCCTGGCCCATGGCGTTCAACAGCTGGAAGCCGCTGACATAGGCGTCGCGGCGCGCGGTGACCAAGGCGACCTGCGAATTGAGCAGCTCCTGCTCGGCATTGAGGACGTCGAGGATGTTGCGTGTGCCGACGCTTTCCTCTGCCCGAGCGCCTTCGAGCGCCAGCTCGTTGGCCCTGACCGCGACCTCGTTGGAAGCGATTGCGTTCAATGCCGCCTGGTGGGCGGCGAAGGCGGCGCGGGTCTGCGCGACAACCGCGCGCTCGGTGCCGATGATCTGCTCCATCAGCTGTCCCTCGGCCGCCTGCGCCTGGCGGATCCGGGCCGAGGGCAAGCCGCCCTGGTAGAGCGGCACCCGGGCATTGACGCCGACCGCGGTGCGGGTGCCGGTGGCGCCGAGCGGCCCGGTCTCGCCGGCGAGCGCATTGACATAATCGCCGGAGCCGACCGCGGACACCGTCGGCAATCGGCCGGCCTGGGCGACCCGAACGTCGAACCCGGCGGCCTGCGCCTGCTGGGTAACGGCGATCAGGTCGGGATTGGTGACCAGCGCGATCCGAACCGCTTCTTCGGCGGTCGCCGGGAACGGCGGAAGCGGCGGCGGCGGGGCAAGCGTGCCCGGCCGTTGGCCGATCACCCGGCGGTAGTTCTCCTCGCTCGCGGCGAGCCGAGCACGGGCGGTTTCGAGATTGGCCCGCGACAGCGACAGGCGCGCTTCCGACTGGGCGACGTCGGTGCGGGTGAGGTCGCCGATCTCGAAACGGTCGCGAGTCGCCTCGAGGTTGGTGGTCAGCACCCGCGCCTGATTGACGTTGAGCTCGACGATCGCCCGGTCGCGCATCACGTCCATATAGGCGGCGACCGCTTCGGTGAAGACGTCCCCTTCGACGGCGCGGAGCACCGCCCGCCCCGCCTCGACCCGGGTGCGGGCAGCCTGGACCGCGTTGCGGACGCTTCCGCCGGTGAACAAAGGAACGCTGAGGTCGGCGCCGACCGACAGGTTGGGGCCGGCGGCCCCGGCCGCGAGCACTCCGCTGCGCGTCAGGTTGCGGTTGAGCCCGGCGCTGGCGCTCACCTGCGGCCGGCCGCCGGCGCGGGCGACGGCGACGCTTGCGTCGGTGCCCCTGAGCGCCTGGCGCTGGGCGGCGAGCGTCGGGTTGGTGGCATAGGTCGAAGCCAGCGCCTCGCGAAGCGTGTCCGCCGACGCGGGGCCGGCGCAAAGTGCCGCGATCAGCATGGCGAGGGCGGATTTGCGGACCAACTCGAAACTCCGGACTAGAAGGTGAACGCCTGGGGCCTGGCGAAGCCGGGCAGAGCGGCGACCGCGGCGTCGGCGATCGACCGCTGGCCGAACCCGCCGCCCGGAGCCTTTCGGCCGACGACCAGGCGGGCGATGGCTCGGCCGGCGATCGCCGCGCCGAGACGGCCGCCTTCGGCAAGCTGGTCGATCAGCCTTTCGGGGAGATGCTCGACCGCCCCGTCGATGAGGATGAGGTCGTAGGGCGCTCCGGCCTGGTGGCCCGCCTCGAGCGGCCCTTCGACCACCGTGACGCCAAGCTGCCGAGCCTTTTCGGCAAGCTCGGCCGAGCATTCGAGCGCCACGACCTCGACGCCCATCGATTGAAGCAGCGCGGCCGAATAGCCGGTCCCGGCGCCGACGACCAGCGCCCGCTCGCCGGCCTGCGGGATCATTTCGGTCAGCAGCAGCCCGATGACGGATGCTGCAGCAATCGACCGGCCCTCGCCGAGCGGCAGCGACCGATCCGAATAAGCGACCGGCCGAAGATGCTCGGGCACGAACTGCTCGCGCGGCACCGCCGCCATCGCCTCGAGCACGAATCGGTCGTTGACGCCTTGCGGGCGAAGCTGGCCGTCGACCATCGCCCGGCGAGCGGCGTCAAAGTCGGGAATCGGGGTCTGGATCGTCATGGGTGTCGTATGCCGATAATACAGCTTGGATGCAAGCCGCTCTTATCGCCGGGCGGGCGGCAGGCCAAGCGCGGAGCGCTGCCGTTGGTCGAAAGACCAGCGGTTGACATCGCCGGAGGCGCTCCCCATTCCCGGTTGCTCCGGCCCGATGGCGGAGTGGTTACGCAGAGGACTGCAAATCCTTGCACGCCGGTTCGATTCCGGCTCGGGCCTCCACTCGCATTAAAGCTGCCCGTCTGGCCAGAAGCGGCGGCGGACCGGTTTGTGAGTCCCCGCAGCCACGTCATCCCCAGTTTTTTGGGGAATTGTGTCTTTTTCGCTTGGCATGCGACTCGTGATGATTCAAAGATTCACCGTGAAGGTTCAATGCGCTAGGCGCTCGAGGGGGGACTGAGTCCATGAGCATCGATTTCATCCGGCCGGAAGTGGACGAGCTTCGCCCGCGGATCAGCGTGATCGGAGTCGGCGGAGCCGGCGGCAACGCCGTCGCCAACATGATGCGTGCCGATGTCCAGGGAGTCGACTTCGTCGTCGCCAACACCGACGCGCAGGCGCTCAATGCTTCATCCGCCGACCGCCGGATCCAGCTTGGCCTCAAGATCACGCAAGGTTTGGGCGCCGGATCGCGGCCCGAGATCGGGCGCGCCGCCGCCGAAGAGACGCTCGACGAGATCGAGCGCGCTCTCGAAGGCGCGCACATGTGCTTCATCGCCGCCGGGATGGGCGGCGGAACCGGGACCGGCGCCGCTCCGGTGATCGCCAAGACCGCCCGCGACAAGGGCATTCTCACCGTCGGCGTCGTCACCAAGCCGTTCGCCTTCGAGGGCGCGCGCCGCGGCCGAGCGGCCGACTCCGGGATCGAGGAGCTTCAGCAGCACGTCGATACGCTGATCGTCATTCCCAACCAGAATCTGTTTCGCCTCGCCAATTCGGACACGACCTTCAAGGAGGCGTTTGAAATGGCCGACGAGGTGCTCCAGCAGGGCGTCCGCGGGATCACCGATTTGATGGTCATGCCCGGCCTCATCAACCTCGACTTCGCCGATGTCCGGTCGGTGATGGGCGAGATGGGCAAGGCGATGATGGGCACCGGCGAGGCGGCCGGCGACAATCGCGCCATCGAGGCCGCCGAAAAGGCGATCTCCAACCCGCTGCTCGACGGGGTCAGCATGAAGGGCGCCAAGGGCGTGATCATCTCGATCACCGGCGGCGAGGACATGCGGCTGATGGAAGTCGACGAGGCGGCAAGCCACATCAAGGAACTGGTCGACCCGGACGCCAACATCATTTGGGGATCGGCGTTCAACAACGACCTCGACGGCAAGATCCGGGTGTCGGTGGTGGCGACCGGGATCGAGGCCGAAGCCGTCGCCGCTCCGCAGCCCGGCAAGGTGTTCACCTTCCCGACCGCACGGACCCCCGCTCCGCGGCCGAAGATCGACGAGCAGCCCGTCGCCGAGACGGAAGAGGATGACGTGCTCGACCTCACCGACGAAGCGGGCGACGGCGAGGAGCTGCTTCTCGGCGGCGATGCCGTGCTGACCGCGCCGGTCGGCGCTCCGCCGATCGCCCCTCCGGCCGACGACGAGCCCGAAGCGGCCGACGAGGACCGGCCGAAAATCGCGCGGGAAGGCGGCACCTTGTTCGAGCGCATGTCGAACATCGCCCGGGGCGCTCCTCAGGCGCAGGTCGGCGGAGACGATCAGGCGCCGGGCATCCGCCGCGAGCCGATCGACATTCCGCGATTCCTGAATCGCCAGAACAATCCCTGACCCTGATAGGCCGGGTGACGGCCGGTTCGTCGCCCCGCCGGCACAGCTCGTCGCTTGCCGCATGGGCAGCAAGCTTGCGGTAAGCTCAGCGGTCGCATGGCGCGGGCAATGGCCAGTCAATCGATGAAAAGGGTGCGCGTCGCGGCGCTCGTCATGACCTGTGTCGCCGTCGTGTTCGCCGCGGCGCCGACGCGCGCCGTCGTGCAACATTCCCACGCCCAGGCGCTTCCGCCGGGCGAGATCCTGTCGCGCTACGTGCGTCAGCTCGCTTCCAGTCCGCGCGATTTCAACGCGCTGATCGGCGCTGGCAAATCCGCTCTCCAGCTCGGCGACACCAAGGCCGCGGCCGGTTTCTTCGGCCGGGCGGAAGAAGTGAACCCCAACAGCCCGCTGCCGCAGGCCGGAATGGGCGCGGCGCTCGCCAACGACGGCGATGGCAACGGGGCGCTACGCTATTTCGCAAGCGCCATCCAGCTCGGCGCGACTCCGATGATGATCGGAGCCGACCGTGGCCTCGCCTATGATCTGCTCGGCCTGCACGGACCTGCCCAGGCCGATTATCGGGCGGCGCTCGCCGGCCCGGATGCCGACGAGGCGCGGCGGCGACTGGCACTAAGCCTCGCAATCAGCGGCAAGAAGGACGAAGCGCTGGCGACCCTGGGCCCGCTGATGGCGCGCGGCGATTCCGCGGGCGGCCGAACCCGCGCCTTCGTGCTGGCGCTGACCGGCGACCAGAATGGGGCCCGGGCGATGCTCGAGGCGCGGATGCCCGGATCGTCGGCCCATTGGGGCTATTTCCTTCAGCGGTTGCCAACCTTGCGGTCCGAGCAGAAGGCGGCCGCCGTCCATCTCGGCATCTTCCCGGGCCAGCCGGGCCAGCCGGCCCCCGCTCAGCCAAGCGGCGACCGGCTCGCGTCGATCGAGCAGTTGCTGTCCGGGACAGCGCCCAGCGCGCCGGTCGCCCAGCCACCGGTCGCCCAGCGGCCGGTTGCGCCGCCACCGGCTGCAGCGGCGCCGCAGCCGCAGGTCCAGCGGCCCGTTCAGGTAGCGACCGCGGCCCCGCAGGCGCGCCCAGGTCCGGCGGCGCAGGCGCCCGCCTCCGTCGACGTTTCGACCCATCGGTTCTGGGTCCAGCTGGCCAGCGGCCGCGACCCTGCCGCATTCGCCAACCAGTTCCAGCGAATCAAGTCGCGCAATCGCCAGGCGCTCGACGGGATCAACGGCTATGTCGCCGAGAGCAGCGATCGATCACGGCTTCTGATCGGCCCGTTCGGAACCGCCGAGGACGCGAGAAATTTCGCGAGCGACCTTGCCAGCATCAGCGTGAACGCGTTTAGCTGGACAAGCCCGCCAGGGCAGGTGATCCGGAGACTGCCGAGCGAATGACCCTTGCCGAAGCCCTTGCCGCGCATCCGTCGAGATCGCGCGGGCGGGCCTTCGCCGAGGACGATAGAGGGCCGCGCGGACCTCGCGACATCTTCCAGCGCGACCGCGACCGGATCATCCATTCGGTCGCCTTCCGCCGGCTCCGCTACAAGACCCAGGTCTTCGTCGCCCCGGATGGCGACCATTACAGGGTGCGGCTGACTCACAGCATAGAGGTCGCCCAGATCGCCCGGACGATCGCCCGAGCGCTCGGCCTCAACGAGGATCTGACCGAAGCGCTGGCGCTTGCCCATGACCTTGGTCACCCGCCGTTCGGCCACGGCGGCGAAACCGCTCTCGACCAGGCGTTGAGCGGTGCCGGCGGCTTCGACCACAATGCGCACAGCATACGGCTGGTGACGAAGCTCGAGACCCCCTATCCGGGGTTCGACGGGCTCAACCTCAGCTGGGAAATGCTCGAGGGGCTGGCCAAGCATAATGGGCCGGTGGCGAATCCCGGCTGGGCGATGGCCGAGGCCAATTCGGACTTCGACATGGAGCTCGGCAGCTGGCCGGGCCTCGAGGCCCAGGTGGCGGCGATCGCCGACGACATCGCCTATGACAATCACGACATCGACGATGGCCTGCGGGCCGGAATCCTCAAGCTCGACGAGCTGGTCGAGCTCCCGATCATCGCCCGGCAGTGGAAGGCGATCGAGAAGCGGCATCCGGGGCTATCCGACGACAAGAAGCTGCGCGCGCTGGTCCGCGACCTGATCGGCACGATGGTCGGCGACGTCCTTGAAGAAACCCGCCAAAGGATCGCCGATGCCGGGGTCGATACGATCGACGAGGTCCGAGCCGCCGGCCGACAGCTGGCGGGATTCTCCGGGGCGCTAGCGGCCGAGGAACGCGACCTCAAACGCTTCCTCTACGACCGGCTGTACAATTCGCCCAAGCTCGATCCGGTGCGGCGCGAGGCGAATCGGGTAGTCCGCAATCTGGCCGAGGCCTACCGGCAGCGGCCCGATCTGCTGCCGGAGCCGTGGCGGCGGGCCGAAAGCAATGTCGAACAGCTGCGCACCATCGGTGACTTCATCGCCGGAATGACCGACCGGTTCGCGGTTCGCCGTCACGAGGAGCTGATCGGCCCGGTGGAACTGCCGGACCGCTTCTAGCCCAAGTCATCCCCGGCCGAGCTGAGCGGTTTCGCCCTGCTCTCTTGTCCGGCGGGCCTGGAGACGATCGGAAATTCGACGACACAAGTCACCCCAGCCTTTCCGATCTCGCGGCGGAGCGACCCGTTGAGCTGGCCTTCGACCAGCCGTCGAAGAAGCCGCGATCCGAAATTCTCGATGGCGGCGGCGCGGGTTTCGGGGCCGTCGCTTTCGCACCAAGTAAGACAAAGGCGGTCGCTCTCCATCCGCCACCGTACGCGCAGGCGCCCCGAGGGCGTGGACAAGGCGCCATATTTCAGCGCGTTGGTCGCAAGCTCGTTGATCACCAGTCCCAGAGCCACGGCCTGCGCGCTTCCCATTCGAATGGCTTCGCCGTTGACGTCCAGGCGTCCCGGACTTTCCGTCGCATAGGGCTCGAGCTCGGCGGCCACGAGATCGGCAACGGTGATCGAATCCTGATGCGCGAGTTTCTCGTCGAGCAGCGCATGCGCGCGCCCGAGGGCGGCAATGCGCGCATTGAGCGCCCGGTAATGCTCAATCGGCAGTGTGAGAGTCGCCAGAGCCTGCGCGGCGGTGAAGGCATTCTTCACCCGGTGCCGGAGCTCATCCCGTGCCAGCTCGGCTTCGGCGAGCGCCTTCGACAGCGCGGCAATCAGCCGGACATTCTCCATCGCCGTCGCGGTCGCCCGAGCAAGCCGCTCGAGCGTTTCGACCTGTATTGCGCTCGGTCGGTAGCAGTCGCTCCAATAAGCGCCGATGGCGCCGATCGGGTCGTCGGAGCGAACCGGGACCATCAGCAGGCTTCGGACGAACGTGTCCTTGTACAGCGCCTGCGGAATGCGCGGATCCTCACGGATGTCCGGGATAACCACGGTTTCCCGGTGCAACATGGCCCAGCCGCTGATGCAGGAGGCGAGCGGGAATTTATGGCCCTTCCACAGCGGGCCCATCCCATCCTCCTCGACGTACCAGCATTGCTCGTCCTCGCGAAGGATGACCGCGATCCCGTCCGCGCCGATCAATCGGCGCGTCGTCACCCGCAAAGTCGCAACGACGTCGTCGATCCCGCCGGCGCCCGCCAGCTTCTCGATCGCCTCGATCAGCAGGCCGGTGCGCTCCTGACGAAGCCGGTCGCCGCAAAGCTCGTCCGGGTTCCCGGCCGACGCACCTTGGCGATAATTTTCCCCTGTCATCTTCATCACGCGCAAAAAAACTGCATGACGGGCCGAAGGTTTCCTGGGGATTGCAGCTGCCTGAACAGGAGCGTGGGTCCTCTTTGCAGAGATCGGCGGAGCGTGCCGATCCGGCGCCGAAATGATTTTCTTTCGCTTTCAGCGTTGGGCGGACGACGAGCGTCTCAGCCAAGGTGACGAGCCACCACGGCTGCGCTAGGGGAGCCGGCCACCAGCAGAGCAACCGACTGATAGACCGACGTGAGCCTTTACACCCAATATGCCGCGCTCCTCGAGGGAGTGCTCGACGAGCTGACGAACGACGGGGCTCTGCCCGGCCAGCTGCCCCGCAAGGGCGTCGCCGTCGAGCCGCCGCGCGACCCGGCCCACGGCGACCTCGCGACCAACGCGGCGATGGTGCTGGCGAAAGGCGCCGGCACCAACCCGCGCGCCCTTGCCGGGCTGATCGCGCCGAAGCTCGAGGCGCTGCCGATGGTCACGTCGGTCGACATCGCCGGCCCCGGCTTCATCAATCTTCGCCTTGCGCCCGAGGTGTGGCGCGACGAGCTTCGCGCCATTGTTCGCGAAGGCGAGGCCTATGGCGCCTCGAACGTCGGCCGGGGCGAGCGGGTCAATGTCGAATATGTCTCGGCCAACCCGACCGGTCCCCTGCACATGGGCCATTGCCGGGGCGCGGTGGTCGGAGACGCGCTGGCCCGCCTGCTCGAGGCGACCGGCTTCCAGGTCACCAAGGAATATTATGTCAATGACGCCGGCGGGCAGGTGGACACCCTCGCCCGCTCGGCGCACCTCAGATATCGCGAGGCGCTGGGGGAGCAGATCGGCGAGATTCCCGACGGCATGTACCCGGGCGACTATCTCGTGCCTGTCGGCCAGGCGCTCGCGTCCGAACTTGGCGACCGCTACGCCGCCGCGCCCGAGGACGAGTGGCTGGCCCTGTTCCGCAGGCGCTCGGTCGAAGCGATGCTCGAGCTCATCCGCCACGACCTCGGCCTGCTTGGAATCCACCATGACAGGTTCGCGTCGGAAGCCGAGCTTCAGCAATCGGGCGCGGTCGACCGGGCGATGCGGGAGCTCGAGGCGAAGGGCCTGGTTTACCGGGGGACGCTCGAGCGACCCAAGAGCCTCGACGAGCAGGACGAATGGGAGCCGGTCGAACTGACCTTGTTCCGGTCGACCGAATTCGGCGACGACCAGGACCGGCCGATGAAGAAGTCGGACGGCAGCTGGACCTATTTCGGTGCCGACGCCGCTTACCATTTGCGCAAGGCCGAAAGCGCCGACCATCTGGTCAACATCTGGGGCGCCGATCACGCCGGGACGGTCAAGCGGGTCCAGGCGGCGGTTCGGGCGCTGACCGACGGCCGGGTCGACCTCGACGTCAAGCTGGTCCAGATGGTCCGGCTGTTCCGCGCCGGCGAACCGGTGAAGATGTCGAAGCGATCGGGCAGCTTTGTCACCCTGGCCGACGTCGTCCACGAAGTCGGCAAGGACGTCGTGCGGTTCATCATGCTGACCAAGCGCACCGACAGCATGCTCGATTTCGACTTCGCCAAGGTGGTCGAGGCATCCAAGGACAATCCGGTTTTCTACGTCCAATATGCCCATGCGCGAATTTCGTCGCTCAGACGCAAGGCGGCCGACTCGGGGGTGGACCTCGGCAATCCGGCCGACCTCGACCTGCTCGACGAGGAGGAACTGGCGCTGGTCAAGCTCGCCGCGCAATATCCGCGAGCGGTCGAGGGCGCGGCGACCGCCCATGAGCCGCACCGGATCGCATTCTATCTCTACGACCTCGCCGCCGAGTTCCATTCGCTGTGGAACCGCGGCAATGACGATCCCGGCCGCCGCTTCCTCGTTGAAAATGATCCACAACTTTCTCGGGCGCGGCTGGAACTGGCGCTCGGCATCGGCCAGATTATCCGCAGCGGCCTGACTTTGATGGGAGTCACCGCCGCCGAGGAGATGCGCTGAGGTGCGTGGCGGCGCTGTGTCAGCCTGCCGCGGCGCAACGGGAGGGTTCGGATGACTGACGGTCGGGCAGCCTATGACGACCAGCTGCCATGGCTCGAGCCGGTGGACGACGAGGACGCGCCGAGCGGCGTGTCGGCGCGCAAGATGCTCGCCGCCCTTTCGGTCGTTCTGCTCGCCGCGCTGATAATCGCCGGAACCTTTTTCTGGCTCGGCCGCCGCGACGCCGCGAACGTCGGCGGCGAACCCGAGCTGATCCGGGCCGAGCCTGGCCCGTACAAGGTGCGGCCCGACAATCCCGGAGGGCTGGACGTCGCCGGGGACAGCCAGACGGCGTACGAGACCAGCGCGGGCGAGGATCGCGACTCGCAGCTCAACCTCGACGCGGTGCCCGAAGCGCCGGTTGCCCGGCCGCCGCGGCCCGAGCCGAAGCAGGCTGCGCCGAGCGAGCCCCGGGCAAGGGCCGCCGAGCCAGCCACGCCGGCTCCGGCCGAGACGGAGCCGGCCGCGACCGGCGGCAGCGGCAGCGTAATCCAGCTCGGAGCCTATCGGACGTCCGCCCAGGCGCAGCGCGGCTGGGACGCGCTCTCGGCCCGCTTCCCGGTGCTGACCGAGCTCAACAAGATGATCGTCCCCTTTTCCGGCGGCTATCGGCTGCGGGCCGCAGCGGCGTCGCCCGATCAGGCTCGGCAGATCTGCCAGACGCTGCAGGTCGCCGGCGAGAATTGCTTCGTCGCCCGGTGACCCAGGCGGCGATCTACGGCCTTGCCGGGCCCGACCTTGGAAGCGACGAGGCGGCTTTCTTCCGCGAGGCCGATCCCGCCGGCTTCATCCTGTTCCGCCGCAATTGCGTCGATCCCGATCAGCTGCTGCGATTGACCGACGACCTGCGCGCCCTGAGCGGCCGGGATGTCCCCATCCTGATCGACCAGGAGGGTGGACGAGTCGCCAGGATGCGGCCGCCCCAATGGCCGGCATTTCCAACCGGCGAAGCCTTCGCCCGGCTGTACGATATTGCCCCGTCGTCGGCGATCGAGGCGGCCCGGGCCAATGCCCGGGCGCTGGCGCTGATGCTCCGGGGCGCCGGGATCAACGTCAATTGCCTGCCGCTTCTCGACGTCCGCCAGGAGGGGGCCGACGACATCATCGGCGACCGGGCGCTCGGCAGCGAGCCGATGCAGGTGGCGGCGCTCGGTCGGGCAATGCTCGACGGGATGGCGTCGGCCGGAGTGGTCGGGGTGGTCAAGCATATCCCGGGCCACGGCCGGGCGCTCGTCGACAGCCACAAGGAGCTGCCGGTCGTCACCGCCAGCGCCGAGGAGCTCGAAGTCGATCTCGAGCCGTTCGAGCGGCTCGCGCACGCGCCGATGGGGATGACGGCCCACGTCGTCTACACCGCGTGGGACCCCGACCATCCGTCGAGCCAATCGCGAACGGTGATCGGCGACATCATCCGCGGCCGCATCGGCTTCGATGGCTGGCTGATGAGCGACGATCTTGGCATGGAGGCGCTATCGGGCGGTCCCGGCGAGCGGGCGTCGGGCGTGGTCGCCGCCGGATGCGACGTCGCGCTCCATTGCTCGGGCGAGATGGCGGAAATGATCGCGGTCGCCCAGGCCGTTCCGGCCATGAGCCCGGATGGCGAAGCGCGGCTGGCGCGGGCAATGGCGGTCACCATGGTCGAGGACGATGGCCCCGACTTCGCCGAGGCCGCGGCCAGGCGCGACTCGCTTCTGGCGCTCGCCTGACCGGGGGGATAGGCTTGGCCATGGCCAGCGACGCCGATTTCGATACGGTCCCGATCCGCTCAAGCGACGAGCTCAACCTGACCCTCGACGGCTGGGAAGGCCCGCTCGACCTGCTCCTCAACCTCGCCCGGGTCCAGAAGGTCGACCTCGCGCAAATCTCGATCCTCGACCTGGTCGACCAATATATCGCTTATCTCGCCGAGGCCCGGGCGTTGAGCCTCGAGATCGCCGCCGACTATCTCGTCATGGCGGCCTGGCTCGCCTACCTCAAATCCTGCCTGCTGCTGCCCAAGGACCCTCAAGCGGGCCCGAGCCCGGAGGAGATCGCGCTGCGGCTGCAGATGCGGCTTCAGCGGCTCGACGCGATGCGCGAGGCCGGCGCCAGACTGATGGCCCGCGACAGGCTGGGCCGCGACGTCTTCCTTCGCGGCTGTCCCGAAGGGCTTCGCCTGGTCCGCAAGTCGGCCTGGCAGGCGTCGCCCTTCGACCTGTTCGCCGCTTATGGCGCGGTCAAGGCGCGGACCGCGCCGCCGATGCACGTCGTCCATCCCCGGTCGGTGATGACGCTCGAGGAAGCGATCGAGCGGGTCGGCCGGATGATCGGAGCGGTCATCGAATGGACCGCCATCGAGGCTTTCCTGCCCCGGACCGACGATCCCTTGCTGCGCCGTTCCGCTTTGGCCTCGAGCTTCCTCGCCGCGCTCGAGCTTGCGCGCCGCGGCCGGCTCGACATCGACCAGGCGGAGGCGTTCGCCCCGATTCGGCTGCGGGCGGCGTGATGAACGAGTTCGCGCGGGCGGTCGAAGCTACATTGTTCGCCTCGTCAACACCCCTGACTCCGGCTGAAATTTCCGAATATGCCGGCGAGGGCGACGTCGAATCGGCGCTTGCGGAACTTGCCGGCCATTATTCCGGACGGGGAATCGAGCTGGTCGAACGCGGCGGGCGCTGGCATTTCCAGACCGCCCCGGACCTGGCCTACCTGCTCCGCCGGACCCGGGAGGAGCCGCGCCGCCTGTCGCGGGCAGCGACCGAGACCCTCGCGATCATCGCCTATCACGAGCCGGTCAGCCGCGCCGAGATCGAGGCCATTCGCGGGGTTCAGATCTCCAGGGGCACGCTCGACGTGCTGATGGAGGCGGGCTGGATACGCGCCGCGGGGCGGCGCGAAGGGCCGGGCCGGCCCCTTCTCTACGCGACCACCGCCGACTTCCTCACCCACTTCGGGCTCGGCTCGCGGCGCGACCTGCCGGGGATAGACGACCTCAAGGCCGCGGGCCTGCTCGACCCGCTCGACGAAGGCGCTTTCCAGCTGCAACTGGAAAGCGAAGGCGAGGAAGACTAGATAGGCATTCCACTGACTGGAGTGTGCACATGGGCTCTTTCAGCCTGATCCACTGGATCATTCTCGGCGTCGTGATTTTGCTGCTGTTCGGCGGCAACCGATTCTCGGCGATGATGAGCGACGTCGCCAAGGGGCTGAAGAGCTTCAAGAAGGGCCTGGCCGAGGACGAGGAAGAGAAGGCTCGCGACCCGCGCAGCCTGCCGCCGCAAAGCCGAAGCCCGGAGCAGCCGATCGATGTTACTCCCGAGCCGAGCCGGACGGCCGAGCCAAGGCCACCGCAAAGCGACGATAGGACCGGCGGCTAGCCCTTAGCCGCTGACTGGGCGGCGCTCATGTTCGGCATCGACACAACAGAGCTGTTCATCGTCGCAATCGCGGCGCTTTTGTTCATTGGCCCGAAGGACTTGCCCGCGGCGATGCGCACCGCCGGCCGCTTCGTCGGCAAGGTCCGGGGCATGGCACGGCATTTCACCTCCGGGGTCGAATCGATGATTCGCGAGGCCGAGCTGGAGGAAATGGAGCAGAAATGGCGCGAGGAGAATGAGCGCATCATGCGCGAATATCCCGCGATCGAGGAGCAGGCCATGGCCGCCGAGGACCAGGCGATGCTTCCTCTGGAACCGCCGCCGGCGGACGAGCCGCCGCCCGAGCAGCGCGAGCTGCCATGAACGACATCGACGACAGCAAGGCGCCCCTGCTCGACCATCTGATCGAGCTTCGCCGGCGGCTGCTCTGGTCGCTCGCGGTGCTGTTCGTTCTGTTTTTCGTCAGCTTCTTTTTCGCCAAGGAAATTTTCGCCTTCCTGGTCCAGCCTTTGCTTGCCGCCGGCCAGGGGCGGATCATCTTCACCGACATCTTCGAGGCGTTCTTCGTCGAGGTTAAGATCGCGCTGTTCGCCGCGCTGATGCTCGGCTTCCCGTTTTTTGCCACCCAGATGTGGAAGTTCGTCGCCCCCGGCCTCTACCGCCAGGAAAAAAGGGCGCTTCTCCCTTTCCTTCTCGCCACTCCGGTGTTTTTCCTCGGCGGCGCCGCCTTCGCTTATTACGTCGCCATGCCCTGGGCCCTGCACTTCCTGCTCGGCTTCCAGGGGGAAGTCGGCGGGGTTCAGCAGGACGCGCTGCCCGGGGTCGGCAATTACCTCAGCTTCTGCACGCGTTTCCTGTTCGGCTTCGGCGTGGCCTTCCTACTGCCGATCCTGATGATGCTTCTGGAGCGCGCCGGGCTCGTCCGGCGCGAGCAGCTGGTCAAGGGCCGCCGCTATGCGATCGTCGGCGCGTTCGCCATTTCGGCGGTTCTGACCCCGCCCGACGCAATCTCCCAGTTCATGCTCGCGATCCCGCTGATCGCCCT
>DATLGC010000026.1:0-3317 GCA_035540655.1 Sphingomicrobium sp. | reverse complement strand
GCCGTCGACGAACAGCCTGAGGCCCGTCTCGGTCGGCACTCGCCCCGCCGACGTATGCGGGTGGGTCAGCAACCCGCGCTCTTCGAGATCTTGCATCACGCCGCGGATCGAGGCCGGCGACAGGCTGACGCTGCCCGCCAGCGACTTCGAGCCGACCGGGTGGCCGCGCTCGAGATAGGCCTCGACCACGAGGCCGAAAATCTCGCGCATGCGGTCGGTCAGCTCTGTGATCTCGCCGCTCATACGCGTGCATCTAGGATTGCCGCGCCGCCCGGTCTAGGGAGCGGCCCGTACCAGTATCAGGAGATTTGCATGCGCCCGTCTGGACGCGCCCCCGACCAAATCCGCGAGCTGTCGTTCGAGGCCGGCTTCACCCATCATGCCGAGGGCTCGTGCCTGGTCAGCTTCGGCGGCACCCGCGTGCTGTGCACCGCCAGCGTCGAGGACAAGGTCCCGCCCTTCCTTCGCGGCAAGGGCCAGGGCTGGGTCACGGCCGAATATGGAATGCTGCCGCGCGCCACGCACACCCGCGGCAACCGCGAAGCGGCCAAAGGCAAGCAGTCCGGCCGGACGCAGGAAATCCAGCGGCTGATCGGTCGGTCGCTGCGCGCGGTCGTCGATCTTGCCAAGCTCCCAGACCGCCAGATCGTCCGCGATCAGCCGATCGAGGATGCGCTGGCGGCGGCCTCCGCGGCTTTGTCGGGCCTTTCGCAGGCGGCCGGAGTAGTGATGGCGCCCAAGCGCGAGCTGAGGCTCAAGCAACTCGCGTTCGTACCCCTCGCTCCGGACCGAGCCCTGGCCGTCCTGGTCGGCAGCGACAGCAGCGTCGAGAACCGAATCGTCAGCCTCGACCCCGGCACGACCCCGGCGGCGCTCGAGCAGGTCGCAAACTTCATCAACGCGAGGCTGTCGGGCCTGACCTTGAGCGACGCCGAGGCGCGGCTGAGGACTGAGATCCGCCAGCGGCGCGAGGCCCTCGACGTGGCCGCTGCCGAGCTCATCGCCGCCGGCCTCGCCGCCTGGAGCGAGGATCACGCCCGCCGGCCGGTGCTGATCGTTCGCGGCCAGGCGAATCTGATCGACCCAGCAGCTGCCGAGGACCTCGAGCGGGTCAAGCAATTGCTCGATGAGCTCGAAAATCGCGAGGAGATTGTCCGCCTGCTGGAAGCGGCCCGGGATGCCAGCGGCTGCCGGATCTTCATCGGTTCGGAGAACCGGATGTTCGCTCTGTCGGGCTCGTCGGTGATCGCCGCGCCTTATTGCGGCAGCGAAGGACAGGTGGTCGGAGTGGTCGGAGTGATCGGCCCGACCCGGTTGAACTATGCGCGGGTGGTTCCCATGGTGGACTTCACAGCCAAGGCGCTTACGAGACTGATGGCATGATGGACCGAATGAAAGACGAAGATCAGCTTCACGAGGAAGCGGAGGAAATCCGCAAGGAAACCGCGCAGGACGCCCCCGAGCTGGCCGAGCACGACCGGCTCGCCGAGCTCGAAAAGGCGCTCGAGGAAGCGAACAGCAAGGCGCTGTACGCCGCCGCGGAGACCCATAACGTGCGCCGGAGGCTCGAGGCGGAAAAGCAGCAGGCGGCCAATTACGCCGCTGCCCAGTTCGCCCGCGATATGCTGGCAATCAAGGACCATATCGAGCGGGCGCTGGTCGCGGTCACCGACGAGTTGCGCTCGGACAAGCTGGCGAGCAGCTTCCTCGCCGGAATCGAATCCACCGCCAGGGAGCTGGAGACGGTATTCGCACGCCACGGGATCAGCCGGATCACCTCGATCGGCGAGCCGCTCGACCCGCACCGCCACCAGGCGATGATGGAGATCCCGACCGATCAGGCCGAGCCCGGCACGATCGTCGAGGAGATGCAGGCCGGCTACATGCTCAAGGACCGGCTGCTGCGGCCGGCGCTGGTCGGAGTCGCGAAGAAACCGGAGTGATGCGCCGAGCGCTGCTCTTGCCGCTTGCTCTGGCTACGGTGGCGTGCGCGACGGCCGTACCGGAATCAGCTGCGCCCCTACTTCTGCGCTTTCAGCCGCCGGAGCGTGGCGGCCCGATCATGCTCCCGGAAGCAAGCCCAAGCGGCGTGATTGACCTAACACGCCCTTGCGTCGCTTTGGAGATCAGGCCTGGCCACCTTAGCACGATCATCACCACAGCCGAGGCGAGGCTGGGACGGGATTCTAAAGGCCTCTACCTTCAGTACCGCGACCGGCGCTTCAGGCACGGATCGTCGGTCAAGGGTGGCGGCGGCCACTACGACACCATCCCTCTCGGCTTCGGGCCGCTTGACGCGCCTGTGCCCGAAGCATGCAGCACCGGCCCGTACCTGATTTTCTATGGGATAGAGCCATTCGTTCCGTCCAGCTTGCCTCCGCAATCGCCGCCACCGCCAGGGCCCGTTCTGATCCGGTATAAGCCGGCGACGGAGGCTGGCCCGGAAGTCTTTCGGATGGCTGTAGTGAGCGGTACGCTTGATTTCGGCGGCCAGTGTGTTCGGTTGCGGGACCCATCCGGTCTCCCTCGGCTTGTAGTGACGTCCGCCGGTTCGCAATTGGATTGGGATGAGCAAGGCCCGTTCCTCCGGTCCGGAGAGGACAATCTTCGCCATGGAGATGAGGTGCAGGCTGGCGGCGGCGAGATCGGGGGAAGGCTCATCCCCAGTGAGATTGCTGGTGATATTCCGACCGGTTGCGAAGCCGGTCCTTTCGTCGAGGCAATCGGAATTCAGCGCTATCGCCCGAGTAGCGGCCCGCCCGACTCTCCGCTGCAGCCCTAGGCGTTAGGCCCCGGCAAAGCTGGCTAGTCCCCGCGCGAAAGCGCCGGATGCCTAATGCACCTCGCGGCGCTGGGTCACACCCTTGGAAGCGAGGCTGAAGCGCGGCTGGGGCGAGCCTTGAGAAAATAGCCGCGCCGCCGCGTAGCGGCCGACTTCCGGCCCGTGCTTGAAGCCGTGGCCCGAGCCTCCGCCGACCAGCAGCACGTTGCTATGCCGCGGGTGCAAGTCGATCAGGAAATCGCCGTTCGAGCTGTTCTCGTACTGGCAGACTCGCGCCTCGGTCAGCGGCGCGCCCTTGAGCAACGGGAAGCGGCGGTCGCGGAAGGCGATGATGTCGGCCAAGGCCGCTTCGCTCGGCCGGCGGTCCTGCGTGTCGGGATCGACCCTCGGACCATGCGCATCGTGGGCGAACTTGACGCCCCGGCTTTCGAGATCGGGAAAGCCGTAATAGATGTCTCCCTCGTTGAAATCCGCCCAGCCCGGCATCGCCGCAGGGAGAAACCGGGTGTCTCCCGCAGGCGGCGCGAAGAAAAAC
>DATLGC010000025.1:0-30374 GCA_035540655.1 Sphingomicrobium sp. | reverse complement strand
CGGATCGCGCGCCGCGTGCCGCCGGCCGCCGATCGTTCGCAGCGCCCGGTCGAAAACCAGGCGGTCGGCGGCACGCGGCGCGCGATCCGGACGAGCTTGCCAGGGTTACCTTCGACGGGATGACGGCGAAAGCCGTGGTGGCCGACCAGAAAGCGCGGGAGAATTAGATGAAGGCGCTGCTTTCGCACGAGCCGGGCGGGCCGGAAACGCTTCGGCTGGGCGAGCTGCCCGACCCGCAGCCGGGACCGGGCGAGCTGCTTGTCCGGATGCGGGCGTCGGCCATCAATTATCCCGACGTGCTGATCATCGAGGACAGATATCAGATGAAGCCGCCGCGGCCGTTCGCGCCCGGCGGCGAGATCGCCGGCGAGGTCGAAGCCGTCGGCAGCGGGGTCGAGGGCTGGTCGAGCGGCGACCGGCTGATCGCCGTCACCGGCTTCGGCGGGCTTGCCGAGAAGATCGTGGTGCCGGCGACGGCGGCCTATCGCCTTCCCCCGGGGCGCAGCTTCGAAGAGGGGTCGGCCCTGCTGCTCACCTATGCGACCTCGATCCACGCTTTGGTCGATCGCGGCAGGCTGGAGGCCGCCCAGACGTTGCTGGTGCTCGGCGCAGCCGGCGGGGTCGGCCTAGCCGCGGTCGAGATCGGCAAGGCGCTCGGCGCCCGCGTGATCGCGGCCGTGTCTTCGCAAGAGAAAGCCGCGGCCGCCAGAGAGGCCGGCGCGGACGAAACCCTGGTCTATCCCCGCGGGCCATTCGACCGCGACGGCCAGAAGGCTCTGTCGCAGCTGTTCAAGGATGCCGTGGGGCCCGCCGGGGCGGACGTCATCTACGACCCCGTCGGCGGCGACTATGCCGAGCCGGCGTTGCGCTCGATCGGCTGGGAAGGGCGCTATCTGGTCGTCGGCTTCCCGGCCGGGATCCCCAAGCTGCCGCTCAACCTCACCCTGCTCAAGAGCTGCGACGTGTGCGGCGTCTTCTGGGGCGCATTCGCGGCGCGCGCCCCCAAGGCAAATGCCGCCCATGTCGAAACCCTGTTCCGATGGTGGGACGAGGGCAGGATAGCACCCAGGGTCAGCGCGACATACCCGCTCGAGCGGGCGAGCGAGGCGATCGCCGCGATGGCGGCGCGCGAGGCGATCGGCAAGCTGGTGGTCGAGATCGGCTAAAGCCGATCAACGGGCCGACAACAGCAGGTCCTGCTCGACCGTCAGGCGAAGTTCCTCGAATCCGCGGACTCCTGGCCAGGGCCGCGCCGGACCTCGGTCGGCGAAGGCCCTCTTTCGAGCGGCTTCGCTCGGCCACCTTGCGAAGGCGACAAAATCCCCGTTTTCCGCCCTGCACAGGCATGAGCCCAGCGCGCCATGGTCGGCGCGAAGCTCTCTCGTCGCCTTTGCCCAGCGATCGATGAACGGCTGCTCGAATGCCGGATCGATGGACCAGCGATAGATCACGGCGAATGGTTTTTCGTTCGGCTCATTCATGGCTGGAATCCTTTACAGCGGCCGAGGGGCGAAGCCCACGCCTCCGATTTTCCCAAGCGTTGCGCATGGCCCGCTCACCGCCTATCTCGCGCCCAGGCAAGGCAAGGGACAAATATGACCACGTTCGACGACCGCGAGCGCGCGTTCGAGACCAAGTTCGCGCACGATGAGGAGATGAAATTCCGAATCACCGCCCGGCGCAATCGGCTGGTCGGCGAGTGGGCGGCCCGGCTGATGAACCTGTCCGACGAGGAAGCGCAGGCCTATGCCAAGGACGTCATCCGGGCCGACTTCGAGGAAGCGGGTGACGAGGATGTGGTCCGCAAGGTGCTCGGCGACCTCACCGCCGCCGGGGTCGAAATCGATGATTCGAAAATCCGCGACCAGATTGCGCACAAGACCGTCGAAGCACGGCGGCAAATCATCGAGTCGATCAACCTCTAGCCGGAGCAGGCGCAATGCCAATGGCGGCAGATGAGATCGAGCGGCTGATCCGCGAGGCGATTCCCGACGCGCAGGTGACGATCACGGACCTAGCCGGCGATGGCGATCATTATGCAGCAAGAGTGTTCAGCCCGGCGTTCGCCGGCTTAAGCCGGATCCAGCAGCATCAGCGCGTCTATCGCGCGCTCGGCGGCAGGGTTGGAGGTGAATTGCACGCCCTTCAACTCGAGACCGGGGCGTCCGAAGGAGATGGAATGTGAGCGAGGCATCGAGCCGAATCGACGAGATCGTCAAGAAGAACGAGGTGGTCCTGTTCATGAAAGGCACCACCTTGTTCCCGCAGTGCGGCTTTTCCAGCCGGGCGGTCGCGATCCTCGATCATCTGGGAGTCCAGTTCGAGACGGTCGACGTGCTCCAGGACCCGGAAATCCGGCAAGGGATCAAGGAATATAGCGACTGGCCGACCATCCCCCAGCTTTACGTCAAGGGCGAGTTCGTCGGCGGCTCCGACATCATGATGGAGATGTTCGAGAGCGGGGAGCTGCAGCAGCTGGTCGGCGCCGACGCCAGCTCGGAATAGGCCGGCAAAACGAAAAAGGGACGGCGCAGGGGGACCAGAAACCGCCTGCAACCGCCCCTCTCGTTGGCGTGGAACCAAGTGGACGCAAATATATAAGCAATGGGCGTGCCAATTACAAAAAACGGCGGTTTTTCGATGTTTTTTAACAAAGATGCGCGAGCGGCGGGGACATGATGCGTAAAAAATCCCGACAGGCGGATGCCGGCTTTGCGGAGGCGATGGCACTTTGCCCGTCCTGCCGTGTTTGGCAGCCCTATGAAGGCTGACCCCCGTCCGGCGCCCGGAGCGCTTGATCGACCTTTGCTGTTTTGCGACCTGACGCAAAGCTGGTCGGAGGTCGGCGGTGGAGTCGGCACCTATTTGCGGCACAAGCGTCGCCACATCACCGAGCGCACCCATCACCGGCATTTGCTGATCGTTCCGGGCCCTGAGGATTCGGTCAGCGAGGACGGAGGCGCGGTGACGATGACGATAAGGTCGCCGCGCGTACCGGGAAGCCCGAATTATCGATTGATGCTGCGCAATGGCGCGGTCCGGGCGGCGCTCGAGCAGTTCCGGCCCGACCTCATCGAATGCCAGGATAGCTACAATCTGCCCTGGGCGGCGATCGGCCATCGCAAGCGCTATCCGGCGACGGCATTGGTCGCGGCCTACATGACCGATTTTCCCACCGTCTATGTCGAACGGCCGTTGTCCAAGGTGCTTGGGAGCGGGCTGGCCGCCGCGGCGGGACGGCTCTGCTACCGCTATTGCGGCAGTCTGTATCGCCGGTTCGACGCGATGTTCGCGCTCAGCGAGAATGGTGGCGCTACCAAGCTTCGATCTTATGGGGTCGACCATGTCGACATCGCCGGCCTGGGTGTGGAGCTCGGCGATTTCAGCCCGGCTCTGCGCGACCGAAGCATCCGCGACAGCGTCGGGGTCGACGACGACCGGCCTCTGCTGATCTATGCCGGGCGTCTCGACGCCGAGAAGAAGGCTCAGGTCGTCGTCGATGCCTTCCGCCGGCTCCCTGCGGAGCTCGGTGCGAGGCTCGTCCTGCTTGGGGAAGGCCCGCTGCGCGAGGAGATTTCCCGGCTAGGGGATCCGCGAATATTCACCCCCGGCTTCGTGCGCGGCCGCGTCGAGCTCGCGCGGTGGCTGGCAAGCGCCGACATCTACGTTTCGGGAATGGCCGACGAGACGTTCGGCGTGTCGATCGTCGAGGCCCAGGCATCGGGCCTTCCGGTGGTCGGGGTTGCCGGCGGCGCAATGGTCGACCGGGTTACGCCTGAACTGGGACGGCTCGGCCCGATCGACGATGCCGAGGCCATGGCGAGGAACATCCTCGAAATATGGAAAAGCGACCGATCGACAATCCGGAATCTCGCGTGCGCCCATGTTCGTCAGTTCAGCTGGGATCACAGCATGGAGGCGCTGTTCGGACGAATTTATCCCGATGCTTTCGAGCGTCGGGCGCGACAGCTCGAGACGACGGAACCTGGCCTGCTTTCCCTCGCCGAGCATGGGCTGGCGCGGCTCAAGGGGGCTCGAAAAAGACCGGTCGCCGGGTGAATCCCGAGCCTGGCGCCAGCAACCCCTAGCTTCGCTCGCGCCAATCTTTGCCAGCTGGGGTCACTCATGGCAGGAGCGCTGTGGTGGACGCGCCCTACGCCATTGTCGATACGCTCGAGCCGGGTATCGCCCGAGTGCTGGCGCACAATCCGTCGGCGTTCACCTTCACCGGGACCCAAAGCTATCTGATCGGCGAGCGCGAGGTGGCGATCATCGATCCTGGGCCCGATGACCCGGCCCATGTCGACTCGCTGATCGGTGCGATTGAGGGCCGCCGTGTCGCCGCGATCCTGTGCACCCACACCCACCGCGACCATAGCCCGGCAGCAAAGCCGCTGGCGCAAGCGACCGGAGCGCCGGTCATCGGTTGCGCCCCGCTTTCGCTGGATTCCCTTGGGCCGCGCGCCGACGCGGCCTTCGACCGCGACTATGTCCCCGACCGGGTGCTCGCCGACGGCGAATCCATCGAGATCGACGACCGCCGGCTGGTGGCGGTGGCGACTCCGGGCCACACGTCGAACCATCTGTGTTTTGGCGAAGAGCGGTCTGGCGCGCTGTTTACAGGAGACCATGTGATGGGCTGGTCGACGACCGTCGTCGTCCCGCCGGACGGCGACATGGCGGCCTATATGGCGAGCCTCGAAAGGCTGAGGCAGCGCTCGGACCGCATCTATTATCCGGCGCACGGGCCACCAGTGACCAACCCCCGACAATATGTTCGCGGCCTTATCGGCCATCGCATGCAACGCGAGAAGCAGATCATTCGGCTCGTCGGAGAGCGGCCGCGAGCGATTCCCGACATTGTCGCCATGGCCTATCCCGGACTCGACCCGCGCCTCATCGCCGCTGCCGGAGGCTCGGTGCTCGCTCACCTGCTGGACCTCGAGAAGCGCGGACTCGTTGCGCACACAGGAGAAACATGGACCGCAACCGCCTGAGACTGCCCTTGCTGATCGGCGCGATCGTCGTCGCACTGCTGATCGGCTTGCTGATCGGCGGCGCCGGCATTGCCGACCGGCTGTTCGGAGCGTCCAATCCTCGCGCGATCGCCACTTCCAGCCTGGAATCTATGCGGGCGCAGAATCGGCTGGTGCCGTTCGTCGCCCGATATGTCTCGGTGACCACCGCCCGGCAAACGCGGCTCGGTCTTTCGACCGAACGCACACTGATCCTGCCGGGCGACGTGCGCTACGAGCTCGATCTGTCGCGGATGACCGAAGACGACGTGCGCTGGGACGCGCGGTCGAGGACGCTCAGCGTTCGACTGCCGGACATCGAGATTGCCGGTCCCGAAGTCGATCTCTCTTCCGCCCGGGAATATGGCTCCGGCGGAATTCTCGCCGCCTTGACCGATGCGGAGACGGTGCTCGATCGCGCCAATCGCGCAGCCGCGGTCGAGGATCTGCGCAAGCAGGCGCAGGCAGAGGTGCCGATGCGCCTCGCCCGCGACGCGGCCCGCCGAGCGATCGAGCGGAGCTTCGCGCTTCCGCTCCGCGCGGCCGGTTTCGACGATGTCCGGGTGGTCGCCCGCTTTTCCGGGGAAGAAGCAGGCGAGGACCCCTCTTATCTCGACCGTTCGCGTTCCTATAATGAGGTATTGGAAGAGGCGCGCCAGAAGCGGGCCGGCGAAGGATCGCAATGACCGTTCAACCGCACAGTCTGCGAGGGCTCGATCTTCTCGCCGAGATCGACCGGCTGAAGCGCGAGCGCAATGCCGTCATCCTCGCCCATTATTACCAGAAGCCGGAGATCCAGGACCTGGCCGACTTCGTCGGGGACAGCCTGGACCTGTCGCGCAAGGCGGCTGCGACCGACGCCGATGTGATCGCTTTTTGCGGCGTCCGCTTCATGGCCGAGACGGCCAAGATCCTGTCGCCGGAAAAGACCGTCATCCTGCCCGACATGGATGCCGGCTGCTCGCTCGAGGATTCTTGCCCGCCCGACCAGTTCAAGGCCTTCCGCGAGGCGCACCCCGACCATATCGCGCTGACCTACATCAACTGCTCGGCGGCGGTGAAAGCGCTTTCCGACATCATCGTCACGTCCAGCAGCGCGGACGTCATCCTCAAGCAGATCCCGAAGGACCAGAAGATCATCTTCGGGCCGGACCGGCACCTTGGCGGCTATCTCGCGAGGAAAACGGGCCGCGAAATGCTGCTGTGGCCGGGCGTGTGCATCGTCCACCAGGCGTTTTCCGAGACAGAGCTTTTGAAGCTCAAGGCCGAGCACCTCGGCGCTCCGGTCGCTGCCCATCCCGAATGCCCGCCGCACATCATCGACCATGCCGACCATGTCGGCTCGACTAAGTCGATCCTCGATTTCGCGCTGACCAGCCCGGCGGACACGATCCTGGTGGCGACCGAGCCGCACATCATCCATCAGATGGAAAAAGCGGCGCCCGGCAAAACCTTCATCGGTGTCCCCGGCGGCGACGGCAACTGCAATTGCAACATGTGCCCCTACATGGCGCTGAACACGCTCGAGAAGCTGTATGTCGCGCTGCGCGATCTGCAGCCGCGTATCGAGCTGTCGCCCGAGGTCATGGCCAAGGCACGCGTGCCGCTCGAGCGAATGCTGGAAATGGCCGGCCGAACCGTCGGTCAGGGCGACGTCGGACGGCCTCAAATCGGCGGCGACTGAGCTTCCAGCCAAGCGGGCCGATCCCCGCAGTCGTCAACCAAAGGTTCACATTATTCTGATATTATAAGGGGATACGAACAGTCACGGGCTGGGGGGCTTTTACAATGCGTATTTTGCCAATCGTCGCGGCCGCTGCCGCGGTCCTGTCCTTCGCAGGCGCGGCTTCGGCCGCCGGCCAGCGCGGGACCTTGATCCTGACTCCGCAGGTCGGTGCTGCCCAGGGAGTGCTCGCCGAGCGTCTGCTGCGCGCGCACAATGTCGAGCGGGCTGCGCTTCGGCTTCCGCCGCTGGCGTGGGACCCCGCGCTTGCCGCCTCGGCGTCGGACTGGGGGCGCGTGCTGGCCGCTTCCGGGACAATGCGGCACGCGAACCAATCGGCCCAGGGCGAGAATCTGTGGATGGGGACCCGCGGCGCGTTCACTCCCGAGCAGATGGTCGGCAACTGGGCGTCCGAAAAGCGGATGTTCATGGCCCAGCCGTTTCCCAACGTAAGCCGCACCGGTAATTGGGCCGACGTCGGCCACTACACCCAGATCGTCTGGCGAGGAACGACCCACGTCGGCTGCGCGATCGTCTCCTCATCGTCGCGGGACTTCCTGGTTTGCCGCTATTCGCCTCCGGGCAACGTCAGGGGCCGGCCGGTTTACTAGGCTCGCCGGCCGCCTCGACGGGCTCCACCGTGACCGTCGCCTGCGCGGCGTGATGCTTGTCGAGATGGCGCAGGATGATGCGCAGATTGCGGCTGTTCGAACGGAAGAAGAAGTCGGGAACGACCCCGACGAAGGGGATCATCCCAAGCAGCCAGTCGAAGCCGGTGTTGGCGCTCATCCGAGCCATCTGCCAGCGCGACATGCGCAAGTTTCGCGCTTCCCACATCATATATGCGCCAAGAACCGCCCCGGCGGTGCTTCCGGCGACCGGGATGACGCTGAGGATGGCATCCAGCCCGATCGGCCGGTTGAGGCCGGGAATGATGAAGATGCGCTCCATCAGCCTTTCCAACGCCTCGACTCGAAGACGGACCGACCGTGGATCATTGCCCAGGCCGGGGAAGGCTTTTGCGCGATTTGGATCGACTGCCATCATTCCGCCCTTTCGCGGTGGAGGCGCTGGCTGAGGCTGGTCAGTGGGTGAACCGCGAACCGGTTGCCGGCAAAGCCCTGAATGCGGTCGGAAACGAGCGACCAGCGGATCGGTGCGGTAATCGGGATGAACAGTTGAAGCTCATCGATCCGGCGCGACGCTTCGGTGAACAGCGCCGAACGCTGGTCGGCGACGGGTGCGGCCCGGGCACCGTCAAGCAGCTCGTCTATTTCCGAATCGCAAATCGCTGCGGCATCGCATCGAAACCGCCTGAGGAACCAAGCCGGCGAGATGGAGGGGGCAACGAGGTCAATCAGCCTGAGATCGGTCGGCTGGCCACTTTGCGCGCGCTCGACCCGAATGCCGAGGGGCGCCCAATCTTCTGCCAAGCGGTCGAGAAGCAGCTGACCGCCGGGACCGTCCGGAACCGCGACTCGAATCAGGGGGCGCTCGCCGGAACCGAACAAGCGGTCCGCTGCCGCGGCGATGGAATCGCGCCTCTGGTCGAGCGGCACCGCCGCCCATTCGGGTGGCGCCGGGTCCTGCATTCCATAGAGGCCGGATTCGAGCACTGTCGCCCGAGGCAGCAGTCCCGGCACCCCGAGGTCCGAGACAAGCCGGTCGCGATCGAGCGCCTGAGACAGCAGCCCGCGAAGCTCGGCATCGGCGAGCGGCCCGGCGCGCCGGGCGGGGACAAGTCCGAACAGGCCCGACACCGGGTCGAATCGCAGCGCATTGCGCGGCAAGCGGGGCTGCCGTGCTTCCGTCAGGTCGGCGAAGGTCCCGCCGAGGACGAGGTCGGCCCGTCCCTCGACAAAGGCGCGGACGGCGTCAGCGGCTGACGCCGCCGAAAGAACGACTTCCTCCCGCCGATCCTCGTCATCATCGGGCATGGGAATGAACCGCTGGAGCCGGATTTCGCCACTGGCGCCGCCGCTGTCCGCGATCCTGAAGGGACCGCTGCCGCTTCCCTCATGGACCAGCCCTAGCTCCGGCTGGGCCAGCAGCTGAAGGAGGTTCGGACGGGGCGAGCGAAGCCGGATTTCGAGAACCCGGTCAGTCATGGCGACAATCTCGTCGACCGCTCCGAGCGTGTCCTTCAGCCTGTTGTTGCTCGAAGCCGACATCTGCCGCCGCAAGATCCGGGCAACCTGATGCGCGGTGATCCTGCGGCCGTCGTGCCATTCGGCCGACGCGAGGCGGAAGATGTAGCTGAGCCCGTCATCGCTGACGTTCCACCGCTCGGCCAGACCCGGTTCGATCTGGCCGCGGGCGTCGAATCGGACGAGACCCTGGGCGACGTTGGTGACGACGACGGCCGAAGCGGTCGACAGGGGTCCGGAGGCGGCATCGGCCAGCCCCGGCTGATCGCCAATCACCACAACCCGCGCCGCGCCTTCAGGAGCCCGCCGGCATGCCTGCTGCGTAAAGGCGAGCGCGGCAAGCAGCACCAGGGCGATCAAGCGGATCATGAGGCCATGCATGTAGCCGCGTGCGCCTTGTCGCCCAAGCCCTGCTTCCCCGCGGGTTGGCGAGATTGCAATCCGCCGTTCAGCATCCGTCTGGATATATGTGAGGAACTGTTTTACTGAAGTAAGGCAGCGCCGCTTGGCGGAAGGACACAGGGTGGCTGACAGGGACGGGATCTGGAGCCGCGACGGCCGGAATGTCGAGGAGCTTCCCGACCCGTTCTCGCCCGAGTCGGCGCCCCCGCCGATCGAGCTTGCTCCCGACCAGCCCGAGGAGCCGCCAAGGCGCAGGCGGCAAAGCTGGCGAATTCTGCTCTATTCGCTCACCGGCCTGATCGTTGCCACCGTCATCTGGCTGATCGTCACGGCGCCTTTGTCCAAGGCTCTCGAGCCGCTCGATGATCCGGCGCTGCTGTTCCTCAGCCAGGAGGGCAGGCCGATCGCCCGTAGGGGCGCGATCAAACTGGCGCCGGTCGACGCGGCGAAGCTCGAACCACACACCGTCGCGGCCTTCGTCGCGATCGAGGACCGGCGATTCCATGGTCACTGGGGCATAGATCCCCGCGGGATCGCCCGGGCGATGCTTGCCAACACGCGAGCGGGCGGCGTCCGCCAGGGCGGCAGCACCATCACCCAGCAGCTCGCGAAGACCAATTTCCTGTCGTCCGACCGGAGCATGAAGCGCAAGGCGCAGGAGGTGATCATCGCCTTCTGGCTGGAGGCTTGGCTGACCAAGGACGAGATTCTGTCCCGCTATCTGTCGAGCATCTATTTCGGCGACGGGGTCTATGGCTTGCGCGCCGCGTCGCGCCATTATTTCGATCGCGAGCCGGAGAAGCTGACGCTCGCCCAGTCGGCGATGCTCGCGGGATTGGTCCAGGCGCCCTCGAGGCTCGCCCCGACGCGCAACCTCGACTTGGCGCAACAGCGAGGCAAGCTGGTCCTTTCAGCGATGGCCGACACCGGAGCGATCACTCATCAGCGGGCGCGATCGGTCACTTTTGCGCGGCCGGTCCGGCAGCGCTCCGCGATTCCGACCGGCACCTATTTCGCCGACTGGCTTGCTCCGGCTGCCCAGAAGGCATTCGATTCGGAATTTGGCGAAGTCCGGGTCCGGACAACGCTCGACGCCGACCTGCAAAGGCTGGCGGTCAGGGCGATCAACAATGCGGCGATCGGCGATGCCCAGGCGGCGCTGGTCGCAATGCGGCCGGACGGGCGGGTCGTCGCCATGGTCGGCGGCCGCAGCTACAAGGCGTCGCAGTTCAATCGCGCGACCCAGGCGCGCCGCCAGCCGGGCTCGGCGTTCAAGCTGTTCGTCTACCTCGCCGCGCTGCGAGCAGGCTGGACCCCGGACAGCATGATCGAGGATCGCCCGATCACCATCGGCGGCTGGACCCCGGCGAACAATGACGGAATATATCGCGGTCAGATCACCGTGCGGGAAGCCTTCGCACGGTCGAGCAACGCGGCGACCGTGAGGCTGTCCGAGCGGGTTGGCCGAGGCAATGTCATCCGCGTGGCGCGTGAGCTCGGAGTGTCGACGCCAATACCCAACAGCCCGAGCGTCGCGCTGGGAACGGCCAATGTCAGCCTGCTCGAGCTCACCGCTGCTTATGCGGCCGTCGCCGGCGGCTCCTATCCCGTGACTCCTGTCGGCCTCGACCTCGGGCCGGAGGAGCGAACGACCGGCCTGTTCAGCCGAACCGGCCGAATGGGCGATCGGCGCGACCGTGGTCCGATGCTGGAATTGCTGTTCGAAGCCGCGAACAACGGCACTGGCCGGCGGGCAGCGCTGGCCGTCCCGACCTTCGGCAAGACCGGCACCAGCCAGGACAATCGCGACGCCTTGTTCGTCGGATTTGCCGGCAATCTCGTGGTCGGAGTCTGGGTCGGTCGCGACGACAACAAGTCGCTGGGCAAGATCACCGGCGGCACCGCTCCGGCGCAGATATGGCGAAGCTTCATGGCCCCGGCGGTGAGCGTCGACGGACGCCGCGGCCCGACCATGCCCCGCGAGTTCCGACTGCCGGAGCGCCGGCCGCGGACGGCTCCGCGGGAACGCCAGAGCCCGGTGCCCGAAGAATGGAGCGAGGGCACTCGCGGTCTTCGGGAAGCGATCCGCGAGCTGCGCAAGCTGTTCGACGAACGCTGAGCTGACGAGCGCCAATCATGGTTAAGCCGCGGAAACTGCGGCGCTTAAGCCTTTCTCAACGGATCGCGCCTAATCCTCTTCCGCATCCTACGCGAAGATTGCGCAGGTGGGGGAACGGAAGGTTCCTCTGAATGTGGAACCTAAAGGAGACCAGGACATGTCGAAGTTTCTCAAGCTGATTCGCAACGACGAGGGTGCGACCGCCATCGAGTACGGCCTGATTGCCGCTCTGATCGCCGTTGCCGCCATTGGCGCCATGCAGGGCATCGGCACCAAGCTCGGAACGACCTTCAACAACGTTTCCGCCAAGCTCTAAGCTTCGGTTACTTGTTGAAAAGCCGGCGGCGGCGCGGAAACGCGCCGCCGTTGTCTTGTCTGGAACAGTCGCAAGCGCGAGCCCGAGCGGCTTAACCTTTCCTCAACCCATCCGTCGCATTTTGCCACTGAGGCGGGCGCACCAGGCGTCAGCTTTGCGTGAGTTAATGGAAGTGGGAGACGCGAAATGGTGAAGTTTCTGAAACTTATTCGCAACGAGAAAGGCGCGACCGCCATCGAGTACGGCCTGATTGCCGCCCTGATCGCCGTTGCTGCCATTGGCGCGATGCAGGGCATCGGCACCAAGCTCGGAACGACGTTCAACAACGTCTCGGACAAGCTGTAAGCAGCGCTCGAGCATAAGCCAGGGGCGGCGGCACCGAAAGGCGCCGCCGCCCCTTTTCATTGTTCAATCACCAGGGCGTGTACCGGTTGCCGCGATCGCGCCGGCCTTCGGAACGGCTTTCGCCGCGCTGACCGCCCCGGCCGCCGTGACCGCTGCCCCGGCCAAGGCTTCGACCCTGCGAATCGAAGCTCTCGAAGCGATCGAGGTCGTCTTCACTGAAGCTCACTCGATAACCGCCGAGTCGCGTATCGTAGGTGAGATCGTCCCAGTCGAGCGGGTAATAGCGGTCGCCAAGGCCGAGGAAGCCGCCGTGGCGGAGCACCGCATAGACGACCTCGCCTTTGTACTTGTCGACCATGAAATTATAGATGCTTCCAAGGCGCTCTCGGCGACGTCCGTATACGGGCGTGCCTTCAACCTTGTTGGAAGCGATCAGCCGCTCGGTCTCGTCGGTCGGGATATCATCGCTATCGTCGTCCGAGCCGTAACGCTGATAGGTGTCCCGGCCCCGGCTCCGCTCGCGCGACCAGTCGCGCTCGTCGTCGCCCATCAATCCGCCCCAGCCGCCCATTGGCCGGTTGCGCTCCGAACCGCGGCTCTGCTGGTCGCGGTCGAAAAAGGCACCGCTGTCGCGGCCGCGCTGGTCGTCAAATTCGTCGGAGCGATAGCCACCGAAATAGCCGCGTTCGTCGCGGTCGCGGCTCATCGTGTCGTCGCGAAACCAATCCTGTCGAGGCATGTCCTTCCTCCTTGCGAAAAGTGGCTCGGCGAACGGCGCAGGGGGACGCGCGATTGGCGTGCGCGGTCACGCACCGGTCGCTACTGTCCTGTCAATGAGCCGAGCGCGCGAGCGTTCCGCCTTTTGTCCCGGCTATCGAGCGCGCCGCCGAATCGAACGGCTCACGCGCTCGTGCGGGTTCCTGGGAGGAGGGATGGTGGAGCCGAGGGGGATCGAACCCCTGACCTTCGCAATGCCATTGCGACGCTCTCCCAGCTGAGCTACGGCCCCGATCCGGTCAGCGCCTTAGGCGAGTTTTCCCGGGCTGGAAACGGGAAAATAGGACTGCCCGCGGCGAATTCAAATGGGGCCTAGCCCTCGTCGTCCTGGCCGGCAGTCTCGACTCCAAGGTCTTCATCACCGGTATCGAGATCGACTTCTTCGTCCGGGCTGACCTCGGCATCTTCGTCGATCGCCAGATCCTCGGCCCCGAGATCGGAATCGGGCTCCTGCTTCTTGGCAGCGGCAGGCACGGCCTCGAACGCCATCGGCTGCTTGGATTTCAGCACCGGCTCGGGATAGAAATCGGTGGCGCATTCGATGCAATGCACCGGATCATCCTTGCCAAGGTCGTAGAAGCGGGTCGAGCACTTGGGGCAAGTGCGCTTGGTGCCCCATTCGGGTTTCACCATGTCGGTCGTGTCTCCAGTAAGGCGGCTGCCGGGGCCTTGCCGCGGCGGGTGCGGGCGGCGCCTTGCCATAGGCTATTGCCCCTGTCAAAGCGCGGCGCTTGACCGAGCATAGCGATAACGAGAACGGCCCGCGGCAGCGGCTGCTGATTGCCGTCGATGGCCCGGCCGCCAGCGGCAAGGGGACGATTGCTCGCGCGCTGGCGCGCCGTTTTGGCCTGCCGCACATGGACACCGGGTGCCTGTATCGCTCAGTGGCGCTAAACCTGTGGCGTTGGGGCGGGGACCCGTCGGAGGAGTTCGAAGCTCTGCGTGCCTGCGACATCGGCAGCATCGACCCGGCCGATGAGGAACTGCGCAGCGAGCCGGTGTCAAAGATCGCTTCTCGCGTTTCAGCCTATCCTTCGGTTCGCTCGGCACTTCTCGAGCGACAGCGCGAGTTCGCCGAGCAACCGGGCGGCGCGGTGCTGGACGGCCGCGACATCGGCACCGTGATCGCTCCCGGCGCGACGGTGAAGCTGTTCGTCACGGCCAAGCCGGAAGTGCGCGCCCAGCGCCGGGTGCGCGAGCTGCTCGAACGCGGAATGCCGGCACATTACGAGGACGTGCTGATCGACATTCGCGCCCGAGACGAACGCGATTCGGGCCGCCAGGCCGCGCCGCTGCGGCGGGCCGAGGACGCCATCCTGCTCGACACCAGCGAGCTTGGAATCGACGAGGCGATCGCAACGGCGGTTCGCCTGATCGAGGAGAAGCTCGCCGAGGCCAGCTAGCGCGAAGCGACCGACGGCCAGTCGAGCACCGGCTTGCCGTCGACATTGCCCGGCGGCGAATAGCGGCAGATCAGATAGTCCCACTGGCCGCGATGGAGGGCGCAGCCGACGTGGGTCGTGGTGCGCCAGACCATCTGGGTGTAATGGGCGACGTCCTTCCACTGGCCGGTGCGGCTGACGTGCGGGAAGAGACCCGGCACCAGAAGCTTCTTCTCGGCCGTCCACATGCCGACCAGCCCCTCGGCGGTCATGGTTCCGCCATAGGCCATGGCCAGGTTCTCGCGCTGACCCGGGCGGTCCTCGCGCGGCGAGTGGACGAGATAGCCGAGCCTGGCAAGGACCGGGCCGTAGGTCGCGGCCGACGCTGCCAGCCGAGGATCCCAGGCGAGCGGCGGGTGGCCGACCGCAGCCCTCTCCCGATTATGCTCGGCCAGCATGCGCGCAGCGAATGGGTCGAGCAGTGGCGCGGACAACGCGTCCGCCAAGGGCGACGGCGGCTCGATCGCAGCCGAAGCGGAATGCGCGGGGGATATCCCCGCCACAGCCGCCAGCAAGACCGTGATCCTCAGCATCTGCGAAGGCTAGGCCGCAAAATGCTAAATTCAGCTCAGCGGTCATGGTTAACGGCGGGCCGGCGATCGCTGCCAGAAACTTTGAAGATACCGTTACAGCAGCGCATCGCTCCCCGAGCAGCGCTTCGTCGTAAACCGCCGACGGCTTGGTTAACGGCGCCGTTCCGTTGCCCGCCGTTCAGAAAAACTGGCGCAGCAACGGCTCACCGAGAAACAGACGGCAAAAAAGGGAGCCATCACATGAAGAAGACCATGCTCGCGCTCGCGGCGGCGGCACTGACAATTCCAGCGTTGCCGGCGCCTGCGCTCGCGCAGGGATATTATAAGGGAAAGACCTGGCATGACCGGCAGGGCCGGTTGCGGTGCAAGCGCCCCGACGGAACGACCGGGCTGATCGTCGGAGCGGCCGGAGGGGCGCTGATCGGCCGGGCGGTGGACACGCGCGGGGAGCGCACGACCGGGACTATCATCGGCGCGGCCGCCGGAGCCTTGCTTGGCCGCGAGGTCGAGCGCGGCCGGGTGCGCTGCCGATAGCTCGGCGGCAGGCCGGCGCTCCAATTGCCCAATAGAGGGCGCCGGCCAGCGCGCTGTATTGACAATATAATACACCTATTCTATCCCTTCCGCCGGTTTGGGAGGGCATCAGCATGTACAGTCAGGCAGATCTCGACGACGCGGTCGCAGCCGGAGCAATCAGCGCCGAGGCTGCGGCCGCCCTTCGCGCCCACAGCGAGCGGCAGCGCTCGTCTTCGGCCGTCGACGAGGAGCATTTTCGCCTCATCACCGGCTTCAATGACATCTTCGTCGCAATCGCCGCCGCGATCCTGCTGTTCGCAGTCGCCTGGATCGGCCAGCGCGCAGGGCTGGCGATCGGCCTTGCGATCGAAAATGACGGGCCCTCGCCGCTCGCGCCGGCCGCGGTCGCGGCCGTCAGCTGGGCGCTGGCGCTGTTCTTCACCGCAAGGCGCCGGATGGCGCTGCCGTCGATCCTGCTGCTGCTGAGTTTCGCCGGAGGCACCTTCCTGGCCGCCGCGTTCGCGCTGGTTCTCGCGATCGGGACCGCGCAGCTCGACGGCAACGCGCAGGTCGGCGGAATTCTGGCCGCCGTGTCCGGAGCCATCGCAGCTGGCGGCACCTGGCTGCACTGGAAGCGATTCCGGGTCCCGATCACGGTAGCGGCCGGAGCCGCCTCGGTCGCGGCAATCGCCATCGGGCTGCTGGTCGCGGCGCTCGGAGGGGCCGAGAACACGCGCAACATCGTGCTTGGTTTCGTGCTTCTGCTCGGTGTCGGCACCTTCCTGTTCGCCATGTGGTGGGACGGGTCGGACCGCGCGCGAATCACTCGCCGAGCCGACGTCGCCTTCTGGCTTCACCTGCTCGCGGCGCCGATGATCGTCCACCCGATCTTCACCCTGCTCGGTCTCAACGACGGCAATGCGACCATCGGCGAGGGGGTCATCGTCATCCTGCTCTACGTCGCGATCGGGGTGACCGCGCTCGCCATCGACCGGCGTGCCTTGCTGGTTTCGGCGCTCGCTTATGTGCTCTGGGCGCTGACCGACCTGTTTGAGCGGTTCGGGGCGGTCGAGCTGAGCGTGGCACTGACCGCGCTGGTTATCGGGTCGTCGCTGCTGCTGCTTTCCGCTTTCTGGAACCAGGCTCGGTCGGCAGTGGTCAGGCCGCTTCCGGACAGCGTCAAGGACCGGCTGCCGATCGTCAACCGGGTGCCGATCGCGGCTGCTCAGCCGGCCGCCTAGTCGATCAGCTTGATCAGTCGTCGTTCGAGCGGGGCCATGACCGCAACCAGGTCGTGGCCCCGCTTGAGCACCAGACCATGTTCGCCGACTAGCGCATAGGCGCCTTGCTTAAGTCGGAGCTGCGGCCTTTTTTCGATGCGGATTTCCGGCCGTTCCGATGTCCTCCGGAACGCGGCGAAAATGGCGGCATCCTGACCCAGGAACAGGGCGTAATCGCGCCAGTGACCCGCCGCCACCATCCGTCCGTAAAGATCAAGAATCTTCTTGAGCTCGAGCCGGTCGAAGCTGGCGAGAGGGCGCCGGTCCCGGGGATTCGGGAACGGCGCGATGACGCTCAAGCGCTTTTAGCCCTGGGAGCGGGAGCGCGCGCCGACTTGAGAGCCGCAATCTCGCCGCGGAGCTCATCGATCTGTTGCTCAAGCTCGCATATCCGAGCGCGGGTTGGATCGACGTCTTCGCCGCACGGCGTTCCATAGGGCACGAAGCCTGGACTGTAATGGACGGTGTCGACCGGTACCGGCTTGGCTGGAATGCCGACCACGGTCGCTCCGGCGGCAACGTCCTTGGTGACGACCGAATTGGCTCCGACCTTGGCGCCGTCGCCAATGGTGACCGGGCCGAGAATCTGCGCTCCCGAGCCGATGACGACGCCATCGCCGAGCGTCGGATGGCGCTTGCCGCCGATCCCGGTCGAAGGGTTGGTGCCGCCGAGAGTGACGTTCTGATAAATTGTGACGTCATTGCCGATCTCGGCGGTTTCGCCGACCACCGTGAAGCCGTGGTCGATAAAGAAGTTTCGACCGATCCTGGCGCCTGGATGGATGTCGATGGCCGTGAGGAAGCGGCCGAAATGGTTGACCAGCCGCGCGAGAAAATAGAGCCGGCCGCCGTAAAGCCAGTGGCCCACCCGGTGCAGCCCCAGGGCGAGGACGCCCGGATAGAGCAGCACCTCCCAGCGCGATCGCGCCGCCGGGTCGCGCGCCTTTACCGAATCCAGATAGGCGATGAAGCCTGCCATCAACTTCCTCTGCTTCGTTCCGCCTCAATTTAAGGTCGCGATAATGGAAATGCCAGCGGTTGGAACCGTGGCCGATCTTGAATCGTCTTGCGGACCCTTGGGCGCTTGGGCACATCTTGCCCCGACGTAGGGGGAGCATGGTCATGCCGGAATTGATCAGTGACCCGTCGGTTCTCCTGCCCTTCATTGTGATCGGGTTCGCCGCGCAGCTGGTGGACGGGGCGCTCGGGATGGCGTTCGGAACAATCGGCACGACCCTTCTGGTCAGCATGGGGGTCCCTCCGGCCGCTGCCTCGGCGAGCGTCCATACGGCGGAGACTTTTACGACCGGGGTGTCGGGGATCAGCCATATCGCCCACCGCAACGTCAATTGGCGACTGTTCGCGCGGATCGTCATTCCCGGCGTGATCGGCGGCGTTCTCGGGGCCTATGTGCTGACGCAAATCCCCGCCGATACCGCCAGGCCGATCGTTCTTGGTTATCTGCTTGCCATCGGGCTTTATCTGCTTTGGCGAGGCGCAACACATCGCCACACCGAGCGAGAGCCGAAAGTCGTCGAGCCCCTGGGACTGGCCGGCGGTTTTCTCGACGCCGCCGGCGGAGGGGGATGGGGTCCGATCGTGACGTCCAACCTGCTGGTTCAGGGCGCGACTCCGAGGACCACGGTCGGTACGGTCAATACCGCTGAGTTCTTCCTCACCGTCAGCATCTCGGCGACGTTCATCGCCACCATCGGGCTGGCGGCATTCAGCATGGCGGTGATCGGGCTGCTGATCGGAGGCGTCGTCGCGGCTCCTCTAGGCGCGATCGTCGCCAAGCGCCTCGCCGCCGACCGAATGTTGGTGCTGGTCGGAATCGTCCTCAGCGCAATTAGTGGCTACGGACTGTGGAGGTATCTGGCCGCATAGAGGTAATCGTGCGAGTCTATTACAAACTCCGCGCTTATCGGCTAATCCGATAAGGCATGACCGCCCATCTGCCTACCATCAAGCAGCTGCAATATCTCGTGGCGTTGCGCCAATGCGGTCATTTCGGAAAGGCGGCGGAAGCCTGTTTCGTCACCCAGTCGACCATGTCGGCCGGTTTGCGCGATCTTGAGACCTTGCTCGGAGTGACGTTGGTCGAGCGCACTCGGCGCGTCGTGCGCTTCACCACGCTGGGCGAAAAGGTCGCCGACAAGGCGCTTCGGCTGTTGCGCGAGGCCGAAGAGCTTGCCGATTTGGCGCGGGCAGAGGGCAAGCCCCTGCATGGCGAGCTGCGCATGGGAGTCATCCCGACCATCGCGCCTTTTCTGTTGCCGACCATGCTGCCGCGGCTTCGCGAGGGTTGGCCGAAGCTCAAACTCTACCTTCGCGAAGAAGCCAGCCAGGCGGCCTGCGAAGCCCTGCATCGCGGCCAGCTCGACTGCGTTCTCCTGGCGCTTCCCTACGCTTGCGGCGACGTCGATTCGGCAGTCTTGTTCGAAGACCGGCTATATGTTGCCTTTCCGGGCGGCGAGGCCCCGGGTGGCGACACCGTCGAGTCCGACTGCATTGACGACCAGAGGTTGCTGCTGCTCGAGGACGGCCACTGCCTGAAGGATCAGGCGCTGTCCGCCTGCAATCGGCCGGACCTCCGGGCGCGGGCGGCGATGATGGGCACCTCGCTCCACACACTGGTGCAAATGGTGGACAACGGCCTGGGGATCACCTTCGTCCCAGAGATGGCAATCGAGGCTGGCATCCTCGAGGACACGCGAGTGGACGCCAAGCCGCTCCGCTCCGAGCAGGGCTATCGGCGGGTCGCGCTGATCTGGCGGCGATCGAGCCCGAGACGAGGCGAATTCAAGCTGCTTGCTGCAGCGCTCCGGCGCATCGTGCGCGAGCTCAGTCCGGAACTTGCGTCATCACCCGCGATGCCGCTCGCCCAGACCGAGCGCGTTTGAACGGCAAGCCGCCGCGGCGTTCAAGCGCCGCGACGATCAATCGGCTCAGTCCGTGTCGACCGGCTGGGCGGTGCTTACGCCCGCACCTGACGTCTTTTCCGTCCAGCCGCCGGACTTGCGCGCGAGGTCGAAGCGGTCGGCGTTCATCACCTTGGTCCAAGCGGTAACGAAATCCTCGACAAACTTCCTCGCGGCATCGGCGGCTGCGTAGACTTCCGACACCGCGCGAAGCTGCGAATTCGAGCCGAACACCAGGTCGACCCGGGTCGCCGTCCACCTCTGCTGGTCGGTGCGCCGGTCGGTGCCGACGAAGACATGGTCGTTCTCCGGCTTCCAGGCCGTGCCCATGTCGAGCAGGTTGACGAAGAAGTCGTTGGTGAGCTGGCCTGGCCGGTCGGTCAGGACTCCGTATTCTTCGCCGCGGAAATTGGCGCCGAGCACGCGCAGACCGCCGATCAACACCGTCATCTGCGGGATTGTCAGTCGCAGCAGCGAAGCCCGGTCGATCAGCAGCTCCTCGGTCGGAACCGGATAGTGGACGTCGGTACGCAGATAGTTGCGGAAGCCGTCGGCCTTGGGCTCAAGCACGGCGAAGCTTTCGACGTCGGTCCAGTCCTGGCTGGCGTCGGTGCGGCCCGGAGCGAACGGCACCTCGATGTCGTGGCCGGCGTCCCTGGCCGCTTTCTCGACCGCGGCCGAGCCACCGAGCACGACGAGGTCGGCGATCGAGATTTTCTTGCCGTCGCCGGCATTGGAATCGAAGTCGGCCTTGATATCTTCATAGACGTTGAGAACCCGGGCCAGCTCCTCCGGCTCGTTGACTTCCCAGTTGCGCTGCGGCTCGAGCCGGATCCGGCCGCCGTTGGCGCCTCCGCGATGGTCGGTGCCGCGATAAGTCGAGGCTGAGGCCCAGGCCGCCTTGACCAGCTGCGGAACGGTCAGGCCGGAGTCGAGGATCCGCCGCTTGAGGTCGGCGATGTCGCTCGCCTCGACCAGCGCATGGTCGGCGGGAGGGATCGGGTCCTGCCAGATCAGATCCTCCTCCGGCACTTCCGGGCCGAGATAGCGAACCCTGGGCCCCATATCGCGATGGCACAGCTTGAACCAGGCGCGGGCGAAGGCGTCGGCGAAATAGTCCGGGTCGTCGCGGAATCGCTCGGAAATCTTGCGGAACTCGGGATCCTCGCGGAACGCCATGTCGGCCGTGGTCATCATCGTCGGCAGGCGCTTGTCCGGGCTGTGCGCGCCGGGGGCGAGGTCTTCCGGAGCCGGGTCGATCGGCTGCCACTGCCTGGCGCCGGCCGGGCTCGTGACGAGCTCATATTCATAGTCGAGCAGCATTCGGAAATAGCTCGAGTCCCATTGGATCGGAGTCGGGGTCCAGGCGCCCTCGAGGCCGCTGGTGATCGTGTCGTCGGCCATTCCGCAGCCATGCTCGCTGGTCCAGCCGAGACCCATTTGCGCGACGTCGCCGCCTTCCGGCTCGGCCCCGACCTTGGACGGGTCGCCGGCGCCGTGGCACTTGCCGAATGTGTGGCCGCCGGCGGTCAGAGCGACGGTTTCCTCATCGGTCATGCCCATGTTGTGGAAGGTCTCGCGGATTTCCTTGGCCGAGGCCAGCGGGTCGGAGCTGCCGCCAGGACCCTCGGGGTTGACGTAGATCAGGCCCATTTGAACCGCTGCGAGCGGGTTCTCGAGCGCCTTGCCGGCGTCGTCGCCCATGCGAGGCTTCGCGCCGGCGCCGACCCATTCCTCCTCGGTGCCCCAATAGACGTCCTTCTCCGGCTCGAAGACGTCGGCCCGGCCGCCGCCGAATCCGAACACCGGGGCGCCCATCGATTCGAAGGCGACGTTGCCAGCCATGATCATCAGGTCGGCCCAGCTGAGCTTGGCGCCATATTTTTGCTTGATCGGCCAGAGCAGACGGCGAGCCTTGTCGAGATTGGCGTTGTCCGGCCAGCTGTTGAGCGGAGCGAACCGCTGCTGTCCCGAATTGGCGCCGCCGCGGCCGTCGCCGATGCGATAGGTGCCGGCGCTGTGCCAGGCCATTCGGATGAAAAAGGGGCCGTAATGCCCATAGTCCGCCGGCCACCAGGGCTGGCTGTCGGTCATCAGCGCGGTGAGGTCGCGCTTGACTGCCTCATAGTCGAGAGACTCGAACTCGGCGGCATAATCGAAATCGTCGCCCATCGGGTCGGAGGGCTGCGGCAGGATGTCGAGCGACAATTGGTTGGGCCACCAATCGCGGTTGGTCCTGCCGACCAGGCTTCGGAGAGCAGCAGGCTCCTTCGAGGGATCGCTGAGCGGGCTGCCGCTAGTCTTGGCGTCCATGCGTTTCCTACCCTTGTTCGAGATTGATCCAGCCCTGCCAATAGGCCCGCCAGTTCAGCGACGGAAACGATTAAAGTCGCTTAGCGATATACGGAAAACCGATTAATCGCCGACCGATCAATCCATATGCTTGAGGCCTGCCCGCAGATAGTCCCAACCGGTGACAAGGGTCAAAGCGGCCGCCGCCCACAGCGAGACGATCCCAACCTGGAGAACCCAGGGCTGCCCCGGCAATGCTCCGCCGAGGATCAAGGCGCCAAGCGCCACCAGCTGGAATGTGGTCTTCCACTTGGCCAGCGCGCTCACCGGAATGGAAATCTGCAGCCCCGCAAGAAATTCGCGGAGACCCGAGACGATGATCTCGCGAAGCAGGATGATCAATGCCGGGATGATGTCCCAGTTTTCCAAGATGGGCGGGTCCCCATTCGCCCTTCGCGAAGCGAGAAGCATGACGATCACGGCGGCGACCATGATCTTGTCGGCGATTGGGTCGAGGAATTGCCCGAGCTTGGAGATTTGCCCCTGGGCGCGAGCTAGATAGCCGTCGAAATAATCGGTCAGGCCAACAACGCAGTAGAGGACGAAAGTGATCGCGTAGTCGATCGGCGTCGGTCGCCACAGGAGGAAAACGAGGATCGGCACGGCGAGGATGCGCGACAGGGTCAAAAGGTTGGGGAGCGAGAGCATCGCAGCCTTCTCTAGTCGAAACAGGCACGGCCGATAAAGAGCGGGCAGCGGCCGTGGCTTGCCGCTGCGCCAGCAGCCGTTACACAGGCGCGGCAATGGATTCGCGTGTGGTGCCGCTGCGCGGCGGGGCAGATTGATGCACGACGCGGCTCACTTGCTGAGGACGCGGCGTTTCCTGCCCATCTTCGTCACCCAGTTCCTCGGCGCCTTCAACGACAATCTGTTTCGCACCGCGATGGTGATGCTGGTGATCTACGGCATCTACCAGGACGCCACGCAGGAGGCGACGTTCAGCGCCATTGCCGGAGGTCTGTTCATCCTCCCGTTCTTCCTACTTTCCGCGCTCGCCGGCCAGCTGGCTGATTCGACCGACAAGGCGGCAATCGTCCGCATCGTGAAGACGGCGGAAATCCTGATCATGATCTTCGGGGCTGCCGGGCTGCTGCTCCACAACGTTCCGCTTCTGCTCGCGGCGCTGGCGGCGATGGGCATTCATTCGACATTCTTCGGGCCAATCAAATATGCCATCCTACCGCAGCACCTCCACCATGATGAAGTGCTCGGGGGCACGGGCCTGGTCGAAGCGGGCACCTATATCGGGATTCTCGGCGGCACATTGCTTGGCGGAATCCTGGTCCTGCAGCGCGGGGACGGATCCTTTCATGCGGAGTGGGCTGCGGTTGCAGTGCTGATGGTTGCCATCGCCGGGCGCATCTCGGGCGGTCTTGTTCCGCCGGCGCGGCCGGAAGAAGGGGCGCCGCCGCTCAAGATGGACTGGCACATCATCCGAGCGTCGGTCACTTTGGTGAGTGCCACCCTTCATGTCCCGCGGTTGTTCCTTGCGATCGTCTGCATCAGCTTCTTCTGGGCGATGGGGGCGGTGCTCGCCGCTCAATTCCCGCCGCTCGTCAAGAATAGCCTCGATTCCGACCAGACGGTCGCAACTCTCTTCCTGGCGATTTTCTCGATCGGCGTCGCGGTCGGCTCCGTCGCGGTCAACCGGCTGCTAAAGGGCCGGGTAGCGGCAACCTATTCCCCCGGCGCCGCTTTGGCGATGGGCGCGTTCGTCCTCGACCTGTTTCGGCGGGTGAAGAATTGGCCTGGGAACGGCGACGAGCTGCTGGGGGTGCGCGAGTTTCTCGCAATGCCCAACGGACCGTGGATCGTCTTCGATCTGTTTGGCGTGGCGATTGCCGGCGGCATGTTCGTGGTTCCGCTCTACGCATTCCTGACGACGACCGTTGCCAAATCGCAGACCGCCCGGACCATCGCTGCTAACAATATCGTCAACTCGGGCTTCATGGTCGCCGCGACGCTGATCCTGACGTTCGCAGTGCAGATGGGGGTGACGGTTGCCGACAGCCTGCTGATTGTCGCCGTGGCGAGCGTCATTGCCGCCTGGCTCGGGTGGCGGCTGCACAAGGCGTGCGATTGAGTTCTCGTCAGGCGATCAGAAGAAAGACGAACAGGAAACCCGAAGCGAAGGTCGTCGCGAACAGCTTCGCATCGTCCGACAGGAAAGCCCGCTGGCCGGAATATTCGGCGGTGATGAAATGCGGCCGCTTGCCAAAATCCCTCGGGTCGATTGCAGCAACTGGCCGAAGCGTTCGCATGGCAAATCCTTAACGCGATTTTTACCATGTCGACAACGACCCAATTGCCAAGGGTGATCCGCCCGTCCCGCGGTGGGACAGTAGGGAGGCTTAAAGCGGATTATTTCGTCAGTTGCCGCGAAAGGCCCGGCGCTCGAAGTCAGCAGGCGGCTGAGCGCGGCTTCGTTGTAGGCTGCGGAGGGAGATTGCGACTGGCCAGCAGCTGTGCGGCCTGGTCAGGCGTCATCGCTTTGCCGAAATACCAGCCCTGACCGACAATGCACCCGAGGGCGATCACGGACTGGCGCGTTTCCTCGTCCTCAATGCCCTCGATGCACACAGGCACTTCGAGCGCGTTCGCCAATGTAGAAACCGCTCGGATAATCGCGGAATTTTGGCGATTGCTACGCAAATCGGAGACGAATGTCCGATCGATCTTGATCATGTCGAACGGCAAGGCGCGAAGGTGCGACAGTGACGAAAAGCCGGTTCCGAAGTCGTCGAGCGCGAGGCGCACTCCCTGGTTCTTGAGGCTGGCGACGATCGATCGGGCCAGATCGAGCTCCGCGAAGAGCGAGCTTTCAGTGATCTCGACTATGAGCCGTTCGGAGGGAAATCCGGTTTCGGTAAGCAGCCGCACGATGCGCTGGGCAAGCCAGCCATCGGCAAGCTGCGACGGTGCAATGTTTACCGAAATGCTGAGCGCCGGGTCCCATTGCGACGCCTGGACCAGCGCCTCGTGGATCACTTGTTCCGACAGTCGGCCGATCAGTCCGATCTCCTCGGCTACCGGAATGAACACGTCCGGCCCGATCAGACCGCTCAACGGGTGGTTCCAGCGCGCCAGAACTTCAAAGCCGACGACTTCACCGGTGGCGAGATCGACCTGTGGCTCAAAGAAGGGGACGAACTGTCCGTTCTCGAGGCCGACTCGAATTCCTTGTTCGATTTCCGAATGGGCGAGAAGCGCCCGTTCCATCCCGGAATCGAACCAGACCGGACGCGCGGCGCGCCCGTTCTTGGCATGATCCATGGCAATGTCGGCACGGCGCAACAGGTCCGGTATTCGAAGCTCGCCCGCGGGAGCCGCGGCGATGCCCGAATAGGCACCGACCTGAATCATCTTGCCGTCGATTTCGAACGGCCTTGTCACAGCCTTGAGGGCGACCTCACCGATCAACTCGGCCCGGGCCAGGTCCGCCGCCGACAACGCAAGCGCGACCGCAAACTCGTCGCCGCTCAGGCGAGCAACGATCGAGTCTGGTCCGGTCGCTTCGCAGATTGCCCCAGCGATACGTCGCAACAGCTCGTCACCGATCTCAAAACCATGGCGATCGTTTATCGCCTTATAGCGGTGGATCTGGAGCGAGAGCATGGCGATATGTTCGCCAAGCGGCCGCTGCTGCTCGGCTAGTTGTTGAGCCCGGTCGGCGAAACCCTTGCGGTTGAGCAGACCCGTCAGGCTGTCCGTCGTGGCGATGATCACCTCTCGCCGTTCGCCGTCGGCCCGAAGCTCCGCCTCGTGCTGCAAATCGGCGTAGCGACGCCAACCGAACAGGATGAGGGCGACGTTGAGGGTCAGGGCCGTGCTGGTGAGCTGGACCTGCCCGCGGAACTCCTCGTCACCAAGGCTGATTTGATTGAAGAAGGCGCTGCCGTTCCAAATCAGCAGCAGAACCGCGACGATCAGGATCGACAAAACCAGCGCATCACGGCGAGCATTGGCCAGCCCGGCCGTCCTGCGTACGCTTGCAATATTGTTCGGCGCCCAAATCACGCGTTCGACTTAATACCGCAGGCTTAACAAATTCTCCTCGAAAAAGAGGAAAATCTCCCGCGAATCGGGCCCGTTACGGATGTCACAGGGTTGTCCCTGCAATCCGGCCATCAGCTATGGTGCGGACGGCGGGACTCGAACCCGCACGCCCTTGCGGGCAGAAGATTTTAAGTCCAGCAGAGGAACATTCCGGCGGGTGCCGAACCCTTCCTAAGCTGTTGCACCAACGCTGCTTTCACGGTCCGTTCGCATCCAAGAACGTTCCGTGAATATCCGCATTATTCCATGCGTGATTGCACACAGATTGCATGGCCTCTAACCAGGGATGCAGAACGCGTACGGGGCATTTGGTCCACGCACCTGCGGATCGGGCTGCCGAGGCCGGCCGCGGCCGTCCACTTCTTGGATAAGCGCATCACCTTGGACGACAGCCATCAGAGCTGCCATTTCGCAACGCTCGCGAGTGTCATAGCGGATGACAACTGGCGACCCGCCGCTCCATCGAAGGATGAGGTTGAACGGACCTTGGCTGTACCCAGGGACTTCCTGTGCATGCGCTGCCACAAGCAAAAGCAATTCGAACATCTACGCCTCCATATGGCTATTCGACGACCACGGGTCTCTTGCCTCTAATCCTAGGCGAGGTTTTGAGCGCCACCGTAAAATGCAATTCGATCGGCCCGTCAGGTGCAGCGGAAAGGGCTAGTGGGCTGCTTGGATTTTTCATGGTCCGGCCCGCAACCGCTCCTCGGGTCCATCGACCCCCGCCATACCCATCATCAACGTCCAGCCGATGGTGCAGAAGCAAATCCCTAGGTCTCACAACGGCCACCTCAGTGATATGCCACTGGTCTTTGCCTGTTCCCGAGAGTCCAAACGAGACGAACTCAGGTTGATTGGCCGATGGTCTTGAGGCGACCACATAAGGCACTTGGATAAGGAAGCCGCGCCGGGCCACCAACCAAGCCAGCCCGGCAAAGACGGCGCCTGCAGTGACGGCAAGCGCGGTCCAAAATTGAAGCCAAGCTTCCACGGAAAATTGGTTGATCACTGCTCCCCGCTATTATTGGGCCAGGATCGGATCCGCCGTCAGGCTTATGACCAAGCTGGCAATCGAGAGGACGAGCGCCAGTGCAGAAACGATCAGCGCCCACTTGGCCGGAGTATTCCATGCTTCGCGACGGCGGAGTTCACTCTCCGCCATGCTTCGCTCCGCTGGCCACAACTCATTAGAGTGCAGTTTGGCGTGCAGCGTATCGGTCGACCACTTACGAATGTGACGGACAGACGGCCGGCTGAACGCCTCGTCCAGCGTGTCTTCCATGATACGTTGTTGAACCCTTAGCTCACGCCAGGCGCGCCATTTTTCGATCACGTGAGCGCCCACACCGCCATCGTGATAGCGAGGAGGAGGAAGGCGCCCGAGGTCGGGACCGCAGCGCTTTGAATGCGCTCTGCCGAACCGCGGCCCATGACGCGATACCAACCACTAGCGGCGAACATCGCTGCAACTGCCGTGAACAGGGCAAAGGCCTGGACGATGGTGCTGGCGCCCATGTGCCTTGTATGCGCTTCCCTGCGCTAATCAGCAACCAACGGAGCGATTATCGAGGCGAATGGTGCGCCGACCTCGGCAGCTGAATCTCAGGCAAACCCAGCTTGGCCCGAGCTTCGTTTACCCCACGCTCCAACGAGGCAATCTGCTTTTTCAGCAGCTCGCGCTCATACTTCTGCCGCTCGCGATGTCGCGCCTGCCGCTCTGCATTCGATAAAACCATGCCCGTTACGTAACAGGCTTGACTGTCACCGTCAACGTCGTTACGTAACGGGCGAGCCGAGGGGAAGGTGGAAGCTCCCCGCCCGGCTCTGACCACAACCGTCTTTCGAGGAGACGACCATGGCTACCAACACCCATAAACCAATCGCATGGGGCGCTCTAGCGTCCATCATCGTCGCGCTCGCAATCGGCAGCTTGCCGGTTGTGGCGATGATGTCCCTCCAGCAGGCGCTTCCCGGCGCGGAGGTGGCGCTATGAACGCCAAGACCTCCCTCATCCTCGCCTTGCACGCTCGCTACGAGGCGGCTTGGGATGAATATAACCGTCTTGATAACGCAAAACTGGCGCTCGACGAGTCTGTCGAAGAAGAGCGCCGTCTATCTTTTCGCTACGACGACGCGATGCGGAGGAACCAAGAAGAGGTTGACGCTCTTCGAGTAGCGATCCTCCTGCAGGTTCCCTCCACCGACGAAGAGCTAAGCATCTTAGCTTTCCACATGTGGTCACTCTACGATTCCGACAGCGAAACAGCCTCCGGGATCGAAAAACGCGCGCTCGAGGAGGGGCTTAACAGCACCTTCGATTATCTGGTGGGTGAAGGGCGCTGTGAAATGGACCGCCTGGGGCGTCAGTTCGCAAACGGCGCCTCGCTGGCCTTCGACCGCCGCCGGTTTCGCACCGGCCAGTTGGAGGACTAGGCCATGCGCGCAATCACAACGGAAGGGGCTTCGGCCCCCTCCAATGTCCTGTGCTTTGCCGCCGCGCGTGCCAAGCGACTGACACAGGCAAATGCCCAGCTCCCGACCTGGGCGCACGATATTAAATTGTGCTGCGCCTACGCCGAGCTGTTGAAGGCCCAACATCAAGCCGAGAGCGCGAGCATTCGCTTCGACCAGCTTCGGCGCGGCCTTGGCCCATGGTGGGAAGGCCCTAGCGACATCAGGGACCGGGTGAACGAGAACAACCGTCAATGGGACATCTATTGCGCCCTGATCCGGCACATCGCTGCCCTGCCAGCCGCCAACCGAAGAGAAGCGGCGATCAAGCGCAGCGCCATTGGCAGGAAGTGGCTCAGCTACTCAGGCGAGCAAGGCTGGATTACCGCGGTGCGAGCCGGCTGCGTTGCCGACGACCACCTGTTCCCGCCCTCGTTGAAGCTGGGGAGGGCATGATCATGGCGACGAGAGCCCATCAGACCCCGCCGCTGGACGTGGCGCTAAGCGTCATTCCGAGCCTCCCGCGCCCGCTGCTGTCCCGCCTAGTCCTTCGTGCGATCGAGCGGCTGGACGAGTTAGACGGCGACCCCGACTTCGAGGAGAACGATGCCGAGGACAGCTTTGTGCTGTCCTGGTGGGCGAGCCACACCACCGGCCCCGGCTGTCCCGCTAGTGATCCGGGCGGCGGCAATGTCGAAGATGCAGGAGAAGATATTGACGAACGCGAACCCGACCACGACGCCGAGATAGAAACTTGGGCGCACCCCGACGACCATCCGGCAGAGCTGTTCATCGGGAACCGTCCCAACCACTAGCGCCAGCCTTCCCCACTGGCGCGCAACGGCCCCTGTCAGGCCCTCGGGCTTGGCAGGGGGCATATGTCTGTGGCTAGCAACGCTTTCATGCCGCAGCCGCCGACTCCGCCAGACCTGAAACACTGTGCCGACTGCGGCAAGGTAATCGGCCCGTATAAAGGCTGGTTCGGGCCGGAGTGCCAGTGCGCGCGCGAACCTGGGAATGCGCTTCGCGGCGCTCATGGCAGGGGGACGCTGCAAGGCTAAAACAGGCTCAGCCCCGCCGCAGCCATCCCCCCGACCAAACAGAGAAACGAAGCGCCTCCCACATAAGAAGGGGTCCACGTTTTCCAATTGGGCTTTTCGGCCGCCATTTCGCCTAACACCTGTTGGTCCACCTCTTCCGCCAAGAGCGAGTGATCTAGCCTTAATCTGTAAGCAGTTAGCCGAGGGCCAGCCCGCAGTCCCCAAATTGTGCTCAGAATCCCCATGGCGATGCCCAAGAGAAGGCCGGCAGCAAACCAGGCCGTCACTGCGGCCTCGCCCCAGTCGAGTGTCGCGATGATCGCGCCGCCGTTCGCTGTAAATAGCGTAGCCATGAGCCACCGGAAGGTTGTCGCCACTTGGTCATAAACACGTCCTTCGGCGGCGATGACCTGGTCGCGGATGATCTTCAGCATTTCGCTTTCGACTGGCGTCATGCGCTCCCCTTCCATGACGCATCTATGTTGCAAAAAGACGCCGGGTGTAAATGGACGGCCGGTGCCAACGAAAGCGCTGAAGACCCCTATTCGGCCACGTAACCAGGGGGCAGCGGAGGCGTAGATCGCGTGCCGCCGCTCAACTCTGGATAGCGGTCCTTCAGCGCCTCGCGCCCAATGTCGCGGAACTCCTTGAGCGTTTCCTGTACGAACTCAACGCGCTCGGAGTCGGGCATCTTCTGCCACTCTTCCGATTGCATGAAGCCATCAAGATACTGCTTCGCCGGCTTGCCGGTAAGTTGCATCAGCTCGTCATATTGCTGAGGCGTCAGGTCGAAGCGCTGCCCGCGGACCTTGAGGTAGCGCTGGGGCATCGACAGCGGCACGCGCAGCCTCGCAATTTCCTGCCGCACCGGATCGTCAGACACCCTGGTTGTGTAAATCGGCGAGGCAATGTCCGGGCCCAGCGAGGATCCCCGCT
>DATLGC010000024.1:0-36261 GCA_035540655.1 Sphingomicrobium sp. | reverse complement strand
GAGTGGCGCAGGGGAGGGCGCGGGGTTGCGGTGTCGGCTCGGGCGAGTCGAATGCGTTTGGTTCGTGGTTCATCGGGGTTGTTCCTCTCGGAGCTTTTATCGTCGAGATTTTTAACCAAATAGGTTACACAAAAACCGAGCTGTAGGAAAGCGAAATCGTGGGCAGCTGAGCGAGGCTTGCGAAAGAGCAAGGCAGATCCCGGATTAAATCAGGGATGACGGGGCGTCGTGCGGCGGTGGGCCCCCTCCACCATCCCGGATAAGGTCCGGGAGGGTCCCCCTCCCCGTGCCGGGGAGGAGCTTTGCGCTTCGGTCACGTCTCCACGCGGAGACGCGAAGAACGCGGAGGGGTGAAGGGCAAAGCCATCCGACGAAGGATTGCTACCACTGGTCGAGCACCGCTTCGGCGGCGTTGTCGCGCGCCTAATCTGGAACGCGCTGCGCAAGAAGCTTGTGGAGAAGATAGCCATGGCCGAGAGGAGGCGCGCCGGATGGTCGCCGCAAGCCGTTCGAAAGAGCCTGGACAAAAGGACGAAAATGGCGGCTGACCGGGCGGAAGAGCTTCGCCCGACCGTGGAGGAAGCAATATCCCGAGGCTACCGAACGACTCGCCAGATCGCGGATTATCTCAATGCATCGGGAATCCCCACCGCAAGAAACAAGTCCTGGCGGGAAGCCCAGGTTTGCCGGCTTCTTGCCCGCCTCCGTGACAAACGCGACGGGGCGCGTGCAGGATCGCCCAATTCCCACGAGCAGGCGGCCGATCGCTACCCAAGCTGGCCAGCGATGATGAGACGCCCGCTAGCAGCGCTCTACTGCGGCTTGTCGGCTATCGAATTCGATCGGGAAGTTAAGGCCGGGCGACTTCCTCCGCCCTACAGTCTGGGCGAGAGCGAGCTCTGGAGGCGCGAGGAAATCGACGGCTTTCTGGCGCAGCTCGAATGCCAGGCGGATTGAGGGGTTATATGATCAACAAGCCATCGGGAATGACCATAGGGAATTGCGGCCTTGATCGTTGGGACGATTCTCGCGCTCGTAGCAATCGCCATTAGCGTTTAACCGGGCTGGCCAAGGTCCGCTGCCCACCCGTTGCGGACCTCCGGCCGATGCCCTAGCCATGTTTCATGGGGGCAGGCAGGACTGCTTTAAAGACGACAGGATCAGGGGGAAATCGATGCTGAGATTCGTGGTTCCGGCGATTGCCGTTGCGGGCCTTGTCCAACCCGGCGCAGCGCAGGCCAGCGAAGTGCCTGGAGTGACGGAAATTGCTCCTGGCGTGCAACGCATCGATGGCAGCAAGGTCCCCAGCATCCGCCTCGACGCGCCCGCCCTGGAAGCATCGCTAAAAGAGAAGAAGTCGTTTGGCGCCGCGAAAAAGCTGCTCGGCGGAAACGGCATCAAGAGCGTGGGGCCGGGGAACAGCACCGTCCATATGTACAAGGTTCATGACGTGGTCTCGGGCAAGGACCTTGTCGTCATCCTGTTCGTCAAGGGCGACGCGATCCTGGACTATCTCATTTCGTGACAGGCCGCTGAGACCGCTCGCGGCGATGATCAGAAGGCGCCTTCGCGCGGTCCTGGACCAGGTGACGCGCTTGCCACCGCTACGGCGACCAGGACGAGGAGCGCCACTCCGCCGACCACTAGCCAGGTCGTCGTCCCCGGACCTCGCCGCCTGGGCCGCTCCTCGCTTTCCGCCGCGGTTTGCTGGCTGGCGGCCAGGCTCAGGCTTGCCGACGCCAAGCCGGCCGCGGCCAGGCTGCGCGAATGACGCTCGAGATCGAAGTCGGAGCGATCCGCGATCTGTATTGCGACAGGGGCCCGGTGGGACTCGCTTTGGGTTTCCAGCGCGGCGGCGAAACAGGGTTGAGCGGTCAACGGCAAAGCCGCCGAGACGGTCGCGATTTTCGCCAGGATGTTCATCTTGGTCCCCTTCGTTCGATCGACTCGCGGCTGCAGTTGCCGAGCGCGATCAGTGCGTTGAGCGCCACCGCCTGGTCCAAGTCAATCCCTCGCCCCCGAGCCTCGCCGGTCGGCCGACGGCGGCGCGCCGGCGAGACATCCTCATGGCCATTGAGGCCAGTCGGACGACTTCATTCCCGCGCCCCTCCCCGGGAGGGGAGGGATGTCGCTTTTCCGGCGAACCAATTCGCTTGCTGTCCGTTCGCCAGCGGAACGGCCGGGAGAGACAGGTAAAATGAGGCGATGGCCGGGATTGGCGGCGATGCTGCCGCTATTGGCACTGAGCGATTGCCGGACGAGCCTTCCACCCGCCGAGCTGGCGCCGGCGAGCGCAACAGGGATTGCATGGTGAGCGACGCCTACGCGATCGAAGAGTTGATGAACCTGTTCGAGGTGGGCGTCGAGGCGTTCGCGATTTGCGAGATCGAGCGAACCGCGGCTCTCAGATGCGAGCCTCTCGACCAGGTCGTCGTCCACTTCGTTTTGAAGGGCTCAGGAGTAATCGAGCACGACGGCGGCAAGTGCCTTTTACAGCCGAACGCGGTCATCGTCGTGCCCCGGCGAATTTCAAAAGTCATTTCAGGCGACGGACCCATCGAGACGATTTGCGATTCGAGCCAGCATTGCCCGCTCGGCGATCAGCCGATCCGATTCAAGGCAGGAAGCGGCGACCCTGATCTCATCCTTGGTTGCGCGGCGGTCAGCGGAAGCATTGGCGGCGTCATCGACGTGTTCGAACATTTGTGGGAGCCGATAGTCGAAGACGCAGCCGGCCCGTTTCTCGCGCCGGTTTTCGGAATGATCGAACGTGAGCTGATGAACCCGGGCATCGGGACTCGCGCGGTCGTCGAGGCACTCATGAAGCAGGTTCTGATCGGTGTCTTCCGGGCGCAGTTGGCCGGCGAAGCCTACCGGTTATGGCTCTGGCCGGCGATGATGAACCCCCAGCTCGGAAGCGCCGCTTTGGCGATGATGTCACGGCCGCAGGACCACCACACGATCGAGAGCCTGGCGGCTACGGCCGGAATGAGCCGTTCGCGTTTTACCGAGCATTTCACGAATGGTTTCGGCCGAAGCCCGATTGAGTTCCTGCAGGCCGTGAGGCTCAAAATCGCGCAGCGGCTGCTGATCAGCTCCTCGCTCCCGGTCAAATCCGTTGCTGCTGCAGTCGGCTATTCCAGCCGAAGTCACTTCTCCCGTTCTTTCCAGGCGCGATTCGGCTGCGATCCGACCGCTTTCAGGAAGCGAAAGAAGGCGACGTAGCTTTCCGCTTCCCGCCAAGCTGCTCAGTTCCGCCGGAGAAGGGATCGGGCACGTGTTCGGGACTGTCAAGCACGCAGCAACAGGACCCATTGCCGGAGACCGGGCGTTAGCTAATTTCCGCGATAACTCAACACATTGGGAGCATTTATGAACGCATTATTCTGGCCGCCGCCGCGGCCACACTGATCGCCGCGCCTGCGATCGCCAACCACGGCAACGGCAACGCACGCTCAGGTGCGGCCAGCCCAACCGCAACCAATGACAACCCTCTTCCTGCCTCGGTGCGGAGCGCGCCACCCGAAATTCGCGAGGCGGTGACCGAATGCAAGGCGGGTTCGGGCAGGAACAATCGGATTTCGTTCGCTCAATGAACGAAACCGACATGAACTACGGCTATGTCATCCGTGGCTTCCAGGACGATTGTGAGTACGGGCCCCGCAATGACTGGGGATACGATTACTAAGTAATCCAGTCTGTCGGACAAAAGAGGGGCCGTCCTGTTGGGGCGGCCTTTTTTTGATGTGTCACGCCCGGCGGCCTGCCTGCGAGACATCCTCATGGTCGTCGAGTCCATTCGAATGACTCCGTCCCTGCGCCCCTCCCTGAAGGGAAGGGGAGGTCAGGCGTCGATTTCGTCCTCGTCCAAGGCGGCCGCCCGCGCCTGGATGAACTCGAACCGCTTGGCTGGGTCCCGCCCCATCAGCCGCTCGACCAAGTCCTTGACCGGCTGGCGGTCCTCGTAAGCGGCGGGGAGGGTGATCTTGAGCAAAGAGCGGGTGGCCGGGTCCATGGTCGTCTCGCGAAGCTGCTTCGGGTTCATCTCGCCAAGCCCCTTGAAGCGGGCGACCTCGACCTTCTTGCCCTTGAACTCGGTCGCCTCGAGCTCGGCGCGGTGGGCGTCGTCGCGGGCGTAGAGCGAGCGGGCGCCGCTGGTCAGGCGATAAAGCGGCGGCTGGGCGAGGTAGAGGTGGCCGCGGCGGACCAGCTCGGGCATTTCCTGGAAGAAGAAGGTCATCAGCAGAGTGGCGATATGGGCGCCGTCGACGTCGGCGTCGGTCATGATGATGATCCGCTCATAGCGCAGCGCGCTTTCGTCGAACCGGTCGCGGGTGCCGCAGCCCAATGCCAGCTGGAGATCGGCGATCTCGCTGTTGGCGCGGATCTTGTCGGCGGTGGCGCTGGCGACGTTGAGGATCTTGCCGCGGATCGGGAGGATCGCCTGGGTCTTGCGGTCGCGCGCCTGCTTGGCCGAGCCGCCGGCGCTGTCGCCCTCGACGATGAAGAGTTCGGTGCCTTCGGGGTCGTCGCTCGAGCAGTCGGTGAGCTTGCCGGGCAGGCGCAGCTTGCGGGCCGAGGTTGCGGTCTTGCGCTTGACCTCACGCTCGGCGCGGCGCTTGAGGCGCTCCTCCATCCGCTCGACGATGGCGCCCAGGAGGGCGCGGCCGCGGTCCATATTGTCGGCGAGGAAATGGTCGAAATGGTCGCGAACCGCGCCTTCGACGAAGCGGGCGGCCTCGAGGCTGGTCAGCCGGTCCTTGGTCTGGCTCTGGAAATGCGGGTTGCGGATGAAGACGGAGAGCATCAGCTCGACGCCGTTCATCACATCGTCGGCGGTGATCTCCTTCGCGCGCTTGTTGCCGACGAGGTCGCCAAAGGCGCGGATGCCCTTGGTCAAGGCGGCGCGGAGCCCGGCCTCATGGGTGCCGCCGTCGGGCGTCGGGATGGTGTTGCAATAATAGCTTTCCGAGCCGTCGCTGAAGAGCGGCCAGGCGACCGCCCATTCGGCCGACCCTTGATCGCCCGGGAAATCCTGGCGGCCGGTGAACGGCTGGTTGGTGACGCAGGGTCGCTCGCCGAGCTGCTCGGCGAGATGGTCGGCAAGCCCACCCGGGAACTGGAAGACGGCGCTTTCGGGCACGGCCTCGGAGGCGAGCGACGGGTCGCAGCGCCAGCGAATCTCGACCCCGGCGAACAGATAGGCCTTGGAGCGGGCGAGCTTGAGCAGCCGCTCGGGCGAGAAAGCGGCATCCGCGCCGAAGATTTCCGGATCGGGGGTGAAAGCGACGGTGGTTCCGCGGCGGTTGGGGGCGGCTCCGACCTGCTCGAGCCTGGAAGTGGCGAGGCCCTTCGAAAAGCTCTGGCGATAGAGGATTCGGTCGCGGGCCACCTCGACCAACGTGTCGGTCGACAAAGCGTTGACGACGGAAACGCCGACGCCGTGCAAGCCGCCCGAGGTCGAATAGGCCTTGCCCTCGAACTTGCCGCCCGAGTGGAGGGTGGTCATGATCACTTCGAGCGCCGACTTGCCGGGGTATTTCGGATGCTCCTCGACCGGGATTCCGCGGCCGTTGTCGGACACGGTGAGGCGATTGCCGGGATCAAGCGTGACCTCGATCCGGCTGGCATGGCCGGCGACCGCCTCGTCCATCGCATTGTCGATTACCTCGGCGGCGAGGTGGTGGAGGGCGCGGTCGTCGGTGCCGCCGATATACATGCCCGGGCGGCGGCGGACCGGCTCCAAGCCTTCGAGCACCTCGATCGAGGATGCGTCGTAGCTGTCGGGTCCGGTCGGCGGGGAGGGGGAAGCGAACAGGTCGGCCATTGGCGCCAGCTATAGGGCGCGGGCCGGACGGCGGACAAGCGGAGTGCCGCCCGATCGGGGCCATTTTTCCACAGCTTTCGGCCTGGTATGCAGCAGCCGATGAGCTGCAAAAATAGCAAAGACCGTCTGAGAGAGGCGCTCGACGCGAGCGACTTCGCGGGCGAGACCAAGATCCTCGACCAAATTATGGAGGACGATTGGGTCGTTCTCCGCGCTTTGGCTCTCGGAGATCAGTTCCCCGACGCGGATGTCGAGACCTTGTTGAGGATGGCGGAGGAGCAATCGGCCGCGCGGACCAAAGCTTGAGTGAAGCCATTGTTTCCTCCGGCCGCCTGAGAGCTGCGCGCACCACCGGAGAGGTGATGCTCAAGGTTAATCACGCCGGCGAGCACGGCGCTGTGTGCATTTACCGAGCGCAGCGCTGGGTTGCCCAATGGCGCGCTCCTTGGCTCATCGCCGAGCTCGATGAAGTCATTATGCACGAGCGGCAGCATCGCGCCTTGTTTGCTGCAGAATTGAATCGGCGCGGCATTCAGCGCTGCCGCAGCTTTCATTTGTGCGGCCTCGGCGGTCTCGTGCTCGGACTTGTGACAGGCATTGTCGGAGGACGCGCAATCGCGCTCACCACCGAAGCGGTCGAAAGCGTGGTCCTCTCCCACCTCAGCCATCAACTGGAGGCGCTGCGGCAGACCGATCCGGAAGCTGCCGACGTCATCGCGCAAATCGTCGCCGACGAGCAGGAGCACCACGACTCCGCGGCGAGCCTGCTGACAGAAGCGCGTGCCGTCGACCGAGTCCTTCGACCCGCCGTCCGTGGCGCCACGGAAGCCGTAATATGGCTGGGAATGCGGATTCGGTGACTCAACGCCTCTGCGCGTTTCGCTCGAACAAGGCGTCGAGCCCGTAGCGGCCCGAGCCGCGAAGAGCGAAGTAGAGGCCAAGCACGATGAGGATCGCCGCCGGCCAGATGCGCGGGACGGGGTCGTTCCAGTGAACCATCCACACCGCGACGATGAAGTTGAAGGCGGTGGCGAGGCCGAACCAGCGGGTGAGTAGACCCAGGATGAAGGAAATGCCGGCGCCGAACTGGAAGGCGATCGACAGCGGCGCCATGATTTCGGGATAGATGAAGTTGAACTGGCGGAGGAAAGCGACGAACTCTGCCATCCGCTCGGCCGAGAAGACATTGTCGTGGCTCTGGTAGAGGAGGAAGGCGCCGGTCGCGACGCGCAGGACCAGCAGGCCGAGATCGGCGTGGCGGGCATTGCCCGGCAGGAACAAGGCTGCGCGCAAGGTCATTTGGCCCCCCTTTCGTCGCGGGATTAGCAGCCTCCGCGGGCGGACCGAACAGGCGTTCGATGAACGGTTGCAACCGGTCCACGAATCTCTTGCCGGGAGTCTTGAAAACGGCAGTTTCCTGCCTAATTCGGGGGCGCCGGGCGCCACTCGGGCCCGGTGGACGGGTTGCCCGGGCCACCCGCTCGGTGGCTCAGCGCCCGCCTTGTTGCTCAAGAGGAGGACAAGACATGCGCAGTGCATTCGACTTCGCGCCGTTCCGGCGCTCCACCGTCGGCTTCGACCGGCTGTTCGACATGCTCGAGAACAGCAGCGTCGGTCAGGGCCAGGAAAATTATCCGCCCTTCGACCTCATCAAGCTCGGCGACAACGACTATCGAATCGAGCTGGCGGTCGCCGGCTTCAAGGCCGACGAAATCGACATCACCGCCCAGCAGAACGTGCTGATCGTCTCCGGCCGCAAGAAGGACGAGGACGAGCAGAAGGGCGATAATTACATCTATCGCGGAATCGCCACCCGCTCGTTCGAGCGTCGGTTCGCGCTCGCCGACCATATCCAGGTCCGCGGCGCCGACATGAGGGACGGCCTTCTGGCGATCGAGCTCAAGCGCGAGATCCCCGAGGCGATGAAGCCGAGGAAGATCGACATCGGCAGCGGCTCGGAGCGCGAGGAACAGCGGTCGATCGGCCGCTCAGACCACGAGCAGCCGGCGTCGAAGCAGACCATCGACGCCAAGCGCGAGCCCGAACGCGAAGACGCGTAATTCGCGCAAGCCTCAACTGCAGCCCCGGAGCCCGCTCCGGGGCTTTTTTGTGTGGCTTGTCCGCCTTCGACCTGAAGGTCGCAAAAGGAGGCACTCCTGGAATTCTTCGCCAGCTTCCGTGCTGCCGCCGGGGCCGGTCAGCGAACGCCCGGCTCGGCGCTTTCGCCAGAAGCTTTGAGCGGATCGTGCCCCCAGTTCATCAGCGAGTAGCGCCAGCGCGATGAAACCGGGTTCACGGGTTCCTGGGCCAGATGGCGACGGACGAAGCCGACGACCTTGCGCATGTGGGCGTAATCATCGGCTGTGCGGGCGCCATTTCCCTTGCGAAGGATGGCGACAATCCGGCGGCCGCTGGCATGGCCGACGCTTTCGGCAAAGGCGCCGGCCGGCCCTTTCCAGCCGACGCTCTTGCTCGTTTCGGTCCCGAGCCATTCGCTGAGCTCGTCCGCAGTCATGTTGACGACCGAGGCGAACTCGCTCGCAATCTTATCTTCGAGCCGCGGTCGGTCGAGAGGCGCCACGATCAGCCGCGGATGACGCTTGCCCGACCTTCCTGCGCGCCGCCGAAAAGCGGGATCAGCTGCCACAGCGCGGAGGCACCGACGAGAACGTAGACGATCCGGCTAAGCACGGTCATTTCGCCGAACAGGGCCGCGACGAGATCGAAGCCGAACAGGCCGACCAGGCCCCAATTCAGGCCGCCGACGATGAGCAGCACCAAGGTGAGCTTGTTGATGAGGGACATGATTCACTCCTTCGCTTTGATGACGGTGCGCCGGCCGCCGAAATCGATGAGGGCAGGCGGCCGGCGCTCGAACGCGGTTCACATGGGGAGCGAAACCGCGTCCGTGACATGGATGACGCCGTTCGACTGCTCCAGGTCGGCCCTGGTGACTGTGGCCCTCCCGCCCGCGGCGTCGGTGATCACCACCGATCCGCCGGACAGGCTGGCGGTCAGCGTTCCGCCCTGCACGGTCTTCAGCGTCGACTGCCCACCGTTCTGCCGAATCTGCTCGACCAGCTGGGCGGCAGTCACTTTTCCGGGCACGACATGATAGGTCAGCACGGCTTGAAGCCGGTCACGGTTCGCAGGCTGCAAAAGCGTCTCGACCGGCCCGGCGGGAAGCTTGGCGAACGCCGCATCGGTCGGTGCGAAGACGGTGAACGGGCCGCCGCTCGCGAGCGTGTCGACGAGTCCAGCAGCCTTCACTGCCGCCACGAGGGTCGTGAGTTCGTTCGAGCTTGCTGCCGCGGAAACGATATTGCCCTTTGCTGCGCCGCCCGCCGAAGCGGCGGCGGGAATTGCGAGCGCGGCGGCAGCGGCGATCGCGATGGACTTCAATGCGTTGGTCATGAATGGCTCCTGTGGGTGTGCCATTGGCTTCAGCTCAGGAGTTAGGCGGCCACGGCCCCAGTCTCCATACGGCCTTTGGTCCGCATCTAGAGGCCGGCTTCGACCGCGATCCGGATCGCGTCCGCAGTCGTCGAAACGCCAAGCTGCTCGAGCAGCAGCGCGCGGTGCATCTTCACCGTCTTCTCGCTGATCTTCATTTCCCAGGCGATCTGCTTGTTCAGCAATCCGCGCGACATCAGTTGCAGCACCTGACGCCGCCGCTCCGGAAGCTGCCTGACCAGCGTAACGGCCCGTGACCGGCGGGCATCGAAGAGTACCGGCGAATCCGGCCCGAGCTCGACCTGCGAGCCGAGGAACCAGGCGAGCTGTCCCTCCTCGTCGAACAAGGGGGTGACCAGGACCCCGTTGCGGAACGGGCTCCCATCCTGGCGATAGTTGAGGATGTCGACCAGAACCGAGCGCTGCGAGGCGATTGCGCTGCGTATCCGGTCGGTGATCCAGGGTTCCGTCGCCTCGCCCGCGAGGAAGCGGCAATTGCGGCCGACGACCTCGCTTTCCGGATAGCCGGTGAGCTCGCAAAAGGCCGGATTGGCAGCCTCCAGCGGATTGTCGGGCCGCCTCGGGTTGCTGATCACCGTGGCTATCGGGCTAAGAGCGATCGATTCCAGCAGCTGCTCATCGGCGCGAGGCATCTGGAGGGTTCTACGTCTTCGCAGCGGGCGGTGCCAGTCGGGAGGTTGCGGCCTGCAAGGCGAAGGCCCGGTCGATAGCGTATCTTACGGTGGGATGAGCCGTCACGCGAGTGAATCGCGTGACGTCAGTCCTGTCCCGCTGTCGCGGGCAGGCTGGCCGGCTTTCGCCGTCTCTCGACATAGCGCCGGCGTCGCGCTTCGCGCGTCGGCGGCACTATGCTCGGCGGCTTTAGCGCACCCGGGGCCCACCAAAAGGCAGCGGCGGCGGGGCTCGGCGGTCGCGGCGCGGCAATTGCGCCTGGTAGGCGACTCCGCAATGCTGGACGCAATAGGGATAGCCGGGGTTGGCCTGAGCTCCGCAGAAGTGGAAGTCGGGCTCGCCGGGATGGCCCATCGGCCATTTGCAGATGCGGTCGTTGAGGTCGAGCAGGCTGGTCTTGTCGGCGACTTCGGGGCTCGGCTTGGCCGGAACCAGCCGCCGCGGGGGGGCGGGGGGAATCGGCGCCTGCTGGTCGCCCGGCCCCTGGCGAACGAAGCCGCCGGGCCCGATCGAGCGATACTGGATGTTGTCGCCCTGAGCCTGCGCCTGGGCCTTGGCCCCCGGGCTTAGCGGGCGAAGCATGGCGGGAGCCGGATCGCGCGGCGGAGCGGTGTCCGCGCGAGGGGCCGCGGGCGCTTCGGAGGCGCCGGTCGAGGGCTTCTTGTCGGCCTCCTTCTCATCGCCCGGCTTGACCGGCGAGGGCCGCGCTTCGAGGCCGAGGCGATGGGCCTTGCCGATCACCGCGTTGCGGCTGACCCCGCCGAGCTCGTCGGCGATCTGGCTCGCCGTCGCGCCGTCGTGCCACATCTTCTTCAGGCGCTCGATCCGCTCTTCTGTCCAGGACATGAAATTCACTTCTCCACGTGAACGCGAAGCCGCCGCGCGGCTTGCGGGTCAGGGCGCCAGCCGATAGGCGGATGCCCGAAATTATGCCACCCATGAATGGCCAGCCCCCAACCGACCATCCGGCCACCGAGCGCCCCCCGCTCTGGGTCCAAAGCCCGCCGGGGGTGCCGGTGCTGAGCGGAGTCAACTGGGGCGGCCTCAAGACCCTGTATATCAAGGAGGTGCGCCGGTTCTTCAAGGTCCAGATGCAAACCGTCTGGGCGCCGGCGATAACGACGCTGCTGTTCCTCGCAATCTTCACCGTCGCCCTCGGCCGCGGCGGGCGGACGATCCTGGGAGTGCCGTTCGCCGATTTCATCGGCCCTGGCCTGATCATCATGGCGATGCTCCAGAACGCCTTCGCCAATTCGAGCTTCTCGCTCCTGGTCGGCAAGATGCAGGGGACGATCGTCGACTATCTGATGCCGCCGCTGTCGACCGGCGAGCTGATCGCCGGGCTGGTCGGGGCGGCGGTGACGAGGGCCGTGCTGGTCGGCTTTGCGGTCTGGCTGGCGATGCTCCTGTGGCCCGGAGTGTCGGTTTCCATCGGCAATCCCTTCTGGCTGTTGTGGTTCGGGATTCTGGGGGCGCTGATGCTCGCCTTCCTCGGACTGATGACCTCGGTCTGGGCGGACAAGTTCGACCATGCCGCGGCGGTGACCAATTTCGTCGTCACTCCGCTGTCGCTGCTGTCGGGCACCTTCTACGCGATCGACCAACTGTCGCCGCTGTTCCAGACGATCAGCCACGCCAATCCCTTCTTCTACGTCATTTCGGGCTTCCGCTACGGCTTCATCGGAGTGAGCGATTCGCCGGTGCTGGTCGGGGCGGGACTGCTGCTGGTGATCAACATTCTGCTGTGGTGGGGCTGTTACGCGCTTCTCAGGAGCGGCTGGAAGATCAAGAATTGAGCGAGATTGCGGTCTGCGTCTAAGTTTGGCGATCGCAGGCGGGTCGCTGTAAAGTTGAGCCGATTCTGGTGAAGGGGGTCGATCATGAAGCGATTTGCATGGGTCGTGGCTGTCACAGCGGCGATCGCGGCCAGTCCCACTCCTGCCTCCTCGGCGAGCAATATCGGGCCGATTGCGGGGTCCGAACAGAATCGGGCCGCATTTGCCGGCGCTACCGTGCGGGTTGAACTCGGCGGGCGCTCGGCTGCCGCCCCGGAAGCTCGGCTTGGGCTCGGCTTGCTGCAAGACCGCCGCAACCCGGCGAGCGGCTTCGTCAGCCGAACGGTCTCGCGAATGCCGATTGCCATTGGTGCTGCCGACGGTCGTCTCCAATTCTTTTCCGGCGGCGAGCAGCTTTCGAAATCTCAAGCCCGGCTCGGTCTCAGTGGCGAATCGACCGCCCTGCTAGTGGCTGGCGGTATCGCCGCAGGCGTGCTCGTCGTCCTGCTGCTGGCAAAAAAGGATGACGAGGATAAACGCAGCCCATGCCCGCCGGGAGTCGAGGTCTGCACCCAGCGGTAACCGGGCTGCGCGGCGAAGCCCGTTTCGCTGCGTTAACGATCTTGAACGGCGGATAACGAGGGCGTTCAGCCTCGTCACAGCGATCGAGGCGCACATCCATCGCATCAACTGCTCGACAAGGAGAGCCATGATGCGAAATGTTCTGATCACTCTCGCGACCGCCGTTTCGGCTCTCGCTTTGGCGGCGCCCGCCGCCGCCCAATATTATCCGGCGCCCCCGCCTCCGCCCCCCGGCTATGGCCAGGGCTATGGCCAAGGCTACGGCTACGGCAACCAACATGCTTACGGCCAGGTCCGGCGGCTCGAGGCGCAGCTCGACCAGATCGTCCGGCACGTCAACCGGCTCGACCGGCGCGACGTGATCCGCGACCGCGAGGCCAATCGCCTCAGGTCGGAGGCTCGCGACATCGGCCGCCGGCTGCACTTCTACGCCCGCGACGGCCTCAACCGGCGCGAGCGCAACGAAATCCAGTATCGGATCGACCGGCTGCAGCACAGGGTCGCGCTGGTTTCCCGCGACGGTCATCGCTGGGGCCGCAACGACCAGCGCTGGAACGATTATTGGGGCAGCAGCGAGCGCAACTGGCGCCCCAACGACCGCCGCTGGGACGACGGGCGATATGACGATCGCGACGATCGCGACGATCGCGGCCGGCGCGGGCGGGGCAGCCGCGACGACGATTGATCGGTCCTGGCGGAAGCCGAGGCGAGGGCGCTCCCGCAACCCGCGGGGGCGCCCTTTCGTTTGAGGGGCAGAACGGGTGAACCGGTCATTACGCCCGCGTTCAGCCTATTCTCAAGGCGAGTGTGAGATTGTGTGAGCCTGTCAAAAGCAGGAGACCTACTATGCGCAACATTTTGATTTCCCTTAGCGCCGCGGCCGCGTCCCTTGCGTTTGCGGCACCGGCTTCGGCCCAGTGGGCGCAGCCCCAGGGCCACGCCTATGGCTATTACCAGAACCATGGCCAGGTTCGGGTGCTGCACGTTCGAATCCAGCAGCTGCAGCGCCACATCGTCCAGCTGGACCGGCGCGGAATCATCCGCAGCCGGGAGGCCCAGCGGCTGTACCGCGACGCCCGCGCCCTCGAGGGCCGGCTCATTCGCCAGTCGCACAATGGGCTGACTCTGCGCCAGCGCAACGACATCCAGCTGCGCCTGGCCCGGCTCGAGCAAAGGGTTGCGATCGCTTCGCGAAGCAACCATCGTTGGGGCTACGACCCGCGCGGATACGACCCGCGCTGGGGCTATCGCGGCTGGTAACCATCCCTGACGGGATCAAAGGAAGGGCGCTCCCGGGTTCGGGGGCGCCCTTTTTCTTTGACCGGCCGCTGGCTATAGGCTCGCCGGTGCGGTCCGGGCCGCATCGACCGTTATCTCTGCTGACGAGGACTCGCCGCTAATGGCCATCACTCCGCTCATGCCCGTCTATCCACGATCACCGGTTCGGCCGGTTCGAGGTGAGGGCGCCTATCTGTTCGGCGAGGATGGCGAGAAATATCTCGATTTTGCTGCTGGAATCGCCGTCAATCTGCTCGGTCACGGCCACCCGCATCTGACCCAGGCGATCCAGCAGCAGGCGGCGAGGCTGATGCACGTGTCCAACCTCTACGGATCGCCGCAGGGCGAGGCATTCGCCCAGCGGCTGGTCGACCTCACTTTCGCCGACACGGTGTTCTTCACCAATTCGGGCGCCGAGGCGGTCGAATGCGCGATCAAGACCGCGCGCCGCTACCATTACGCCAGGGGCAATGAGCGCAAATACGACATCATCACCTTTTCCAACGCCTTCCACGGCCGGACGATGGCGACGATCAGCGCCACCGACCAGGCCAAGCTTCGCGACGGCTTCGCGCCGCTGCTCGAAGGCTTCAAGGTCGTGCCGTTCGACGACCTCGACTCGGTCGCCGCGTCGATCGACGCGCAGACCGGCGGGATCCTCGTCGAGCCGGTTCAGGGCGAGGGCGGGATTCGCCCGGCGAGCCAGGCGTTCATCACCGGCCTTCGCCGCCTCGCCGACGAGCATGATCTGATGCTCATCTTCGACGAGGTGCAATGCGGAGTCGCGCGCACCGGCACGCTTTATGCCTATGAGCAATATAGCGTGGAGCCGGACATCATGGCGTCGGCCAAGGGCATCGGCGGCGGCTTTCCGCTCGGAGCCTGCCTCGCCACCGAGAAGGCCGCGGCCGGGATGGTCGTCGGCACCCACGGATCGACGTACGGCGGCAATCCGCTGGCGATGGCGGCGGGCCAGGCGGTGCTCGACGTCGTCGCCACGCCCGAGTTTCTCGACCATGTTCGCCAGACCGGCGAGCGGCTTCGCTCGGCGCTAGAGCAGATGATCCCCAACCACGATCATTTGTTCGAGGGCGTCCGCGGCCTCGGGCTGATGCTCGGGATCAAGCTCAAGAGCGACAGCCGGGCGTTCGTCACCTACCTTCGCACTCGGGGCCTGCTGACGGTGGCTGCGGCAGACAATGTCGTCCGGGTGCTTCCGCCGCTCAATATCGACGAGAGCCACATCCGCGAATTCGTCGAGGCGCTTTCGGCAGCGGCGGCGGATTATGAGGTGCCGGCGGCCGCGGCCTAGCGTCATCGCGCCCTGAGCCGGGATCAGCCTTTTTCTTCGCTGTTGCCACTGGTTGAGCCTCGCCTCAACCACACCTATCTACCCGCTCATGCCCACAACGGAGCTCAAGACCGACGTCGCGCTTGGCGTCACGGTTCCGGCGCGCGATGCGCGCGGCCGGGTCGCGCGCCTCGGGCCCGTGCTCGATACGATCCTTGGCAGCCACGATTATCCGCCGGTGATCGAGCGACTGCTGGCCGAGGCCCTGGTCCTCACCGCCTTGCTCGGCTCGCTGCTCAAGGAGCCGCAAGGGCAGATGACGCTCCAGGCGCAGACCGAGAATGGCGCCGTCGACCTGCTGGTCTGCGACTATCGGGGCGGCGAACTTCGCGGCTATGTGCGGCACGATCCCGAGCGGACCGCAGAGGTCGGGCCGAGCCCGTCGCTGTTCGCCATGTTCGGCAAGGGCTATCTGGCGATAACCTTCGATCATCCGATCACAGACAACCGCTATCAGGGAATCGTCCCGCTGGAAGGGGATAGCTTGGCCCTGGCGGCCCAAAGCTACTTCGCCCAGTCCGAGCAGATCCCGAGCCTGGTCCGGCTGGCGGTCGAGAAGCGCGACGGCAATTGGCACGGCGGCGGGCTGCTTTTCCAGCATTTGCCCGAGGGCGAGGAGGGCCGCGACCGCCTGCACACCCGGCTCGACCATCCCGACTGGCCCCACGTCGCGATCCTCGCCGGATCGGTCAAGCCGGAAGAGCTTACCGATCCCTGGCTTGCGCTCGACGATCTGGTCTGGCGCCTGTTCCACGAAGAGGCCGAGGTCAGGACTCTCGAGCCGGTGCGCCTCACCCGGGGCTGCCGCTGCGATCCCGAATATGTCCGCTCGGTGATCGCCCGCTTCCCGACCGAGGAGCGCGAGGCGATGGTCGGCAATGACGGGCTGATCCGGGTCGATTGCGCCTTTTGCTCGACCAGCTTCCCGATCACGCTGGACGAAGTGTCGTAACGGACGAAAATGCGCTTTTCACCAGCGGCGGGCTTCGTGCTAATCAGCAATCCATGCCGCAGCTGAAGACACTCGCCCTTCCTGCTGCCGCGGCGGCGATCGCGGCCCTGCTTGTCGCTGCTCAACGGCCGGCGGCGCTTGCAATCGCCCAGGGCGGGCTGTGGGAGGTCGACGAGCGAGTCGGCGGCGATCCCCCGCGCCGGCTGTGCGTCGCCGATCCGGCAATGCTGGCCAACATCGAGCATCGCGGGCAGACCTGCACCCGAGTCGTGATCAGCGAATCGGGCTCATCGGTCCTGTTCCATTACACCTGCGCCGGCGGCGGCTTCGGCCGCTCGCAGCTGACCCTGATCACCGCCCGGTCGATCCGGATCGAGACCCAGGGCATCTCGAACAATGCGCCGTTTCACCATGTCCTTCAGGCGCGCCGGGTAGGAAGCTGCTAATCCGCAATTTTTCGGTTGGTTTGCGATATTTGCGCTTGTCCTGTGGCCGCCAAGCCACAGAAATCGCGGATCATTAAGCGACGGTTTAGCCGCGGCCCGCTACACCCATATTGTGCCGGATTTGGCACGCTTTCCTCCCAATCGGGCCTCGGTCCGATACCTGGGCCGCCTCGTTTCCGGACAGGCGGCCCTTCTTTTTCTCGACGCTCGCGCGTCCTAGATGGCGGCCATGTCGGGACTCGTGAAATCGCAGAAAAGGCAGGCGGTGGTGCTTCTGTCGGGCGGGCTCGACTCGATGGTTTGCGCCGCGCTTGCCCGCGAAGCCGGCTTTGCCGTGCTGGCGCTCACCGTCGATTACAACCAGCGCCACCGGGTCGAGATCGAGTCGGCCAGAGCGATCGCCGAGCAGCTCGCCGACCGGCACCTGGTGCTGCCGATCGACCTTGGCGCCTTCGGCGGGTCGGCGCTGACCGGCGAGTGCGCGGTTCCCAAGGACGGGGTCGGGCCGGGTATTCCGGTCACTTATGTCCCGGCGCGCAACACGGTGCTTCTCAGCCTGGCGCTAGCCTGGGCGGAAGCGAGCGGCGCACGCGACCTGTTCGTCGGGGTGAATGCGCTGGATTATTCGGGTTATCCCGACTGCCGGCCCGAGTTCATCGCCGCCTTCGAGCGGCTCGCCGATGTCGCGACCAAGGCCGGGGTGGAAGGCGAGGGCTTCACCGTCCACGCGCCGCTCCAGCACATGACCAAGGCCGACATCGCCCGCGAGGCGGCGAGGTTGGGGCTCAATGCCGCGCTGAGCCACAGTTGCTATGACCCGGCCGGGGATGGCGCCCATTGCGGCCTTTGCGATGCCTGCCGGCTTCGCGCCAAGGGCTTCGCCGAGGCGGGGCTTGCCGACCCGACCCGCTACGCGGCCGCGCCATGACCTACGCGGTCAAGGAAGCCTTCCTGACCCTGCAGGGCGAGGGCGCGCAGGCCGGGCGCAGGGCCGTGTTCCTGCGCTTTGCCGGCTGCAACCTGTGGAGCGGGCGCGAGCAGGACCGGGCGAGCGCCCAGTGCAATTTCTGCGACACCGATTTCGTCGGCACCGATGGCCCGGGCGGCGGCAAGTTCTCTGATCCGGAGGGGCTTGCCCGCCATGTCGAGGCGCTGTGGGGCGAGCGGGACGAAAGGCGGCTGGTGGTCATCACCGGCGGCGAGCCGATGCTCCAGCTCGACGAGGCCCTGGTCGATGCCCTGCACGCCAAGGGGTTCGAGATCGCGGCCGAAAGCAACGGCACCCTCCCGGCGACAGGTGGGATCGACTGGCTGTGCGTCAGCCCCAAGTCCGGGACCGAGGTGGTCCAGCGCTCCGGCGATGAGCTCAAGCTGGTCTGGCCGCAATCGGGGCTCGACCCGGCCGATCTGGAAAGCTGGGATTTTCGCCACTTCCTCATCCAGCCGATGGACTGCGCGGACGGCGAGGCGGCCATTCGGGCGGCAATCGATCTGGTGATGGAGCGCCCGCTCTGGCGGCTCTCGCTGCAAACCCACAAGATTGTCGGCCTGCCGTAAAAAAAGAGGCTGCCGGAATGACCCGGCAGCCTCTTGTCGAGTTCGGCCATCCCTTGCGGGAGGGCCATTGGCTTACATCGCGTTGTTGGTCGCGGTGTTGTCGACGACCGTATTGTCGGTCGTCATGTTCATGTCGTTCGCCATGTCGGCGTCGAGGTTGGTCGTCGCGTCGATCGCCGTCGTGTCGTTGGCGACAACGAGATTGTCGGCGACGATGCTGTCGACGGCCATGTTGTTCTCAGCAGGTTCGGTGCGACCGCAAGCCGAAACCGCCAGGGCCGCTGTCGCGACCAGGATAAGAGCACGCATTCAAGACTCCCTAGATTATCCGATCTGGAGCGGGTGGACCCCACTTCGCAAATCGCGCGCACAATAATCTGAAGCGCTTGCTACCATCAAGTAACTTCGTGCGGCGGCCCCAACTCATTGAGAAACGAAGTGAAATGCCGCTCCAAAGCGGCATCGAGCGACTTCATCGAACTATCTTTGCCCTGCGCGGCGAGGCTTGTGACGCCAAATTCGGCGATGCCGCAGGGCACGATTCCGGTGAAATGCGACAGGTTGGGATCGACGTTGATGGCAAAGCCGTGAAGCGTCACCCAACGCTTCACGCGCAGACCGAGGGCAGCGATCTTTGCTTCGGCCGGGCCTGCACCGACCCAGATTCCGATCCGCCCCGGGGCGCGGCGGGCGGCCACTCCGAAATCGGCCAGGGCGGCAATGATCCAGCCTTCGAGCGCGTGGACGAAACGGCGAACGTCGCGGCCGCGCCGGTCGAGGTCGAGCATCAGATAGCCGATCCTTTGCCCGGGACCGTGGTAGGTGTATCGGCCGCCGCGCCCGGCGTGATGGACGGGAAAGCCGAGCGGGTTGCTGAGCTCGGCCGGATCGGCGCTGGTGCCGGCGGTGAACAGGGGCGGGTGCTCGAGCAGCCAGACGCATTCGACGGCCGAGCCGGCGCGGATCGCCGCCGCGCGCTCCTCCATGAAGGCGAGCGCCTCCTCGTAGGGGACAAGGCCGTCGCTGACCTTCCATTCGATTCCGTCGATGCTTTCGGTCACGCAATCGCAGATGAACCGGGCCGGGCAGGCGGGCAAGAGATTGCGCGAAGCGTCCGGCCTTTCCATAAGGGGCGGAACGAACATCAGCCGCAATCAGGGGGACACCGTGGCCAATCTATCGATTTCGCGCGCTTGGGACGAAACCAAGGGCATTCTCGCGCGCGACGGAAAGCTATTCGTCGCGGTCGCCGCGGCTCTGATCCTGCTGCCGCAGGTCGTCGCCGCCTTGTTCACCGGCCAGGGGCCGCAGGCGGAGACCGGCGGCCTTTTCTGGGGCGTTCTGGTGTTTGCCGCGACAATCATCGCCCTGATCGGCCAGCTCGCCATGGTCCGGCTCGCCTTGAGCAGCGGGCTAAGCGTCGGCGAATCGATCCGCCATGGTCTCAGCCGGTTTCTGCCATTCATCCTGGCGGCGATCCTGATGGTCACCGGAATCCTTTTGCTGTTCCTGCTGGTGATGATCGTGCTCGCAGTCGCCGGCGTGGTGTCGATGGACCCGGCTGCGGCGCAGATGCCGCCGCGCGACGTCGCAATCATCGCTTTGGTGCTGATCGTGCCCCTCTTTTACCTGGCGGTCCGGCTGCTGCCGATGGTCGCAATCGCCAGCGCCGAGCCGATCGGCCCGATCGCCATCCTCAAGCGCAGCTGGGCGCTAACCCGCGGTCACTTCGGGCGGCTGCTCGGCTTTCTCCTGCTGTTCCTGGTCGCTGCAATCATCCTGGTCGTCGCGGTCAGCATCATCATTGGCCTGGTGGTCAATCTGGCGCTGGGTAACCCGGAGCCGTTCTCCTTTGCCGCGCTGGTGCTCGCGCTCCTGCTCGGAATCGTCCAGACTGCGGTGACGGTCGTCTACATCGTCATGGTCGCGCGCATTTATTCTCAGCTGGCCGGCGAGGTCACCGTCCCGAGCAGCGGAACCTGAGGCGCGCAGTCGGGCGGCAGGACGCCGATCAGTCGCGGGTCAGGGAAACGCTCGATTTCGCGTTCGAATGGCCGGAAGCCGGTGCGAAGATAAGCGGGCAGCGCGGCCGGATGGTCGAGCGTGCAGGTATGGACTTCGAGGTGGGTCACTCCCTCGCGCCAGCCAAGCCGCAGCGCCTGGGCGAGCAGCCAGCGGCCATGGCCGCGGCCGGCGAGCTCGGGGACGAGCCCGAGATAGGCGATCTCGCACCGGCCGCGCTCACGAAAGTCGAGCTCGAGCATTCCAGCTTCGCGGCCGTTCTCGTCGATGACGGCATAAAGCTCGACCTCGAGGTCATCGAGGATGGCGCGAAGCTTGTCGTCGCTCATCACCAGTCGCGAAAACCACAGCCAGCGCTGGCCGACCTGGCGGAACAGCGCCCGGTAGCGGCCGGGATCGGGCCGGTCGATCCGGCGCAGCGACAAGGGGGAGTCGGGGACGTCGAGGCTGGCCGGCCGAGCGGTCATTTCGAGATAGGTGACGACGACGGCGAGCTGGCCGTCGGCGACCCGGTCGGCGCTCATCTCCACTTCGCCAGCGGAGGCAGGCTCATCAGGATCGCGTCGATGTTGCCGCCGGTCTTTAGCCCGAACAATGTGCCACGGTCGTAGAGCAGGTTGAACTCGACGTAGCGGCCGCGGAAGGTCAGGAGCCGCTCCATGTCCTCGTCGCCGAACGGCATCTCCATGCGCCGCCTGACGATCTTCGGGAAAATGTCGAGGAACGCCTCGCCGACGTCGCGGGTGAAAGCGAAATTGGCGTCGAACGTCGGCCCCGAGCCCGGCTCATGGCAGTCGAGATGGTCGTAGAAGATTCCGCCGACTCCGCGCGCCACTCCGCGATGCGGCAGGAAGAAATACTCCTCGGCCCATTTCGAGAAGCGCGGATAAAAGGTCGGGTCGTGGGCGGCGCAGGCGGCGCGCAGCCGGGCGTGGAAGGCGCGGGTGTCCTCGTCATAGGGGATCGCCGGGTTGAGGTCGGCGCCGCCGCCGAACCAGCGTTTGGTGGTCGTCAGGAAGCGGGTGTTCATATGGACCGCAGGGACGTGCGGGTTGGCCATATGGGCGACAAGGCTGATGCCGGTGGCGAAGAAGCGGGGATCCTCCTGCGCTCCGGAAATGCTTGCGGCGAATTCCGGAGCGAAGCTGCCGCCAACGGTCGAGACGTTGACCCCGACCTTCTCGAACACCTTGCCGGCCATCTGGCCGCGAACGCCGCCGCCGCCGGGTCCGCCGTCGACATCGGTCCGGTCCCAGGGAATGAATTCGAATGCCGCTTCGCTGCCGGCTTCGCGCTCGAGCGTCTCGAAGGCGGTGCAAATCCGGTCGCGAAGGCTCTCGAACCAGTCGCGGGCGGCCTGCTGCTGTCGGTCGGGAGGTCGCATTGCCTGCCGTCATTGCGAGGAGCGCGGCGACGAAGCAATCCAGTTTATTTGCTGGATTGCCGCGCGGGCGTACGCCCGCTCGCAATGACGGGTCTTGCGGCGATTCCGCCCCTTGGCAGGGCTCAAACCCCCGGCTATCAGGCGCGCCAATCGCTTCCGGGGGCTCCAGGAGGCGGCGATCCTTCGTGCCGGTCGGCACGCAAAGAAGCATAAGCGTCAAAGGGTGAGCATGGCCACGCTGGAACAATCCGCACCGGATTCCTCCACCGCATCGACAGCAGATGGGGACGGCGTCCGCCGCCGCGACTTCCTCAACATCGCCGCGGTCAGCTTCGCCGGGGTCGGCGGGCTTGCGGTCCTTGCGCCGATGGTCATCCAGATGAACCCGTCGGCCGACGTTCTGGCGCTTGCGTCGATCGAGGTCGACATTTCCGCCGTGGAGTCCGGCCAGGCGATCAAGGCGATGTGGCGCAAGCAGCCGATCTTCATCCGCAATTTGACTCCGCAGGAAATCCAGGCGGCCAATTCGGTGCCGCTGAGCCAGCTGCGCGATCCCGAGACCCTGGCCCAGCGAACCCAACCGGGCCGCGAGAACTGGCTGATCAGCGTTGGCGTCTGCACCCACCTCGGCTGCGTTCCGCTGGGCGTCGGCGAGGGCGAGAACAAGGGCGAATATGGCGGCTATTTCTGCCCCTGCCACGGCTCGCACTACGACACCGCCGCGCGAATCCGCAAAGGGCCGGCGCCGACCAACCTGGTCGTGCCCGATTATGAATTTCTGACCGACACGGTCGTCCGGATCGGTTGAGGGGGAACAGGTCGCGATGAGCTTTTCCTGGGCAAAGCCCTACGAACCCAAATATGCGCTGACCCGCTGGATCGACGACCGGCTGCCCTTGCCGCGCCTCGTCTACGGAGCGGTCGGCGGCGGCTATCCGGTGCCTCGAAACCTCAATTACTGGTGGAATTTCGGGGTGCTCGCCGGAGTGTTCCTGACCATCCAGATCGTCACCGGAATCGTCCTGGCGATGCATTATTATGCGTCGGCCGACGGAGCCTTCAATTCCGTCGAGCATATCATGCGCAACGTCAACGCCGGCTGGTTCATCCGTTACGCTCACGCCAATGGCGCGAGCTTCTTCTTCATCGTCACCTACATCCACATCTTCCGAAGTCTCTACTACGGCTCCTACAAGGCGCCGCGGGAGCTGGTGTGGATGCTCGGCCTGGTCATCTACCTGCTGATGATGGCCACCGCCTTCATGGGCTATGTGCTGCCCTGGGGGCAGATGAGCTATTGGGGCGCGCAGGTCATCACCGGCTTCTTCTCTGCCTTCCCGCTGGTCGGCGAGCCGGTGCGGGTGTGGCTGCTCGGCGGCTTCGCGCCCGACCAGGCGACCCTGACCCGCTTCTTTTCGCTCCATTATCTGCTTCCGTTCGTCATCGCCGCGGTGGTCGTGCTGCATATCTGGGCGCTGCACATCCCGGGGTCGAGCAACCCGACCGGAGTGGACGTCAAGGAGGAGCGCGACACGCTTCCCTTCCATCCATTCTACACCGCCAAGGACGGCTGGTTCGCGGCGCTGGTGCTGCTTTTGTTCGCGCTTCTGCTTTATTATGCGCCCAACGCGCTCGGCCATGCCGACAATTACATTCCGGCCAACCCACTCGCGACCCCGGCGCACATCGTCCCGGAATGGTATTTCCTTCCCTTCTACGCGATCCTCAAGGCGTTCACCGTCGACTTCATCCTGCCGGCCAAGCTGTGGGGCGTGCTGGCGATGTTCTTCTCGATCCTGCTGTTGTTCTTCCTGCCGTGGCTCGACAAGTCGCCGGTGCGGTCGGCCAGCTACCGGCCGGTGTTCCGGATCTTCTTCTGGATCCTGGTGGCCGACGTTGTGCTTCTCGGCTGGGCGGGCGGCCAGATCGCGACGCAGATGATCGTCACGATCAGCCAGATCGGCACCGCTTATTATTTCGCGCACTTCCTCATCATCCTGCCACTGATTTCCAAATATGAGCGGCCTCTGCCGCTGCCCAATTCGATTTCGGAATCAGTGCTTCACGGCGAGGAACGCGAGTCGGCCCCGGCCGGGGTCAAGCCGCGCACGACGACCGTCGGCTCGGTCGAGAGGACACGCTAAATGCTGCTTCGCGCAATACTCGGACTGATCGGGCTGGGCTTCGTCGGAATCCTCATGATTTCGATGTTCACCGACCTTTACACCTATTTCCGCGAGCCGCCGTCGAAAACCGCGGAATATGTGTTCCACGAGCATCCGAAGAAGCTGAGCCTGGCCAGCGACGGGCCGCTCGGCCACTTCGACCGTCAGCAGCTGCAGCGCGGCTTCCAGGTGTACAAGGAGGTCTGCGCGGCCTGCCACGGCCTCAGCCTGGTTTCGTTCGGCAACCTACACGACCTCGGCTACAACGAGGCCGAGGTGAAGGCGATCGCCGACCAGTGGGCGATCGAGGTGCCCGCCGTGCACCCTGACACCGGCGAGGCGACGACGAGGAAAGCGATCCCGTCCGACAATTTCCCCGATCCCTATCCCAACGAGGTCGCGGCGCGGGCGGCGAACAACAATGCGCTGCCGCCCGACCTGTCGCTGATCGTCAAGGCGCGTGAGGGCGGGGCGGCCTATACCTATTCGCTGCTCACCGGCTATCGGAACCCGCCGGCCGAACTGCTTCGCGACTTCCCCGAAGCGGCGCCGGGCGAGGGACTCTACTTCAACCCCTATTTCCACAACCTCAACATCGCAATGCCGCCGCCCTTCGCCTCGGATGGCCAGGTGACCTATGCCGACGGCACCGAGGCAACCATCGACAAGATGGCCGAGGACGTGACGGCGTTCCTGGTGTGGACGGCCGAGCCGAGCCTCGAGCGGCGCCACCAATACGGCCTGGTCGCGGTCATCTTCCTGCTGTTCACGACCATCATCTCCTACTTCGCCTATCGCAACATCTGGGCGGAAGCGAAGCGCAAGGTGCGGGTCACCGGAGCGCTCGACCCGAAGAACATCGCCAAGAGCAAGCGCGCCAAGCGCAAGGAGGGGGTCGAAGGCTGACCGGGACCGTTCGCCGGAACGCCCGCAATCACCGCTCGTTAACTACCTGCCCGAGACATAATCCGGGAGGGTTTAATGCGTATCATCATTGCCAGTCTTGCCGCAGCGGGAGGCCTCGCGCTTGGCGGCTGCGCCTACAACGGACTCTATGGCGGAGCGTCGCTGGGCTACGGCTCGGCCGGCTATTACGACCGCTATTTCGATCCCTATCACGACCCCTGGTACCGAGGCGCGAGCTATTGGGGCTGGTACGACGGCTTCTATTATCCAGGCACCGGCTATTACGTCTACGACCGCTGGCGGCGGCCCCATGTGTGGAACGACCTCCAGCGCCGATATTGGTCGCAGCGGCGCGAGCATATTCGAAGCCGGACTGGCGAAAGGTTTGAGCCCAGGGAGAATTGGAGCGGCTTCACCCGCGAGCGATCGCGAGGCGCGAATGCGGCGCCGCCGCGCCGGCAGCGCTCGGTCGAAGAGGCCCAGCCGAGGCGCGAGCGCGCAGCGACGGTCCGCGCCGGCCAGCCGGAGCGCGCCCAGCGAGCGCGATCGGCCGATCGGCCCTCCGAGCCCCGGGCGCCTCGACGGGAGCGGGGGCGAAGCTCCGAGCAACCGAATGCGCAGGAGCCCTAGAGGCTAGCCGGCGGCCGAGTCCGGCCGGCGGCGGATCAGGACGATCGAGGTGAAGGTCATCACCGGGATTTTGTCCTGGTTGGTGACGGTCGTCCGGGTTCGGAAGGAGCCGATATCGGGCTTCGAGCGCGACGGGGTCTTGTCGATGATCTCGCCGCTGACGTGCAGGGTGTCGCCCGGATAGACCGGTTTCAGCCAGCGCAGCTCGTCGAGCCCGGGCGAGCCAAGGCTCGCCTGCTCGCCGGCGACCACGTGGCGAGCGATCACCGCCATGGTCATCGCGCAAGTGTGCCAGCCGCTCGCCGCGAGCCGGCCGAAGTGGGTTTTGGCCGCTTCCTCGTCCGACAGATGGAAGGGCTGCGGGTCATATTTGCGGGCGAAGTCGAGCACCTCCTCGCGAGTCACTTCGTAGGAGCCGAAGCGGGTGCGCGAACCGATTTCCAAATCTTCGAAATAGATCATGGGAGCGACGCATAGCGGCGCGCGCGGCTTGGCGCGAGAGCGGGTCGGCCCTAGGCTTCGGCGATGGCGACGCAAGACACACGAACCCGGCTTCACCCGAGCCTGATCGAGGCGGCGCTGGCGCTCAACCAGGACCGGCTCGACGTCGCCGAGCGGATATTGAAGCCCTATCTCAAGGCGGACCCGTTCGACGTGCGGGCAATGCGGATGCTCGCCGAGCTGGCAGCGCGGATCGGGCGGCTGAAGGACAGCGAGGCGCTCCTTCGGCGGGCGCTGGAAATCGCCCCCGGGTTCACCGCGGCGCGCGCCAATCTGGCGCTGGTGCTCGGCCGTCTCGGCCGGCCTGCCGAAGCGCTTGAGCTGCTCGACGAACTATTCAGGGCCGAGCCCGACGGGATCGGCCATATGAACCTCAAGGCCGCGACTCTCGGTCGGCTCGGCGACTTCGAGGAAGCGATCCAGCTTTACGAGCGAGTGATCGAACGCGCTCCCAACCAGCCGCGGGTGTGGGTCAGCTACGGCCATATGCTGAAAACGCTCGGCAGGCTCGACGAGGGGATCTCCGCCTATCGCAAGGCGGTGGCGCTGAAGCCGACGCTGGGCGAGGCATGGTGGAGCCTCGCCAACCTGAAGACGGTCCGGTTCCACGCCGAGGACATCGACGCCATGACGGCGGCGCTGGGGCAGCCGGAGATTGGCGCGGAGGACCGATTCCACCTCGACTTCGCGCTCGGCAAGGCGCTTCACGACCTCGGCCGTTTCGACGATGCCTTCGCCCATTATTCGGCCGGCAATGCGCTGAGGCGTCGCTACCATCCCTATCGCATCGAGGACGTGACCCGGATGGTCGACCGGACCATCGATCTGTTCACCAAGGAGACGCTGACCGCGCCGGGCGGGTGCGCGGCAACCGACCCGATCTTCATCCTCGGCATGCCGCGAGCCGGTTCGACGCTAGTCGAGCAGATCCTCGCCTCGCACAGCCAGGTCGAGGGCACGTCGGAGCTTCCCGACATGCCGATGATCGCCCGCGAGGCCGGCTATCCAGGCTCGGCCGAAGCGATGAGCGCGGATCAGCGCGCTGCCCTGGGCGAGGAATATCTGAAGCGGGCGTCGGTCCAGCGCCGAAGCCAGCGGCCACTGTTCATCGACAAGCTGCCCAACAACTGGATGTTCGTTCCCTTCATCCTGATGGTGCTTCCCAACGCGAGGATCATCGACGCCCGTCGCCATCCGCTCGGGTGCTGCATGTCGAATTTCCGCCAGCATTTCGCTCGGGGGCAGGACTTCACCTACGACCTGGGCGATCTCGGGCGATATTATCGCGACTATGTGCGGTTGATGGCGCATGTCGACGCCTTGCTGCCTGGACGCGTGCACCGGGTGATCTACGAGCGGATGGTCGACGACACCGAAGGCGAGGTGCGGGCGCTGGTCGACTATTGCGGACTGGAGTTCGAGCCAGCCTGCCTGTCGTTCCACCAGACCGAGCGGGCGGTGCGAACGCCGAGCTCGGAGCAGGTGCGGCGGCCGATCTACCGCGAGGCGACCGAGGAGTGGAAGTCCTATGCGGCCCGGCTGGCTCCGCTGGAGGAGGCGCTGGGCGACGTCCTGGCGACCTATCCCGAACCGCCTGCGGCATGGGCGCAACGCCGAACCAATGTTGTTAAGAGTCCGTAATCTTCCTCGTTGACAAGTCGATTCCGGTCTGCCGCTATGGAGCGACATTGCGAGGGGGGCTTCATGATCGACCGTAAGGTGCGCGCGTTCGCGTTCGGGCTTCTGGCTTCAACCGCTCTGGTCGCGCCGGCGGCCGGGCAGGCGCAGGGTTCAGCGCCGGAGCTTCAGCCCCCCACCGGCGATTCGCCGGCACCGGCTACCAACGCCACCAACGTCACCGGCGAAACCCCGCAGCAGCAGGTGGCGCGCGACGGGGTCGTGCCGGATTCGAGCGACATCATCGTCACCGCCCAGAAGCGCGAGGAGAATTTGCAGGACGTGCCGGTCAGCATCCAGGCGATCGGCAGCCGGCGCCTAGACCAGCTCAACATTTCCGACTTCGCCGATTATGCGAAGCAGCTGCCGTCGGTCAGCTTCAATACCTCCCAATCGGGTGGCTATGTCATCTACATGCGCGGAGTCGCCACCGGCGGCGACGGCAACCATTCGGGCTCGCTCCCTTCGGTCGGAGTCTATCTCGACGAACAGCCGGTGACGACCATCGGCGGAGCGCTCGATGTCCATATCTACGACATCGCCCGGATCGAAAGCCTCGCCGGGCCGCAGGGCACGCTCTACGGCGCATCGAGCCAGGCCGGAACCATCCGGATCATCACCAACAAGCCCGACACAAACGCATTTTACGGCCGGGTCGACGGCGAGCTGAACCGGATTGCCCATGGCGGGACCGGCGGCAGCCTGGAGGGCATGATCAACGTGCCGATCGGCACCAGCGTCGCTTTCCGGAGCGTCGGATTCTATCGGCGCGATGCCGGCTTCATCGACAATGTGCCTGGAAACCGGACATTCTGCGGCGACCCGGTCATCGATCCGGACAGCGGCGATATCGTCGGCTGCGTGCGCAACGGGTTCAGCGTCGACAATGCCGCTCTCGTCGGCCGCGACATCAACGACGCGAAGACCTACGGCGCTCGGGCGGCGCTCAAGGTCGACCTCGACGACAATTGGACCGCGACTCCGTCGATCATGCACCAATATTCGCGAAGGAACGGCTTTGGCGCCTACGACCCGACGCTGGGCGACCTCAACGTCCAGCGATTCAAGGACGAATATTCCAAGGACCAGTTCACCCAGGCCGCGCTGACCGTCGAAGGCAAGCTGTTCAACTTCGACGTGACCTATGCCGGCGCCTATCTCGACCGTCCGACCGAGGGTCTCGCCGATTATATCGATTATACGCAAGCGTACGACAACGCGTACGAAAGCGCCGGCGGCCTCGCCAATTACTTCTATTTCTGGGATTCGGCCGGCAACAACATCAACCCGCACCAGTATATCTACGGCGAAGAGCATTTCAAAAAGATGAGCCACGAGCTGCGCGTCGCGACGCCGCAGGAGTGGCCGTTCCGAGCGCTTGTCGGAGCCTTCTTCCAGCGCTCGACCAACCGCATCTACCAGGATTATCTGGTCGACGGGCTCGCGCCGGAGCTGTCGGTCAACGGCTGGCCGGGGACTGTCTGGCTGACGCTTCAGGACCGCAAGGACAAGGATTATGCCTTGTTCGGCGAGGCGAGCGTCGACGTCACCCCGCAGGTCACGCTGACCGCGGGTGGGCGGCTGTTCCGCTATGAGAACAGCCTGTTCGGATTCGCCGGCTTCGGAATGAACCCCGATTTCGACGAGGACACCTGGGCGGTTCCACCCAATGCCGCCGGCGGCAGCTCGGGCGTCCGGCGCTGTCTTACCGTCAACGGCGAGCAGCTGATCAACGACCCGGGCGCGCCCTTCGCGTCGGGCGGCGTTGCCGGAACGCCCTGCACCAACGTCGGCAATGTCGTCGACGGCAAGGCTGTGCCAAGGCGAAGCAAGGGCAGCGGATTCACCCACCGGCTGAACGCGCAATACAAGCCGGCCAATGACCTGATGTTCTACGCGACCTGGTCGCGCGGCTTCCGCCCCGGCGGAATCAACCGGCAGCCGAATGCTCCGGCCTATGACCCAGATTATCTGACCAATTACGAGCTTGGCTGGAAAACCTCATTGGGGCCGCTCCGGTGGAACGGCGCGATCTATCACCAGATCTGGGAAAAATTCCAGTTCAGCTTCCTTGGCGAAAACAGCCTGACGGTGATCCAGAACGGGCGCGATGCCGAGCTCAACGGAGTCGAGACCGACGTCAGCTATGTCGCCGGCGGACTGACCCTGAACGCTGCGGCGTCCTACACCGACGCCAGGACCAAGGGGAACATCTGCGAGAGCATCCTCGACGACGCGAATTGCAGCGACAGTTTCGTCGTCACGCGATCCGGGACGCGGCTGCCGATCACGCCGCGCTTCAAGGCGGCGGCGACGGCCCGCTACACCTGGCCGGTGTGGGCCGGAAGGGCGCATGTCCAGGGGACCGTCGCCCATCGCGGGTCGGCCAGCGCCGACCTTCGCCAGGATCTCGACGGCGGCGGAACCAACCCCAATTCCTACCTCGGGCGGCTGAGAAGCTCGACCCTGATCGACACCTTCGTCGGCTATAGCTGGGGAGCCTATAGCGCCGAGCTGTTCGCGACCAACCTGTTCGACGAACGCAACGACCTGGTCCGTTTCGTCGCCTGCAGCATCTGCACCCAGACGCGGGTCGTGCCTGGGCGGCCGAGGACGATCGGCCTCAGGATCGGGACTCGCTTCTAGGGCGTCGGACGCGCCTTATTGCCGGCGCGGGTCGTCCGCCGGGTTCACGTAGTCGATCTGCCAGGGGCCGTTGGTGCTGATCTGAACCACCGTTTCCCCTTCGGCGCGGGCATGGTGAACCATTCCGGCGGGAAGCGCGAAGAAGCTTCCGGCGCCAAGCGCCGCCGGTTCGCCGTCCGCGCCCATGGCAAGATGGAAGGTGCCCGACAGGACGGTGAGGATTTCCGGTCCGCGGTGAGTGTGCGGCGGAATGCGATAGCCGTCGGGGAGGCGAACTCGAAGGACGAACAGACCCTCGGCCGCCGGGTTGCCGTAGAGCGCGACCGCCTGCGCTCCCGGTGGAAGCGAGGGCGGTCCCGCTCCCCATTGAAGCTGATCGGCCGGAATCACCCGGTGATGTTCGTGAGCCGGAGCCTGCGCGGCTGCCGCAGTCCAGGCGCCGCAGGCCATGGCGACAAGCAAAAGACCCTGTTTCATTATTCTTCCCCTCGCGCCCGGTCGGCGCGAGTCGTGATTACCACCTAGTTGGGCCTGGCAGAAGGCCGGGCCTTCAAACGTTGAAGCGGAACAACAGCACGTCGCCGTCCTGAACGACATAGTCCTTGCCTTCCGAGCGCATCTTGCCGGATTCCTTGGCTCCCGCCTCGCCGCCGCAGGCGACATAATCGCCATAGGCGATGGTCTCGGCGCGGATGAAGCCGCGTTCGAAGTCGGTGTGGATCTCGCCGGCCGCCTCGGGCGCCCTCGCGCCGCGGTGCACGGTCCAGGCGCGCGATTCCTTGGGGCCGGCGGTGTAAAAAGTGATCAGGCCGAGCAGCTGGTACGCGGCGTGGATCATTCGCGTCAGGCCGGTCTCGTTGAGGCCGAGGTCGGCGAGGAAGCCGTCGCGCTCTTCGGCCGGAAGGGTGGCGATCTCGGCCTCGATCGCCGCCGAGATTACCACAGCGACGGCGCCTTCGGCGGCGGCCTTGTCGAACACCCGCGCGCTATAGGCATTGCCGCTCGCCGCCTCGCCCTCGTCGACATTGCAGACATAGAGGACCGGCTTGGCGGTGAGCAGTTGCGCGCGCTGCAGCGCCTTTTCCTCCTCGGCATCCTTAGGCCGAGTCAGCCGCGCCGGCTTCGAGGCGCGCAGCAATTCCAGCGCCTGGCCGAGGACCGAGGCCTCGATCTTCGCTTCCTTGTCGCCCTGCTGCGCTTTCTTGATCAGGTTCGGCACACGCCGCTCGAGGCTGTCGAGGTCGGCGAGCATCAATTCGGTCTCGACCGTGTCGGCATCGGCGATCGGGTCGACCCGTCCTTCGACGTGAGTGACGTCGCCTTCCTCGAAGCAGCGCAATACGTGGACGATGGCATCGACCTCGCGGATGTTGGCGAGGAACTGGTTGCCGAGGCCCTCGCCCTTCGATGCGCCGCGGACAAGGCCGGCGATGTCGACGAACTCGATCTGCGTTTCGATGACGTTGGCGGATTTGGCGATGGCGGCGATCTTCTGCAGCCGCTCGTCGGGAACGGCGACCCGGCCGACGTTCGGCTCGATCGTGCAGAAGGGATAATTGGCCGCCTGCGCCGCGGCGGTTTCGGTCAGCGCATTGAACAGGGTCGATTTGCCGACGTTCGGCAGGCCGACGATACCACAGCGAAAGCCCATGTGATCACTCCATCAGTCGTCATGCTGATTTCGTTTCAGCATCCATTTCCGGAAACCTTGAGGAGGCTCGCCGATGGACCCTGAAACGAGTTCAGGGTGACGGGTTGGCGCAGCCCATAGCTGCAGATCAGGCGAAGTTGAAGCTGACGCTCAGGCGTTCGCCGCGGGCGCGGCCGGGCAGCACTTCGTGGCGAAGCCAGCTTTCCCACATCAGGAGCAGCCCGGAACGCGGCTCGACGCTGACGAACGACTGCAGCTCCTCGGGCGCGTCCTCGCGCCGCTTCGGAGCCGCCATCATCATCGGCAGGCGCGGATCCTCGAAACGGATGGCGCCGGAGCCGCCCGGCGCCTCGACATAGAAGGTGCCGGAGATGACGCTGTTGGGGTGGATGTGGGCCGAATGGTGGCCGCTGCCCTTGAGCAGGTTCGCCCACAGGCTGTCGAGCTTCGGCTTGCGCGCAAGGTCGAAGGCGCATTCGCCGGCGAAGGTGGCGGCGTGCCGGGCGAGCAGCCTGGCAAGATCGGCGAAGGCGGGATCGCGGCTCGGTAGGTCATTGAGCGAGGCATAGCTGGTGTAGCCGGAGTAGCGATGCCGTCGGCTCCAGTTGCGGCCGGCAGTGTCGTCGGCGGCAAGGCTGCGGATCGAATGAGCGAGGGCGGCGAGCAGCGGCTCGTCGGCGATCTCGGCCTCGTACAGCGGCGTGGCGAACAGGGTTCGGACGGTCACGGCTCCTGCATCCTCAGCGCGATCTCGTTCATGAAACGGGCGTCGTCGCCGTCGGCCAGCCAGCCAGCATCTGAAGCAATGGCGGCGAGCAGGTCGGACAAGGGTTCCATCTCGGCGCGGCTGTAATTGCCGAGCACGTGGCGGGTTACGAGATCCTTGTGCCCGGGATGGCCGATGCCGATCCGCACCCGGCGGAAGTCCGGGCCGAGGTGCTGGTCGATCGAGCGCAGGCCGTTATGTCCGGCGGTGCCGCCGCCGACCTTCACCTTGACCTTGAAAGGGGCGAGATCGAGCTCGTCATGGAAAACGGTGAGCGCGTCGAGGTCGAGCTTGTAATAGCTCAACGCCTGCTGAACCGCGTCGCCGCTGTCGTTCATATAGGTCTGCGGCCGCATGAGAAGCAGCCGATGCCGGCCGATCCGCCCTTCGCTAACGAGGCTTCGGAACGTTTTGCGCGGCGGGGAAAAGCCGCGGACCTCGCCGATCACGTCGACGGCCATGAAGCCGACATTGTGGCGGTGCATCGCATAGCGAGCACCGGGATTGCCGAGGCCGACCCAGATTTGCATGGCAGCTCACTAAGTTTGCTCAGGGCAAAAAGAAACCGCCCGCCGAGGCGAGCGGTTTCCCTAACTGAGCCAAACGAAGCTTACGCTTCGGTTTCGCTGTCGCCTTCGGTCTCGCCACCTTCGGCTTCTCCGGCGTCCTCTTCCCCTTCAACCGTCGGGACAGCGTCGGCCGGCGCCGTGGTTTCCTCGACTGCCTTCATCGCCGACGGGGCGACGATGGTGGCGACGGTGAAGTCACGATCCTCGATCGCCGACTTGCTGCCCTCGGGCAGCGTGACGTGGCTGATGTGGATTGAATCGCCGATGTCGAGGCCTTCGAGCGAGATGTGGATCTCGTCGGGGATGTGGGCCGCGTCGCACACCAGCTCGAGCTCGTGCCGGACGACGTTGAGCACTCCGCCGCGCTTGAGGCCCGGCGAGGCTTCCTCATTGTCGAACCGAACCGGCACCGCGACATTGACTTGGCTGTGCTCGCCGATGCGCAGGAAATCGACGTGGATCGGCCGGCTGGTGACCGGGTGGAACTGCACGTCCTTGGGGAGCGTGCGGTGGGATTGCCCGTCCGACTCGATCATCACGACCGTATTCATGAAATGGCCGGTCGACAGCATCTTGGCGAGGAGCTTCTCCTCGACATGGACCGATAAGGGATCTTTCTTGTCGCCGTATATCACGGCGGGCACCCGGCCTTCGCGACGCAATGCCCGGGAGGCTCCCTTGCCAGCCCGGTCGCGCGCTTCAGCGGGCAGCGTCAGCTGTTCGCTCATTCGCTTGTTCTCCGAAAAGTTGCTCCCGCCACGCCTCCAGGGATGACCATGGCCGGGAAGGGGGCGCCTATAGGGGAGGGGGCGCGGATTGGCAAATCCCCGGGCCGCTCCCGGGCCGGATCAGTTGATCCGCGACGATCGCACCCCGATTTGCCCAAGCTTGTTCTGGAGGCTGTCCGGACCGGCAAGGTGCCCCGCGCCGACCGCGACGAACACGGTTCCGGGCCGGTCGAGCCTATTGGCGATCCATTCTGCCCAGCGCTCGTTGCGGTCGACGAAGAGGATCCGGTAGGTTTCGGGCGAGCCCTGGTGCATGTTGTCGAGCATGTCGGCGAATATCCTGCCGTCGCCGCGGTTCCACGCCAATTGCATCACCGACATGGTGTGGGCCAGCGTCTCGACGGCCGCCTGGCCCTGGGCCGCAGTCAGGCGCGGCGCGGGCGCGGCTGGAATCTGGCTGAACATTCCAAGCTGGAACTCGAACGTCTCGATACCGCTGACCGGCTTGCCCGATTCGACTGCCGCCCGGCGAAGCACCTGGTCGGCGCCCAGATCGACGCTCAGGCCGCGCGAATGGCCGGCCGACAGAGCCAGACGGGTCGAGGCGAGGAAGGAGGCGCCGGGCTTGATCGGCGAAGAGGCTACCGAGTTGACGTCGAGGCCTCGGCGGGATGTCGGCTTGGCCGGAAGCAGCGTTTCGAGCACCAACTCGTCAGACGCCATGAACGCCGTCTTCACGCCCTCGGTGAACCAGTTGGACTTGCCGTCGAGCGCGTGGAAGGTGCCGAACAGATAGATGGTCGTGTCTTCGTCGCTGACCAGCCACATCGCCGGGCGGGCGACCGGCAGAATTTCCTCATCGGCGGCCGAAACCGGCGCGAGTGAAGCGATTGCCGCGGCAAGCAAGACAGTGACCATCCAGTCGACCCTCCAGTCGCGGATCGGTGTGGGAATTGATGGCCGAAAGCAGGTGCGACTCAGGGCCTCGCGCCGTCCGATTGACGCGACCCCGCCGGCGCGGATTTCCGCGCCCCTGCACTCGGTGCATCGTGCCCCCCAGCCCGATACCCTCGACGATGATGGTCACCGAGACGTTAACAAATGTCTAGCGATTTCCGCGAGAAACGGATTTTTCTGCGACGAGCGGAGGCAAGCGAAGGTGGCGCCGCGTTACTGGACCCGGCGGATCCGGTAACCGCGCTTCTGGAGCAGCTGCTGGACCGAATCGGGGCCGGCGAGATGGCCGGCGCCGACCGCGACGAAGACCGTCCCCGGGCTCGCCATCCGTTGCTCGATCCAGCGGCTCCAATTCTGGTTGCGCCGGGTAACCAGGGCGTCGCGCAGGTCCGGGGTTTCCGACAGATGCTTGTTGAAGGTGTCCCCGATCGCACGAACGTCGCCGCGCGCCCAGGCGTCGAGCATCTTGTTGAATTCGGTCCGCATCGCCTGGCTCGATTCGAGCGCGCTTTCGAGCAGCGAACGCTGCACCGGTTCGGGCAGCCCGTCGAAAAAGCCGAGTTGTTCGGCATTGGTCTCGAGTTGCTGGATTGGCTTGCCGGCTGCGGCGAATTCGCGCTTCAAGACCGCGTCGACGCCCTGGCCGCCGCTCAGCCCCAACTCCTGGAACTGGGTTCCGAGCAGCATGAAGGCGGCGGCCCAGGTCTTCATTCGGTCGAATGCAGCGCGCGGGACAGGCTGGCGCGCCATCGCCGCCTCGAGCAGCGGCCGCTTGGCCGGCGACACGCGCTCGGCGAGCGGCGGGAGCCCGGTGGCAAAACCGATGCGCGACATTTCGGCGACGATTGCCTGCGGGTTGGATTCATCGAGGATGGTCTCGACAACCAAGGTCTGCGAGGCCCCCAGTGCCTGGTCCAGGGCCGGCGTCCGCCAGGCATAGTTTTGCGGCAGCATGTGAATGGTGCCGAACAGATAGATGGTCGTGTCGCGGTCGGCGACCTGCCACAGCGCCGGCCTTGCGGTCGCCGGAGCAACGGTGGTCGCCGGGGCGGGGACAGTGCAGCTGGTGACCGTGAACAACCCCAGCAGGGCAAGCCCGCGCCGAACCATCGTTTTGAACATGCTTTGCCTTTCCTTCGGGGCCGCCCCTTGCGCATGTAGGGAGGCGGGCCTCGTTCGTCCACTTGCCGGAGCCGCCGCCATCGGCCAAAGCCGCCGCCAGACAAGGGGCTGATCGCAAGTGGCACTGAGCTTCCAGGATCTGATTCTGACGCTTCACCGCTATTGGAGCGCGCAGGGCTGCGTGCTCCTGCAGCCCTATGACCTCGAGATGGGGGCGGGGACCTTTCACCCGGCGACTGTGCTTCGCTCGCTCGGCCCCGAGCCGTGGAAGGCGGCATACGTCCAGCCGTGCCGGCGGCCGACCGACGGCCGCTATGGCGAGAACCCCAACCGGCTCGGCCATTATTACCAATATCAGGTGATCCTGAAGCCGAGCCCGCCCGATTTGCAGCAGCTCTATCTCGGCAGCCTCGCCGAGATCGGAATCGATTCGCTCAAGCATGACATCCGCTTCGTCGAGGACGACTGGGAAAGCCCAACGTTGGGCGCCTGGGGCCTCGGCTGGGAGGTGTGGTGCGACGGCATGGAGGTCACCCAGTTCACCTACTTCCAGCAGGTCGGCGGTTTCGACTGCAGGCCGGTGTCGGGCGAGCTCACCTACGGGCTCGAGCGGCTGGCGATGT
>DATLGC010000023.1:0-10917 GCA_035540655.1 Sphingomicrobium sp. | reverse complement strand
GGGCGAAGCCATTGCCAGCCCGGGAGAATTCGGAATGACCCACCACCAGCACGCGCATGACATGGACGCATCCGATCGAAGCGGCGCGATCACGGCCAAGCGCGTCGGCCTCGGCCTCGGCTATTTCTCGATCGCGCTCGGCCTGCTCGAGGTGGCGGCGCCGGGGCGGCTGGCGCGCTGGCTGGGGGTGGAGAATGGCGCGGCGAGGAAGACCGTGCTGGCGTTTGGAATCCGCGAGCTGATCGCCGGCGGAGCGCTGATCCGCGGGCCGGCGGTGTCGACCAATGTCTGGAACCGGGTGATCGGCGACGTCGTCGACGCGGCCGCGCTGGGCATCGCCGCCACCCGCAGCAGCCGGCCGGCCAATGTCGCGCTTGCCGGCGGACTGGTCGCCGGAGCCTTTGTCGCCGACCTGCTGACCGCCCGGGCGCTCGACCGGAAGACGGGGCGGACCTTCCCGCGCTTCTCGCGGCCCAATGACCCGGTGAACCGGGATGTTCGGCTTACCGATCTGCAGCCGGCGGACCTGGCCGCAGCCTAGCTGCGGCGCTCCCCGCGCCGGAGCGAGTGGAGCGCGGTCAGCTCGGCACCGTCGTCGCGCCTTTTGATGACGCTCATGCTGCCGTCGGTTTCCAGGACTACCGCGGCGACATCCTCGATCCGGCCGATGCCCTGGTTGCGGATCGCCTGCTCCACCTCGCTTCGGGTCAGCCGCTCGTCGCGCATCGCCTGGTCGAGAAATCGGCCGTCATCGAGCAGCAGCCGGGGCTTCGACCGGACCAGGCGGCGGATGCTGTCCCAGCGCACCGAGGCGGCGGTAACCGCATATTGCAGCCCGGTCAGCATGACGAAGGCCAGCGCCCCTTCGGAAAAGCTCACCTGCCGGTTGAGCAGCGCCGCCGCGAGCGTCGAGCCCAGGGCGACTGTGACGATGAAGTCGAAGGCATTCAATTTGGCCAGGCTGCGCTTGCCCGACACGCGCAGGATGAAGATCAACCACGCATAAGCGAGCAAAGAGATGACCAGCACCCTGACCAGCGGCATGGGACCGTCGAACAGCATGGGCGACCATGCCTCGGGCGGGCTGATGGTTCCGAAGCTCGGGTAAACAGGCGCTCGCCGGCTACAAGATGGCGCAGGCGATCCGGTCGCCGCTGTTGCCGCTGGGGTCGGTCATCTCGTCGTCGGTTCGGGCGTGGATCACCAACGCCGAGCCGTTGGCGTCCCGCAAGGCCGGCCGTCCCCCGGCGATCGGCCAAAGGCTGGCGCCGGGAACCAGCAGCCCGGCGATCAGCCGCCCATCGGCTCCGACGCCGACATTGCCGAGATCGCCGAGGTGATAACCCTGCGGGTTGCGATGCCCGTGCTGCCGCCCAGTCGGGTTCCAGTGAGCGCCGGCGGTGGTGAAGCCGGGCGGGTCGCAGCGGCCGGTTTCGTGGACGTGAACTCCCAGGCGTCCGGGCGGCAGTCCGGTCGCATCCACTCGCAAGAGCACTCCGGTCGGCTGCTGGAAGATTCGCACGGTGCCTGCAACGCGCCCGTCGCTGCGGACCAGGTTGGAGGTTGCGACCGGCATTTCGCTGGGCGACAGGGTCTCGCAGCCGGCGAGCAGCAAAGCGGGGAGCAGCAGGGCCGGAATTGCGAAGGCGGGCGATTGAAGCAGGCGCATCTATTGAAACTCCCTGGGGTCATCCTGACAACCGCAGGGGGCGGTATTGCGTTCCGGCCAGGCGGCGAAGTTAACCATGAGGATTGGATTTGCCGGTCGCGAAGATGTATGCCGGTCACGATCAGGGAGGGGGTTGCAATGAACCGTTCGTTTCCATTCGCATCGCGCATGTTCAAGGTGCTAGCTCTCGCGTCGGTGGTTACCGCCGCGCCGCTCGCGGCGGCCTCCGCCGACTATTACCTAAAGCTCGGCGACATCAAGGGCGAGTCGAAGGTCGCGGCCAGGAGCCACAAGGATGAGATCGACATTTTGTCCTGGTCGTGGGGAGCATCCAACGCTGGCGCTTTGACCCACATCGACATCCTCTCCTGGTCCTGGGGTCAGACCAATTCCGGCAGCGCCAGGACCAACAAGGTCGAGGCACTCTCCGTGAAGCAGGGCCGAGCGACGAGCGCCGCCAAATCGACGCCGAAACTGGCCGATGCGACCCGCGCGGGCAGCGTGACCGTGAGCGGACGTCTGCCCGGCTGTTCGGTTGGCGCCGAATATGTCGGAGCCCTGCTCGGCGGCCCGAGCGTCCGCTACGAGCTTCGCGATGTGGCGATCACCAGCTGCGCGGATGGCAGCGTCAGCCTCGACTATGCGAGCATTCGCGAGCTCTCGCCACAAACCTCGGCAAGGTAGAATCGGGGGAAGATAAGTTCGCAGCGCACGGCCACCTGCGCAACGCTCGCGCTTACGCACATTTCCTTGCCCGCCGCCGCTCTAGCGGCCATGAAAGCCGTCGATGTCGCGTAAGGGAGAGCGCGAGCCATGACCGAACAAGCCGGCGCGGTAGCGCCCGCAACGCGCCCGCCGCACCGGGTCACCGCCTACGCCTGGTATGCGCTGATCCTGTTCGTCATCGTCTACATCTTCAACTTTATCGACCGGCAGATCCTGTCGATCCTGGCCGAGAGCATCAAGGCCGACCTCGACCTCGACGATGCGCAATTGGGGTTCCTGTACGGGACCGCCTTCGCGGTCTTCTATGCGTTGTTCGGAATCCCGCTCGGGCGGCTGGCCGACAGCTGGTACCGCGGCCGGCTGATGGCCCTGGGCCTGGCCCTGTGGTCGTCGATGACCGCGCTCTCCGGCTTCGCCCAGAGTTTCGGGATGCTTGCCGCGGCACGGATCGGAGTCGGCATCGGCGAGGCCAGCGCCTCGCCCGCCGCTTACTCGATGATCGCCGACTATTTCCCCAAGGAAAAACGGGCGACGGCACTGTCGATCTATTCGAGCGGCCTCTACATCGGCGGCGGCCTCAGCCTACCGATCGGCGGGTTCGTCATCTCGCAATGGGAGCGCTGGTATCCCGATCCTGCGCTTGCTCCGCTCGGCCTCGCCCCGTGGCAGGCCGCCTTCCTCGCCGTCGGCCTTCCCGGGATCCTGCTCGCTTTCTGGATCTGGTCTTTGAAGGAGCCAATGCGCGGCGAGAGCGACGGGACGCCCTCGCCGGTCGTGCGGCCCGGCGCCTGGCGCCAGTTCGGAAGCGAGCTGGTGGCGATCCTCCCGCCGCTTACCTTGCTGTCGGTCGCTCGAATCAAGGGCGCGATGGTGCCGAACCTGATCGTCCTGGCGGTCTGCACCGGACTGGCAGTGCTGCTCGGCCTGGTCTCGGGCGACTGGCCACAGTGGGGCGCCTGGTTCCTCGGCATCTACGCCGTCTACAGCTGGACCCAGTCATTGAAGTCGCGCGACGCGGCAACGCACAAACTGATCTGGGGGACACCGGCGACGGCGATATTGGTAGCGGCGTTCGGAAGCATCAGCTTCGTCGCCTACGCCGTCAGCTTCTGGACCCCGCCTTATGCGCTTCGCACATTTTATGCGGGGCCGACCGACGCGGCGAGCTTGATCGGCGGAATGACCGCCGCCGAGGAGGTGTCGACGATCGTGGGCTGGAGCGCCGCGGCGGCCTCGGCGATCGGCGTGATCATCGGCGGAATCATCGCCGATGCCTGGCGTCAATACAGCCCAGCCGGCCGCATTTACGTCAACATGGCGGCGGTGATCCTGCCGGCCCCGGCGGTGTTCTGGATGTTCACCACCGGCGACCTGCTCACCTATTATATTCTCTCGGCCTACGTGTCCCTGTGCGGCGCCTTGTGGGTGGGGGCGGCTGTCGCGACCCTGCAGGATCTCGTGCTTCCGCGGATGCGGGCGACGGCCGGCGCTACCTACATCCTCGGTACGTCGATGATCGGGCTCGCGCTCGGACCCTATTGGGCCGGCAAGGTCGCGGCGATGACCGGCAGCCTGTCAACCGGCATCTTCGCTTTGTACATCGTCCCGCCACTGACCCTGATCGGATTGTGGTTTGCCGCACGGCACGTCGGCGAGCTCGAAGCTACCCGCGAAGAACGCGCCGACGAGGCGATTCCGGCCTAGGGCCGCGGCTCGTTGCCTGAGCCGAGCACGGCGCAGGCGATCCGCGCGCCGCTATTTCCGCTCGGGTCGGTGCGATGGTCGTCGGGATTTTCGTGGATCACAAGCGCGGCGCCGTCGGCATCGATGATCGGGTTGGCCACTCCGTACAGCCGCGACGGCAGAAGGTGCGAACCGACGATCGTCATCCGCGCGATCAGCTGGCCGTCTTCCCGGACGGTTACATTGGGGATGTCGCCGCGGTGCGGTCCCTGCGGGTTTTCGAGGCCGTGCTGGCGATTTTCCGGGTTCCAGTGATCGCCGGCGCTTTCGAAGTCCGGCGGGTCGCAGCGTCCGATCTGGTGGATGTGGATGGCCCGCTCGCCGGGCGGAAGCTCGGCCGCGTCGATCATGAACATGGCGCCTTCCCGGCTGTCACCGGCGCGTACATGGCCGATGATCTTCCCTTCGCGGTCGACCATGGGAACGGATGGAGCCTGCTCGATCGAACCGCTGTCGACATTGGCGGTCGCCGGCGCCTGTTCCTCGCCTCTGCCACAGGCGGCCAGGCCAAGCATCAGGGCAGCGGTGCAGGTGATGGTGGTTTCGCGTCGCATTCGATCCTCCTCGTCCGGTCAACGGCAAAGGAAGCGGAAGGCTCCGCGTTTCTACTGCTGTTGACGCCAGAAGCGGATCGACCGTGAACGTCCCGACCGCTATTGCGCGATCAAGCCATGCTGGCGAAGCGCCTGCAGGATCGACGAAATCGCCGACCGCGCTTCGGAGTCAATCGTCGTTCCACCGTTTGGGCTGGCGATCGCCGCCGACCTGGCGCCGACCACCTGATCGCCGCCGATGACCAGCTTTGCGCCACGTATTTCACCCAAATGCCACGATCCGCCGACGAACATCGCCGTCGTCCCCGTCGATCTGACAAGGGCGGTCATGCCTTCCGCCGGCGAAATGTAGCGCCAGCCGGCCAATGTGAACGCCGCAATCTGGTGGTCGCGCCCGTCCCAGATGCCCGTCGCTCCCGGCGCTACGATATAGCACGCCCCTGCCGCGGGCGATTGCGGGGGGGAGGCCGCGGGCGGTTCCTCGACGGCAGCCGCGACGATGATGTCGAGCGCCTGCAGCGCCTCATTGTGCAGAAGCTCCTTTTGCGCCTGTCCGGGCGCAATAAAGGGCAGCGAAAGGCGCTGGCTCGCAGTCATCGACGATCTCCTACTGGATCTGAATTGTGAGTTCGGCCGCTCGCGAGGGCGCGAGGTCGCCGATCTGGACAATCGACACCATGGCCGCGCCGGGGCCCAGTGATTGAAGTTGGGCGTTGCTGAAGCTCGCCTCGGGGGTGCCGCATTCAATTTGCGCGGCGCCTGCCGAGCCTTCCACCGTGACCCGGTATCGCTCGCTGCTTTCGCCGATCGGCGAATCGATTCCGTCCAGCCAGGCGAATCCCTCGCGGCTGCGGCGGATCCAGGTGATGGTGAGGCCGGACGGACCGAGCTCGGCGCGAGGCCTGACCGGCGAGGGCGGCCGAAGCGCCTCGCCGGCTGCGACTTTGCCGATCCTGGTCCCAGCCGCGTCGCCAAGGCCGTAAGCCGTGACCTCGACCATCGCCCCGACCATCGCCTGCGGAACCTCGATTGCTCGAAGGGTCGATGGCTGCAGGAGCGCGAAGGCCTCGCCGGATTGATGACCGGGCATCGCCCATTCGCTTCCCCGACGCCCGCGCAGCAACCGCGAAAGCCGGAATCTCCCGGGCCCAATCGGCTCGGCCAGACCGAATTGGAACAGCTCGCTGCCAAGAACAGCAAGGTTCGCGCCATCGACCAACGCCGAATCTTCGCAGCTTTGCAGCCAATGCGCTTCGTCGACCAGCTCGACCTCCAGAGCGTTCAGCGTGTCAAACAGAAGCGATTGGCCATCGGCGAGCGCCGTGAGGCTTTTCCCCATGACGGTTTCGGCAATGGCGGACTGACCGCTGCTGAACGATCCGGATATCGCGACCTCGATCGGCACCGGTCGCCAGCCCGGCGTCGGGCTGGCCGCAGCCAGGTGCAGCGCCGACGTCGGGCGGGCGCCCAGACCAAGGTCGGGAAGGTCGAATAGCGCAAGGCGCGTCGGCGCCGCCACCTGGTCGATTTCCGGCAGGGTTCGTCCCGGGTCGGACGGCAGGCCGGTGATCCACGCCTCCGCTCGCCGCAACTCCACCATCATGACGAAGCGGTCGATCGTCGCCCGCTCGATCCGCCAAGTCCCCGATTGTCCGGTGATCTCGACGGAGCTTCCGGGGCGAACCACCATATACTCCGGCGGCAGCCGCACGGTCAGTCGATCACGCCGCGCCCAGCGCCGGGCGAGCGCGCTTTCGGCCAGCGCCTTTGCTTCGGCGGAATCGATGACGATCGGGGCTTCCGCCTGCTCGTGCGGCCCGGCGCTTCTGCCGATCACCGCCCGCATCGATCCCGTCTGATAGTCCCGCTCGGGGTCGTAGTAGCTAAGCGTCAGCGATCCCGGCAATTCCCGAGCCGGCGTTTGCGTGAGCTCGATACGCGCCGCCTTTTCCGCTCCCGGCGAACATCCGAGATCGTCATCGTCCACCTGGAGAACCAGCGCTGCCGGAGAGCGGATCACCGTTCCGTCATCGACGAGGTCGACCCCGAAATGCTCCACCAGCGGCTGGATCGCGCCGCGGATGCTGGCGCCATGAGCGGCATAGCCGATCACCGTCCGATCGTCGGTGCAATCGATGCTTCCCAGGCTCGCATCGCTCAGTATCTCGCCGATCGCCGGCGCCTCGGCATCGGCGACAATCTCGAACGTCAGGAAGGGAATCCTGTTGCCATATTCGGCAAGCTCCAGGTCCTCGAACACGGCCAGCGCGAGGCCCCGATAAGCCGGCGTTTGCGCGACACCCTCGACCGAAGCGATCAGGGGGTCGAGCGGCTGGTCCTCGGACCCGGGATGGAAGCGGAACTTGGTCTTGACCTTGAAGTCGCCGGCCGCTCCGCGGAGCAGCTTGCCGTCGGCCCAGATCCGTCCGATCGAGATTGCCCGGCGTGAAGACAGCGCCACCGCCATGCTGACCGAATAATTGTAAGTGACGACCGCTGGCCCGCCCTTGCCGCCTCCCTGCTGCCCGCTCGTTTCCTTCAGGTCCGTTGCCCAGACGACGGAACCGGCGACCCGCATCGTGCCATAGATTCGCGGGATCGGCGTTGCATATGTCGAGGTCTGGACGCTGAGGTCGCCGAGGCGAGGGCCCTTGCGCGGACCGCCAGCGAAAATCTGCTGGTCGATGCTGTAGCCGATCAGGCTGCCGATAGCGCCGCCGACCGGCCCTCCCAGCATGGTGCCGACGGTCTGGAGTACCAATGTCGCCACGTTACTCGCCCCTCGGCTTGCGCTGCCGTCGGCGGAATGCCCGGACGACTGGCCAGGGCGGTCTACCCGGGGTTTCAACCACCTTGCCGATCGCCGCATCGGCGTGAACGAAGCCGCCGCGAGTCAGGATGGCCAGGTGCAACTGATCGCGCGCCACCTTCAGCATCACCATGTCGCCTTCCCTTGCCTGCGGCCACCAGATGCGGCGGAAAAATGGGCGCAGGCCGGATTCCAGCTCGGCTCGATGATCGCCGCGCAGCCGGTAGGTGCGCCGCGCCCGAACGGCGTCAAGTCCGAAGGATGCGATGATCAGGCCGAGGCAATCGAGGCCGCTCGTGGCCGACCGCCCCTGCGGCCGAAATCGCGTGCCGACCAAGGATCGTGCCTGCTGGGCATATGCTCGTGTCAATGCTCAGCCCCCCGGATATCGGGTCAAGAGGTCGGTGCCCGGCAAATGCGGCTCGCCGCGAAAATTGACCGCGTTGTTGAAGCGGTTTGCGCAGGTGGCCAGGCGCTTGTCGCAGCCTTCGCGAAGTTCGATCAGACAGCCCTGTTCCACCTCGGCGCGCGGGATATCGCGCATCGTCACTTCGTCGCCGGCCACGGCCAGGACGGTCGTTGCAAGCCCGCAATTGGCGCCGCGCAAATAGCGCAGGCGCCCGAAACGGAAGCGGTCGTCAACCGCCGTTTCGAGCCGGATCTTGTTGGCGTCGGCCGAAGCGACGACTGCGCGGATAGACCGTCCCGCAAGGTCGACGCGGCACTGCTTGCCGCCAAATTCGGCTCGGCATTCCGGCGAGGTCGATGGGCACGCCGGCTCGTTGAGTTTCGACGAGGCTCCGCGCAGCTCGACGGAAAACCCCTCCCCCTCAAACGACGTCTCGCCCAGTTCACCGGCGATTAGGATGGTCGCGGGTACAGCGGGGTCACGCCAATCCACCGCCGTCAGGGTCGCCCGCGCGCCGTCCCATCTGCCCAGCGATAGATCCGCTTCGCTGAGCGCGTCGGCGGTCAGCGCGCCGCTGATCTCGCTCGAATGCGGCTCGAGACCAAGGCTCGTGCTCACCGCCGAAGGGAGAATGCCCGGCGCTGCTCTGAATAACTGCTCACCGCGATGGAGGCCCGAGTCATGGCTCGTAAGTCCCAGGCCGGCGCCGTCCCGGCGTTCGATGCTCCAGCAGAAAGCGAGCGTTGCGACTGGCCGTTCGATGCCGTTGTTCATCGCTCAGCCTTCGCGGATTTCGACAAGCGGCACGCTCGGCGCCTCGCCGGCAAGGAAGCTTGCCCGGTTCACTTCCAGCCGATCGTCGGCGAAGCGGACGGGGACGTCGAACAGATAGCCGGCGGTGATCACCGCGCCCACCCCCGGCGCTTGTGCGAATTGAATTACCCCGAAAGGTTCCAGCGCCCATCCGGTCACCAGCTCGGTGCCGTCGACCGCGACCCGCACCGATCCGGGATGCGGCCGGGTGATCCGTCTTTTCTCTCCTGGCCCGTAACTCTTGATCAGAGGAAAGCGGGAAATCGCTCCGTTTCCCTCACCGATCTGCTGGTCTTCGGCGCTTGGCACTCCGCTCATTCCGTTCGAGCTGTGATCGTATGGATCGCGGAAGCGAAAGCCGATGGCCGGACCCCGGCGCGCCCGGAAGAAAGCAATCAGCGTTTCAAGCTCACCGTCGCCGCGCACGCCCGGGCCGGCGTCATATCGGAGCCGCGCCTGCTGCCAGTTGACGTTGCGGCTTTCATGGCCGCTGGCGCTGGTCACGACACTCGTCGAAAAGCCCGGCGACACGCTCGCCTCCGAACCGATCTCGATCGGGAACAGGACGTCGTCGAACGGTGTCACAGGTTGCTCCTCTCCAAACACGGTAAGGCCGTCGCGCAGCACTTGCGGAAGCGCCCAGACGAGCACTTCGGCGACGCCCCGCTGGCGGGCCTGAGCGGCGGCGTCGAGAATGAGAGACCATTCGCCGCGCTGCTCGGCGGATGCGACGAAGCCCGACATGTAATGCTGCTCGCCGCGCGGATAGCCGAGGCGAGCGTCGGTCTGCGCATAAGCCGCGGCGCGCAGGTCGCTTCGGCCGCTCGTCACCCACTCGTAATCCTCGAGCTGCAGCACGTCGAAGGCGGGCCGCGCCCAGCCGAGCGGCAGATTGGCCCGGCGCAGTTCCGGCGCGTCGGGATCGAGCGAGCCGGGCAGATAGGCCAGGAGCAAAGTCACCGCCTGGAGCGAGGCCGTTTTGACCGCGCCGGTGATCTGGGCGGTCGAAGCGGCGAGCAGCGCGCCGGCTGAATCCATCAGCGCCATCTGCTGCGCCGTCATTGCCGCGCGCACGTCGCCGATCCCGACGGGGTCGCCGCCAAAGGCCGCCTTTGCCGACTCGTCGTAAAGACAGATTGCTCCGGTCGAATTGACCCACCACCAAGGCTCGCCGATCTGGATCTGCGGCCGAAGCCCGGCCTCCTCGGCAATCGCGACGAATGCCATTGCGACGTCGGTCAGGAAGCTCATGCCCGGACTGCTCGCTGGCGACACCAGCGCCGATGGCGGGTCATAACCGGTTGCCGCCGGGCTTCCGTCGAACGCGCGCTGTTTCCACGGCTCCGGACAGAACATGTCGAGGATTTCGTAGGACAGCGACCAGATGGCCTCAAAGCCGCGCTCCGCGGCTGCTTTTGCAAAGTTGCGATGCCAGGCGAGCGCGGGACCGTTCAGGGGCCGCGCGGGATCGACCAGGCCGCTGCTGGTCAGCCCGAAATAATGGCTCATCCCGACATAATGGTTGATGACCTTGCGGTAACCGAGCCGCTCGACCGCCTCGACGACCCGGGCCGGAGCCAGATTGTACATGTCGTCGTAAGCCGTGGCGATCCGCAGCGAATGGTCGGGCACGATTGCATCGTTGATGGCCAGCACGCTTCCCGAGCCATCGCAGCTTATGTCGGAAAGCGTCACGCTCGCTGCTGCGATCGATCCGCGAAGTTCCTCTGAATTCTCCTCATAATCCGGCGGGACGATGCTGATGAACATCCGGTCGATGAACCTCGGATCGACCCGATCCGCATCCGTCGGCAGTGAGAAACCACCGTCCAGCGCATCGAAGTTCAGCCTTATCTCGGCGCTGGTCGCGGTGCCCTGGGCATAATTCCACAGGCGCACGTACCACGACCGTTCATTTCCCGAACTGTCGCGCCCTTCGATGGTCAGCGTCGGGCCATTGATTGCATCGAGGCCGCGGGTGCCGTTGGACTGCCAGCGGAAGCCAAGCGTGCAGTGGGAGTAATCCGTGCTTGTCTGCCGCGCATGCGCCGGATGGGCGTGGCGATCGACGCTTTCGAAGATCAGCCCGACCAGGTCGCCCTTGCGCAAGAATTCGGCTTCGACCGTCAGGCCATGGCCGTCACTGCTGCTATTGATGCTCGCGATCGCCCCGCGCGGAAAATCGACGGTCCAG
>DATLGC010000022.1:0-2224 GCA_035540655.1 Sphingomicrobium sp. | reverse complement strand
GCCCGGACGTCGAAAGCACCGCCGCGCTCCGCGAGATCGTTCGCGCCGCCAGCGTGCCGATCGTCGCCGACATCCACTTCCACTACAAGCGCGCGCTCGAGGCTGCCGACGCCGGGGCCGCCTGCCTGCGAATCAACCCCGGCAACATCGGCTCGGAAGAGCGGGTCAAGGAAGTGATTGCTGCCGCCCGCGCCAACGGCTGCGCCATCCGAATCGGCGTCAATGCCGGAAGCCTCGAAAAGCATTTGCTCGAAAAATATGGCGAGCCCTGCCCGGAAGCCTTGGTCGAAAGCGCGCTCGACCACATCCGGATCCTCGAGGACCACGGCTTTCGCGACTATAAGGTCGCGGTGAAGGCATCGGACGTATTCCTCGCCGTCGCCGCCTACCAGCAGCTCGCCGATGCGGTCGACTGCCCGCTCCACCTCGGCATAACCGAGGCCGGCGGCCTGATCGGCGGAACGGTCAAATCCTCGATCGGCATCGGCTCATTGCTCTGGGCCGGGATCGGCGACACCATCCGGGTCTCGCTGTCGGCCGAGCCCGAGGAGGAGGTGCGCGTCGGCTATGAGATCCTCAAGGCGCTTGGAATCCGCAGCCGCGGGGTGCGGGTCGTCTCCTGCCCGAGCTGCGCCCGCCAGGGCTTCGACGTCATCCGCACCGTCCAGACGCTCGAGGAGCGGCTGCAGCACATAAAGACGCCGATGTCGCTCAGCGTCCTCGGCTGCGTCGTCAACGGCCCGGGCGAGGCGCGCGAGACCGACATCGGCATCACCGGCGGCGGCCAGGGCAAGCATATGGTCTATCTGTCGGGCGTCACCGACCACCACGTCCGCGACGCCGAGATGGTCGACCACATTGTCGCTTTGGTCGAGGCCAAGGCCGCCGAACTCGAGGCGGCGATGGCCGCGCCGACGCTCGACGCCGCCGAATGAACCTTAGCCCGTCATCCTGAACTTGTTTCAGGATCCATGAAACCGGCTGGTCTGGAACTTGCCAAGACGTGTTCATGGATGCTGACTTTCGTCTGCATGATCGGCTAGGCGCCGCGGCCATGTCCGTGCCCCGCCCCACCCATACCGCCGCCTTCCTGGTCGGGATGCTCGGCATTGCCCTGTTCTCCGGCATGGACGCGGTGATGAAGGGGCTGGTGATCGCCATCGGCACCTTCGCCACCATGTTCTGGCGCAACCTGATCGGGGTGTTCCTGTCCGGCGCGCTCTACCTGCCCGGCCGCCGCGGCTGGCCATCGCGCCCGACGATGAAGATCCACGTCATTCGCGGCCTGCTTTCGACGGTGATGGGCTTCCTCTTCTTCTGGGGCCTCGGTCGGGTGCCGCTCGCCCAGGCGATCGCGCTGGCCTTCATCTCGCCGCTGATCGCTCTCTTCCTCGCCGCCGCCTTGCTCAAGGAGAGGGTCGGCAAGCGCACCATCGCCGCCTCGCTGGTCGCCTTTTGCGGTGTCATGGTGATCTTCATCGGCCAGGCGCGGGCCGATCTTGGCCGCGAAGCGACCATCGGCAGCATCGCCATCCTCGCCTCGGCGGTCTGCTACGCGCTCAACATCATCATCATGCGCCGCCAGGCGCTTGTCGCCGGCCCGAACGAGATCGCCTTCTTCCAGAGCCTGATCGTCACGCTCGTGCTCGCCGCCCTGGTGCCGATCGTCGGGGTCGAGCTTCCCCCGGCCGATCAATGGCCGTGGATTTTCCTCGCCGCATTGCTTGCGACCAGCTCGCTTCTGCTCCTGTCCTGGGCCTATGCCCGGGCCGAGGCCAGCTACCTCGCCGCCACCGAATATACGAGCTTCCTGTGGGCGGCGCTGTTCGGCTGGCTGTTTTTCGCCGAAAGCGTGTCGCCCTTCACGCTTGCCGGCGCGGCGATGATCGTCGCCGGCTGCTTCCTCGCCGCCCGCCGGCCGGAGGAAGCGAGCCCGGCCCTCGAAGCCGCCACCTAGGAGAAAGACATGGCCTGGTTCTGGTTGATCCTCGGCGGATTGTTCGAAATCGGCTTCACCACCTCGCTGCGCTTCGTCGACGGCTTCCGCAACATCCCCTGGACCATTGCCTTCCTCGCCTCGGTCGCGATCAGCATGGCCCTGCTCGAATATGCCGCCCGGACCATCCCGATGGGCACCGCTTATGCGGTCTGGGGAGCGATCGGCGCGGTCGGGACGGTCGCGGTCGGAATGCTGTGGTTCGGCGAGCCGGCGACTCCGGTCCGG
>DATLGC010000021.1:0-18204 GCA_035540655.1 Sphingomicrobium sp. | reverse complement strand
GATTGACCGCGATCAGCGGCTTGCCGGCGGCGAGCGCCAGTCCCTTGCCGGCGAGCAGCCCGACCATCACGCCGCCGATCAGCCCGGGGCCGGCGGTGGCGGCGATCGCGTCGAGATCGGCGACTTGCCTGTTCGCTTCGGCCAGCACCTGGCGGATCAGGCGAGGGAGGATTTCGACATGCGCCCGGGCGGCGATTTCGGGCACGACCCCGCCGAATGGCCGGTGGGCGCCATGCTGCGACACGACCGCCTGGGCGACAATCCGCCGGTCGCCGGTGACCAGCGCCGCGCTGGTATCGTCGCACGAGGATTCGAGACCGAGGGTCAGGCTCATTTTAGCCCTTTGCCGGACAGCGGTGCAGTGCGCTAGGGGTGGGCCATGGTTGGACATCCGAGGCTTGGGACTCGCGGCTCGCCGCTGGCTCTGGCGCAAGCGCGCAAGGTAGCATCGGCGATCGAGGTCGCTCAGCATTGGGAAGCCGGCCACATCGAGATCGTTCCGATCAAAACCAGCGGCGACAGGATCAAGGATCGGCCGCTGGCCGAGGTCGGCGGCAAGGGATTGTGGACCAAGGAACTCGACAAGGCGCTGCTCGACGGATCGGTCGACTTCACCGTCCATTCGTTGAAGGACGTCGAGAGCGAGCGGCCGAAGGCCATCCGGCTGGCGGCGATACGGCCGCGCGGCGATTATCGCGAACGGCTGATCGGCCCCGATTCGATCGAAGCGATCGAGAAGGGCGCAACATTCGGCACCTCGTCGCCGCGCCGCGCCGCGCAAATGCTGGCGATTCGCCCCGACCTCAAGATCGTCACTCTTCGCGGCAATGTCGAAACCCGGCTCGACAAGGTCGAGCGGGGCGAAGTGGACGCGACCCTGCTGTCGTCGGCGGGCCTGAGGCGGCTCGGGCTGGCCAATGTCGGAACGCCGGTTCCGGTCGACGTCCTGTTGCCTGCGCCGGGCCAGGCGGCGATCGGAATCGAATGCCGAAGCGACGACGACATGACCTTGCGCATGCTGCAGACCATCGACGATGCCGCGACCCACGCCGCGGTCGCCGCCGAGCGCGCCTTCACCCGGGCGCTCGGGGCCTCCTGCTCGTCGCCGGTGGCGGCGCTGGCCATGCTTGAGCGCGGCAAGCTTCGGCTTCGCGCCGAACTCTATTCCGCGGACGGCACGGGGAAAGTTCAAGGCGAGGAGCGCTTCGACTGCTGGGACCTCAAGGCCCCGGCGGAGTTCGCCCGAGCAATGCTCAAGGACGCGCCGGACAAGGTGCGGGAGCTGTTTTCCGGCGCATGAGGCGGCTGGTCGTCCTGCGCCCCGAGCCGGCGGCGGGCGCGACGGTTGCTCGGGCGCGCCGGATCGGGCTCGAGGCACTCGCCATTCCGCTGTTCCGGGTCGAGCCGGTCGCCTGGGAAGCGCCGGACCAGTCGCGCTTCGATGCGCTTCTGCTGACCAGCGCCCATGCGGTTCGCCACGGCGGCGAAGGACTTGAACGGTTTCGCGGGCTTCCAGTCCATGCAGTCGGCGAGGCGACCGCCCAGGCGGCGCGAGAAGCAGGATTCGGCATCGCCACCACCGGCGATTGGGGAATCGACCGGCTACTCGGCTTGATCGACCCCGCCCTGCGCTTGCTCCATTTGTGCGGCGAGCATCGCAGTGCGGCGGGCAAGGCGCGGCAGGAAATTACCGCCATCCCGGTCTATCGGTCGGCCGCGATCCCGGCCCCGGCCGACTTCGACACGATCGAGGGGGTGGTGGTCGCGGTCCATTCACCGCGCGCGGCCGAGCGACTGGCCGAGCTGGTCGAGGCAAGGGGATTGAACCGCGCAACCATCCGGATCGCCGCGATCAGCGAAGCGGCGGCCGCCGCTGCCGGAGCCGGCTGGGAGCGAGTCGAGGCCAGTCCGACGCCCGACGAGCCCGGCCTTCTGGCCCTTGCCGCCAGCCTGTGCGACAAGGGCGGCGGAGAATGACTGCTGGCCATCAAACACGCGGTTTGAGCTGGAGCGCCCGGCTGCTGATCGGCTTGCTGCTGATCCTCGCCGGAGCTGCGGCCGCGATCTGGGCGCTGGCCCGGTACGACGAAGCGGCGCGCTTCCTCGGAGTGTCGTCCGCTGCGCCGACTCCAGTGATGCTTGCACCGTCGCGTCCGCCAATCCCGACTCCGTCGCCGACCGCGGCGGCGGCCGAGGCGGGGGTCGCCGCCAACGCCGGCCGGATCGCCGAGCTCGAGGCTCGGCTGGCCCGGGTCGAGAATGCCACCGAGCGGGCGGAAGGGTCGGCCGGGCGCGCCGATGCGCTGCTGATCGCGTTTGCCGTCCGCCGGTCGGTCGAGCGCGGAGTGGCGCTCGGCTATCTCGAGCCGCTGCTGGTCAACCGCTTCGGAGCCCAGCACCCGCGGGCGGTGGCGACGATCGTCACCGGATCGCGCTCTCCGGTCCGGCTCAACGAGCTGATCGCCGAATATGAGAATCTCGGGCCCGTGCTTCGCTCGGGCGGGCCGCAGGAGCGGTGGTGGGCCTCTTTCCGCCGCGAGCTTGGGTCGCTGGTCGAAGTGCACCGCGCCGACCAGCCGGCGACTCGCCCGGAAGCGCGCTACAACCGCGCGCTGGCGAGGCTTCATGCCGGCGAGGTGCATGCCGCCCTCGCCGAGACGATGCGCATGCCCGGCGCCGCCAATGCCGAGGAATGGATCGCCAAGGCCCGACGCTATAACGCCTTGAGAAGCGCGCTCGACGAAATCGAATCCTCGGCGCTGCTCGCCGGCAACGGGTCGGGCCAATAGCGCCAAGAGGGTTGGCAAGCGCGCCTAGGGATGCGATTCTCGCTCCCGGCCGGCACAGGCGAGGTTAAGGCGCCGCCGGTTAAGGGATTGGCAACAGAGTGGAAATTTGGGGAGACAGCGGGGTCATGACGTCAATCTGGAGCCTTGTCGCAATGGGGCTTGCGCTGGCCGGCGTCGGCCAGTTCAGCAAGGCGGGCAACCAGTCGACCAAAGTGGCGGCGGCAACCCAGGCCGCGCCTCGGGCAACCGTTCCGCCGCCTCAGCCGCAAGCGCCGGCCTATCTGCGCGACCGTGTCCGCGAGCTCGGCCGGGGGTTCAACGGCGAGGTCGGAATCGCGGTCAAGTCCATCGACGAGGGGTGGACCGCGGGCTGGCGGGAGAGCGAGCTCCACCCACAGCAAAGCGTCAGCAAATTGTGGGTGGCGATCACCGCCCTCGACGCGGTCGACAAGGGCCGGCTGCGGCTCGAGGAAAGGGTCACCCTCGGCCGCGACGATTTGACCCTGTTCCACCAGCCAATCGCCGCCAAGGTGCTGAGCAACGGCGGCCACACCACCAGCCTCGCCGAGTTGATGACCGAGGCGCTGACCAAGAGCGACAATACCGCCAACGACCGGCTGATGCGCGCAGCCGGCGGGGCCGAGGCGGTTCGGCGGATGATCGCCGAGAAGAAGCTCGGGCAAATCCGATTCTACAATGGCGAGCGCCAGCTCCAGAGCCGGATCGCCGGACTGACCTGGAACCAGAGCTATTCGGTCGGACGGGCTTTCTACACGGCGCGCGAGGCGCTTCCGATCACCGCCCGGAGCGCGGCCTTCAAGCGCTATCTCGACGATCCCTATGACGGCGCCAGCGCGGCCGCGATCGTCGATGCGCTCGCCCGGCTGAAGAATGGGGAGCTGCTGTCGCCTGCCTCGACCGCCCGGCTGCTGACGACCATGGGCAACACCCGAACCGGCGCCAACCGGCTTCGTGGCGGCCTCAAGCCCGGCTGGACGATCAGCCACAAGACCGGCACCGGCCAGGTGCTCGGCGGCACCCAGGCGGGATATAATGACATCGGCATCCTCACCGCTCCGGACGGAACCAGCTATGCGGTCGCGGTGATGATCAAGAAGACGGCGACTCCGCTGCCGGTTCGGATGGCGCTGATGAACAATGTCGTGCGCGCGACCATCATCCAGCACGAGATGGCGCGCGGCCCGGCCTATACGCTGTAGCGGCCGATGAGCCCGGCCGAGCGGCTCGCGCTTGCGCCCGGAATCCAGCGCGTCCCGACCCGCGACCTCGAGCTGTTCGTCCTTCGCGGCTTCCTCGATCCGGAGACATGCGGCGAGCTGATCGACCGGATCGACGCGAGGCGGCGCCCATCCGAGATCGCCGACGACATCGGCGTTGCCGCCTTCCGCACCAGCGAGACCTGCGACCTCGACTGGCGCGACCCGCTGGTCGCGCGGGTCGACGAGGCCATCGCCGCCCTGCTGGGGCTTCCGCTCGAGGCGAGCGAGCCGCTCCAGGGCCAGCGCTATGCCCCTGGCCAGGAGTTCAAGCCTCATACCGACACGTTCGAGCCGGGCGGCGCCGATTATTACATCCACACCGCCGAAACCGGCCAGCGGACGTGGACAGCGATGATCTATCTCAACCAGCCGGAGGCGGGCGGAGCGACGCGCTTCAAGGCGATCGGCAAAACCATCCAGCCGGAGACCGGCAAATTGCTCGCGTGGAACAATCTCACCCCCGACGGTCGACCCAATCCGGCCACCCTCCACCAGGGCATGAAGGTTCGGAGCGGCACCAAATATGTTCTGACCAAATGGTTCAGGGCCGGGGCGCCGGGCTGAACCGGGCGCGGCCGGGCAGGGAACCGCCGCGGCAGCGGGGACATTCATCGACTCGGCCTTGAACAAAAGGGAGAGCAAGGATGAGAAGGTTCGCACTGGCCTGCGCGATTGGCGCCCTCAGCCTCGGCCTCGCCGCCTGCGAACAGCGCAGCGCCGACAATGGCATGACCATGGACAATGGCGCGCAAGGCGCCGGAATGAACGTCGACGCGGCCGGAACGGCCGGAACCGCGACGGCCGAAGGCGACTGGGCGCCAGGCACTCGAATCGTTGTCGAGGAGGGGGTCACCTACCGGATCAACCCCGACGGAGCGCGGGTCCGGCTCGGCCCGAATGACAGCCGGATCGAAGTGGTCAACGGCACCCGCTACCGGGTGGATCCGGGCGGCACCCGGGTGCGGATCGACGAGCAGGGCGCGGCGATGGGCACGGTTGAGACCGACGCGGTCGGAGCCAACCTCAACGCCGGTATGAACGTCGGCGCGGACACGTCGGTAGGAGTGACGACCAACAGGCCGTAAGGCCGCGCTGTCGTGGCGGAAGCTGTCGCCCCTCGCTGGGCTCGTGCGCTCCAGCGCTTGGTCATGCCCCCGGCATGACAGCGCTGGAGCGGGCGAAGGGATTCGAACCCTCGACCCCAACCTTGGCAAGGTTGTGCTCTACCCCTGAGCTACGCCCGCTCTGAGCTTGCGCCGTTGCGGCCCGAAATGGCCGCCCGGCTGAGGTGAGGCGGGCGCCTAGCATGGGCCAAGCCCGACTCGCAAGGGCCGAGCTGACCAACCGCCAAGCTGGCTTGTGGCGCCTGCCCAAGCCGACCATATGGGAGCCGTTCAAACCGAGACAAGCAGGAGATCGGCTGTCGTGGCTACCCTTGGCCTGAGCGAAGCGGAACGGGAGGCGGTCGCGCGGCTCGAGCGCGACGTGATCGAGCCGTCGATGACCAGCCTGGTGCTGCTCGACTTCTGGGCCGAATGGTGCGGACCGTGCAAGCAATTGGGCCCGCTGCTCGACAAGGTGGCGGCGGATTATGCCAGCAAGGGCGTCAAGCTGGTCAAGATCGACGTCGACGCCGACAAGTTCCTCGCCGCGCAGTTCCAGATCCAGTCGATCCCGACCGTCTATGCTTTCCACCGCGGCCAGCCGGTCGCCGACCTCACGAATTACCGGAGCGAAGGGCAGCTGACCCGGGCGCTCGACCAGCTGATCGCCCAGCTCGGAGTGAAGGGGGAAGGCGGGCAGCCGCAAGCCGACATCGAGCCGCTGGTGGCGATGGGCGAGCAGGTCCTGGCCGAAGGCGACGCTCCGCGCGCCGTGTCGATATTCCGCCAGATCCAGGAGATGGCTCCCGAGCAGCCGGCGGTGATCGGCGGGCTCGCCCGCTCGCTGATCGCGGCAGGCGAACAGGCCGAGGCCCGGGCGCTGCTCGATTCGCTTCCCGAGGACCTTGGCAGGCAGGCGGAGGTCAGCCGGGCGCGGGCCGCGCTCGACCTCACCGAGGCAGCGCCGGCGGCGGACACCAGCGAGCTCGACGCCCGGCTGGCGGCCAATCCTGATGATCATGAAGCGCGCTTCGCGCTTGCCGCGGCGAAGATGGCCGCAGGCGATCGCGACGGCGCCGCCGACGCCTTGCTCGAGATCATCGCCCGCGACAAGGAATGGAACGAGGGCGCGGCGCGACAGCGGCTATTGCAGCTGCTCGAGGCACAGGGACTCGAGGACCCCTGGGGCCGCCAGCAGAGGCGGCGACTTTCGGCCCTGTTATTCACATGAGCGAGCGCCGGATCCGGGTGCCGATCTTCCCGCTGGCGGGAGCGATTCTCTTCCCGCGCTCGCAGCTTCCGCTGCACATCTTCGAGCCGCGCTATCGCGAAATGGTCCAGGACGCGATGGATGGCTCGGGGCGGATCGGAATGATCCAGCCGCAGCTGTTCGAGGCCGACGGCAGCGGCGAGCCGCCGCTCTATTCGGTCGGCTGCCTCGGCGAGATCGTCGGGATCGAGGAACTGGCCGACGGCCGATTCAACATCGTCCTGCACGGATCGAACCGGTTCCGAATCGTCGGCGAGACCGACCTTGGCACACCGTACCGCCATGCCGACGTCGTCATCGATGCGTTCGACGACGTCGATCCCGATCCGCTTCCCATCGCCCAGCGCGCCGAAGTCGAGCGCGAGGCGCGGCGGCTCGGCGAAGCGCTTGGCCTGGCCGTCGACTGGGACGCGGTCAGCCGCCTCGACGACGAAATGCTGGTCAACGCCATCGCCCAGGTCGCTCCGTTCGATCTCGGCGCCAAGCAGGCGTTGCTCGAGGAGCCGGGCCTTGCCGGACGCGCCGACCTGCTGGTCCAGCTGATGCAATTCCACCGTGCGGCGGTCGGCGGCGGGGCCGAAATCGAGCCGACGCTGCAATAGATGCGCGACTAGCCCCTCCACCATTCTTCGGTGGTCCCCCTCCCCATTCCGGGGAGGATCAGATCGGCAATCCCCTCAGCAACAACGGCAGATCGCCGCTGGTGCCGCGCGCTTCGTTCATCAAGCGATCCTTGATCGGGGACAGCCGGTCGATCAGCCCCATTCCGAAGCGGCGGACGGCCGAGGCTGTGCGTCCCGGAACGCCGTAGATTCGAGTCAGGCTGTCGGTGGCCATCGCCACCATCAAGCTGTCGAGCGAGCGCCAGCCCTGATAGCGGGCAAGCAGCTGCGAATCGCCGAGGTCGAGTCCGAGCCGGGCGCCTTCGACCAGCACCTGGGTGAGAGCGGCCGCGTCGCGCAAGCCAAGGTTGAGCCCCTGGCCGGCGATCGGGTGGATGGCATGGGCGGCATCGCCGGCAAGCGCCAGCCGGCGGTCGGTGATCCGCGCGGCATGGTGAAAGCCGAGCGGATAGGTCGAGCGCGGGGCGGCCATCGCCACGGCGCCGAGGAAGCCCCCCATCGCGCCCCGCGCCTCGGCGGCGAACTGATCGTCGCCCAGCGACATCCAGCCGACGGCATCGTCATTGGGCACCGACCAGACGATCGCCGAGCGATGGCCCAAGGCATCGTCGGTCATCGGCAGGAGCGCGAAGGGACCGGTCGGATAGAAGATTTCATAGGCGACATTGTCGTGCGGCCGTTCGTGCCGGAGCACCGAGACGATCGCCTGATGATCGTAGCGCCAGCGGGCGACGCGAATTCCCGCCGCCTCCCGCAAGGGGGATTTGCGGCCGTCCACCCCGACCAGAAGCGGAGCGCACAGCTTTCGGCCGTCGGCAAGCTCGACGACCACTCCATGCTCGCCCCGGTCGACCGACGAGACCCGCGATTTCCACAACAGCCAGCAATTCGCCCGAGCTTCGGCCCGGGCACGCAGGGCGGCGCGCAAATGCCGGTTCTCGTGCATCCAGCCGAGCGGCTCGGCGTCGTCGGGCTCGAATCGAAGCCCGCCCGGATCGAGCCCGTCGGCCACCGCGATCGTCCAGATCGGGCAGCCTGGCTCGGGCAGGTGATCGGTCACGCCGATCGCCTCGAGCATCCGGCGCGAGCTTGACGAGACCGCGCTGGTGCGGCCGTCGAACGCTGCTCCCAAACGCTCGTCCGGGTCGGCCGGGTCGACCAGGATCGCCGACAATCCGCTGAAATCGAGCGCCGAGGCGAGGGTCAGTCCGACCAGTCCGCCGCCGAAGATGATCACATCCGCCCGGTCCATCGGCCTGCCCCTAGCCCTGTCCGACTGTGACGCCAAGGCATCAGCTTGACCGGGGAGTCCCCCTGCAGGCATTCTACCCAAGTAATTTGGGTCGGGGGTGGAAGAGATGGCGACGGCTGCAGCGCGGGCTCGCAAGCGCGACATGGGTGCCGACTGGCGCGACGCGCTTCGGGCGTCGCTCAAGCGCTTTGCCTTGCGCAGCTGGGGCGCGATGCTGATCGCGCTCAGCCTCGCCGGAGCGCTGGCCCTCGCCAGCCATCGCACCACCGACCCTTCGTGGACCACGGCCGCCGGTGGTCCGCCTGCCAACTGGCTTGGCTATTTCGGATCCTATGGCAGCGAGGCGCTGCTGCTGCTCTTCGGCCTGGGCTCGGTGCTCCTCTTGCCTGTCATCGCAATCGCCGGGCTGCGCATGGTCAGGCTCGAGCCGTCGGGCCGCATCGGCCGAGGGCTACTGATCGCCGCCGCCGGAGCGGTGCTGGTCGGAACAGCCGTCAGCCTGGTCGAACCCAAAGCGGTCTCGGGCCTGCCGAGCGGCTGGGGCGGCGTCTTCGGCCTCGCCGCAGCCCAGGGGCTGGGAAGCGCCCTCGCGCTGATCGGCGACCCGCAGATCGAGGGGCCAGCGCGGCTGACCCTGCTCGGCCTGCTGGCGGCCGGCGGACTGACTCTCGGCTATCTCGCGCTCGCCCTTCGGCCCGAGGAAAAACGCTGGCTGACAGGAATCTTCCGACGCGATACGAGCGACCGGCCCGAGCCTCTTCCCCGGGCGACCGAGCGGCGCGACGAACGGGTCAGCGCCGAGCCGCCGCGATCGCGCCCGACGGTGGCGGTGAGCGAACCGGCCAGGCCCGCCTCCCAGGCTCGCCCGACCGGCGGCCGCAGGTCGGCTGTCCAGCAAAGCCTGGCGCTCGGCGACAATTACGCTTTGCCGTCGGTCGACCTGCTTGCCCGGCCGCCCGAAAAGGGCCGGCAGCAGGTCGATCGCGCCGGGCTGGAGCGCAACGCCCGACTGCTCGAAAGCGTGCTCGAGGATTTCCACGTCCGGGGTGACATCGTCGAGGTTCGGCCCGGCCCGGTGGTGACCATGTACGAGCTCGAGCCAGCGAGCGGAATCAAGGCGAGCCGGGTGATCCAGCTCGCCGACGACATCGCCCGTAACATGTCGGCGCTGTCGGCGCGGGTCGCTACCATCCCCGGCCGAAGCGTGATCGGAATCGAGCTTCCCAATCCGCGGCGCGAGTCGGTGGCGTTGAGCGAGCTGGTCGGAAGCCAGGCGTTCGAGGACCAGGCGATGGCCCTGCCGCTGATCCTCGGCAAGAACATCGCCGGCGACCCGATCATCGCCGACCTCGCGCCGATGCCGCATCTGCTGGTCGCCGGGACCACCGGGTCGGGCAAGTCGGTCGGCCTCAACTGCATGATCCTTTCGCTTCTCTACAAGATGAGCCCGGACCAGTGCCGGCTGATCCTGATCGACCCGAAGATGCTCGAGCTGTCGATGTACGAGGACATCCCGCACCTGCTGGCTCCGGTCGTCACCGAGCCGGGCAAGGCGATCCGGGCGCTCAAGTGGACCGTCGAGCAGATGGAAGAGCGTTACCGGATGATGGCGAGCCTCGGGGTGAGGGCGCTGCCGAGCTTCAACGCAAAGGTGCGCGACGCCAGGGCGCGGGGCACCAAGCTCGGGCGGCGGGTCCAGACGGGCTATGATTCGACCAGCGGCCAACCGATCTACGAGACCGAGGAGCTCGAATATGACGTGCTCCCGCAGATCGTCGTCGTGGTCGACGAGCTGGCCGACTTGATGATGACCGCCGGCAAGGAGGTCGAGTTTCTCATCCAGCGCCTTGCCCAGAAAGCTCGGGCGGCCGGAATCCATCTGATCATGGCGACCCAGCGGCCGTCGGTCGACGTCATCACCGGCGTGATCAAGGCCAATCTTCCGACACGGATCAGCTTCCAGGTGACGAGCAAGATCGACAGCCGGACGATCCTCGGCGAGCAGGGCGCCGAGCAGCTGCTCGGTAAGGGGGACATGCTCTACATGCCCGGCGGCAAGCAGATCATCCGCGTCCACGGGCCCTTCGTGTCCGACGAAGAGGTGCGCGCCGTCGCCGAGCATTGGCGCAAGCAGGGCGTGCCCGAATATATCCAGGCTGTGACCGAGGAGCCGGAGGACGGCGCCTATCTGTTCGACGGCCAGCCAACGCAAGAGGACGATGCCGAGACCCAGCTCTATCGCAAGGCGGTGCAGATCGTCGCCGAGAGCCAGAAGGCCTCGACATCCTACCTCCAACGCCAGCTGCGGGTCGGCTACAACAGCGCCGCCCGGCTGATCGAGCGGATGGAGAAGGACGGGCTGGTCGGAACACCCGACCATGTCGGCCGCCGTGAGGTGCTGATCGACCCCGACGGCCACCCGATCTGAAGCTGAACGGCCGGGAACCGCAGGGTTCAGACCGCATTCAATGGGCAAGCGCCATAGCCTGCGCAAAATCCCCAGGAGTTTGGAAATGAGCTTTGTGACCAATTTCGCGCGCGCCCTCGTCCCCGTGGCGATTGTTGCGGCGGCGGCGCCGGCAGCGGCCAGCGAGACGCAGGACCTACGCGCCGTCGAGCAGCATCTGTCGTCGGTCCAGTCGATGACCGCCAATTTCACCCAGACCGACGCCAAGAACCAGCGCGCCACCGGCACCCTGCAGCTCAAGCGCCCCGGCCGGATCCGCTTCGAATATGCTGGCGGCGACCTTTTGCTGGTCGGAAATGGCCGCAACCTGACTTTCGTCGACTATCAGGTCGGGCAGAAGTCGAGCTGGGAGCTCAACAAGACACCGCTCGGGATCCTGCTCCAGGCCAACCCGGATATCCGCCGGATCGCCCGGGTGATGCCGCAGAACGATTCGCGCGTGCTGGTGGTGCGTGCCCGCGATGCCCGGCGGCCCGAATTCGGAACGCTGATCCTGAGCTTCGCCCGTTCGCCCTCGGCGCCCGGCGGGCTCCTGCTTGCCGGCTGGACCGCGATCGACGCGCAGAACAAGCGGACCACGGTTCGCCTGAGCAACCAGCGCTACAATGTCGCGGTTCCCGAGACGGCCTTCCGCTTCGCCGAGCCGACTCGCCGGCGATAAAAGGTGGCCCATCGCAACCTGTTCATCGCCCCGTCAGTAAGCCCCGGATAGTTAAGGGGGACTCCTGCAAAGGCTTGGGGTTTCCCCCTGTTACCCGGGTCTGCAGGATACCTTGCGTGACGAACGCTTGGTCGGCCCTCGCTCCAAGCCCCCGGAGCGGGGGCCTTTCCATGTCCAGCCAGTGGCGCGGAGCGCCCGAGCGAGCTAGAGCCAAGCCGTGAGCGGAACCATCAAGATTGCCTCCTGGAACATCAACTCGGTGCGGGCCCGGCTGCCGATCGTCGAGCGCCTGATCACCGAGGAACAGCCGGACGTGCTGTGCCTCCAGGAAACCAAGGCGAACGATGACGCATTCCCGGCGGCATGGTTCGCCGCGCTGGGCTATGTCCACCAGCAGCTCAACGGCCAGCGCATGCACCACGGAGTGGCGATCGTCAGCCGGATCGAGCTTGGCGAGCCCGGCAGCCTCGACTGGCAGGACAATGGCGAGGCGCGCCACATCGGAGTCCGGTTGCCGTGCGGAATCCGGCTCGAGAATGTCTATGTCCCGGCCGGCGGCGACATTCCCGACCGTACAATAAACCCGAAATTCGGCCAGAAGCTCGACTTCATCGAGCGCATGACCCGCTGGTCGGAGGCGCTTCGCGAGCCGACATTGATCGTCGGCGATTTCAACGTCGCGCCGCTGGAATGCGATGTCTGGAGCCACAAGGCGCTGCTCGGCGTCGTCAGCCATACCCCGGTGGAGGTCGAGGCTCTGACCCGGCTCCAGCACGCCCACGACTGGGTCGACATCGGCCGGAAATTCGTCCCCGCGCCGCAACGCTGCTACACGTGGTGGAGCTACCGCTCGCCGGACTGGACGAGGAACGACCGGGGACGTCGCCTCGACCATATCTGGGCATCGCCGCAAGTCGCCGGCCAGGTCACGTCTCACAAGGTGCTCGAGCCATGCCGCGCATGGCAGCGGCCGTCAGATCACGTCCCGCTGATCTGCGAGGTTCGGGTTTGAGCCGACCGGTCGAGGCGCAGCGGGCGATCGCGGCGCTTCGTGCCGGACGACCCGTGCGGATCATCGCAGCGACGCCGCTGGTTTTTGTGCCGGTCGAGACGGCGAGCGAGGATCTGCTCGCTATCGTCGATCCGGACTCCACGGCGCCGCTGCTGATCAGCGGTGGGCGGGCGGCGGCTCTCTCGCTCAGCAATGCCCGCGATGCCGCCGACCCGGCGCAGCCCGTGTTGATCGAGCGCGCGGGATGGCTCGACCCGGCCACCGCCTTACGGCTGATCGACCCGGCGCTCGATTTCGAGCGCGGGCCGACCGGCCCGTTGGCGCCGCTTCCGATCGACGATCCGGTTGCGTGCCACGCGGCGCTGGCGCTGGCCCGTTCCGCCGGCTTGCTTCCGGCGTTATGGCTGGTCGACGCCAGACCGGCGGTTTCGCTCGACTGCGCGGACGCCGCGGCGAGCGCTTCGGACGTCGCCCTGGTCGCCCGCGCGCGCCTGCCCCTCGAGGGGCTTCCCGATTCGCAGATTGTCGCTTTCCGCGCGGGCGATGACGGCCAGGAGCATGTCGCTCTGGTGATTGGCGCCTTCGCCGGCAACCCACCGCTGGTTCGGCTACACAGCGAATGCCTGACCGGCGACGTGTTCGGATCGCTGAAATGCGATTGCGGCCCGCAGCTCAAGGAAGCGCTTCGGCTGATCGGGGACGACGGCGGCGGAGTGCTGCTCTACCTGCGCCAGGAAGGCCGCGGCATCGGTCTTGCAAACAAGCTTCGCGCCTACGCGCTACAGGACCGCGGGCTCGACACGGTCGAGGCCAATCAACGGCTGGGCTTTGGCGACGACGAGCGCGACTATGGCCATGCTGCGGCAATGCTTCGAGCGCTCGGAATCGAGCGGGTCAGGCTGCTGACCAACAATCCCGCCAAGGTGCGCGGGCTCGAGAAGGCGGGAATCGGGGTTGCGGAGCGGGTCGGGCATCACATGCCGGCCAATCCGCACAATGCCGATTATCTCGCCGTCAAGCGCGCGAAGAGCGGCCATCTGCCTTAGTCTTCGAACAAGGCGGTGCCCACCCTGACGGCGGTTGCGCCGAGCATCACCGCCTCGGCATAATCGCCGGACATTCCCATGCTGAGCCCAGTGACGCCATGCCGTCGCGCAAGCTTTTCCAGCAGAGCGAAAAATGGCGCGGCTTCAAGTTCGAGCGGGGGGATCGCCATTAGCCCTGCAAGGGGCAGCGGCGAATCCCGGACTGCTTCGACCAAAGCCTGGAGCTCGCCGATCGGGCATCCGCCCTTCTGCTCTTCGTCGCCGATATTGACCTGCACATAGACGGCTGGAAACCGCCCCGCTTTTTCCGCTTCGCCGGCGAGCGCGTCGAGCAAGGACAGGCGATCGAGCGAATGGACCGTGTCGAACAGGCTGACCGCTTCGGCGGCCTTGTTCGACTGAAGGCGGCCGATTCCATGAAGTCGGATGTCCGGGTGCCGGGCAAGCAGGCTCGGCCATTTGGCAAGCGCTTCCTGCACCCGGCTTTCGCCGAAATCGCGCTGGCCGGCATCGATCAACTGCTCGATCTCGGCTGTTGCGCGCCCCTTGCTGACCGCGACCAATGTCACTTCGCCGGGGTCCCGCCTGGCCAGCCGCGCCGCCCTGGCAATCTCGCCGACAATCCGATCGCGTCGTTCGCCAGCGCTCATCGCGGAACGGCTATAGAGATAATGCCGCAGCCGTCACGCGCGCCAATGTGGCGACGCCGGCCATGCCGGTCTCCACAGGCCGCTCGCTTATTAGAATTTGAAGGCAGTTCCGACGTAGACCGCCTGGCTGTCCCGGCGGTCGTCATTGAGCGGTGCAAGCCGTTCATTGTCGACGCGATAGCGCACGCCGCCGGTAACGGCGATATTGCGGGTGATGTTATAGGCGCCGCCGACGTCGACCGAATAGGTCTCGCCATCGCGAAGCGCCGGAACGCCGCGCTCGTCTCCGCGCTCGGCGCCGACCGCGACCCGGCCAGTGAAACGCTTGAGCGAGTAGCTGACTCCGACGACCGCGCTCTCGCGACCCTCGATAGCCGGGGTCGGCCCGCTTGCCTTGGCGACGTCCCCGGCGACAGCGAAGCTACGCCAGCCGACGGCGACTCCGAGCCTGTAGCTGGTCGGCGTAAGCGCGCTGATCGAGCTGGCCGAAGTCTGTGACGACACATCGGCGATCCGGACTCGAGCCGGCGAGTCGGCCCGGGCGCGAATCGCCACGCGGACCTGCGACGGCCTGGCCTTGGAAGCTGCGGGCGTGAATTTGAAATCGGTCAGCGATGGCGCCCGATTGGCGAATGCGGCGGCCAGGCGCGGATCGGCATTTGCCGGAGTGAAAGCCGCGACCGGATCCATGCTGAGCGACACCAGGGGCGGCCGCTTCTTGGACTGCGCCGAGGCGAGGCCGGGCGCAAGCGCGAGCGTCGCCACCGAGACGGCGGCGAGCAGCTTGGCTCCGGTCGATCGACAAAAGGCGCGCACGGACGACTCCCTGTTCCGCAAAGGGATATAGCCACACGGGGCGCAAGGTTCCATGAGCCGAATCGATTCCGCCACCGCCTGTGGCCAAGGAACAACAGCTTTGTCCCCGCCCGGGACGCTTGCGGGGACGCCGCCAGCATCTATAACGCCGAGAACTAACGATCCTGTAAGGAACATCGATGCCCCGCCTCTACCCCGCCGCCGCAGCGCTGATCATCCTTTCCCTGGCCGCGACCGGCTGCGCGAGGAACCGCAACCTGCCGACCGAGCTCGCTCCAGCTCGGCTGACGACGATCGGCGTCAACACCTATCTTTGGCGCGCGGCGGTCGACACCATATCCTTTGCGCCGCTGGTCCAGGCCGACGCCAACAGCGGAGTCATCATCACCGACTGGTACGCACACCCCAACGCGCCCGGCGAACGGGTCAAGCTGACAGTTTCGATCCTCGACCAGGAGCTCCGCGCCGACGCGCTTCGAGTCGCCGCATCACGCCAGGTCCTCCAGAACGGCACCTGGATCGATGCGCCGGTCGCCGCCGCGACCGTGCAGAAGCTCGAGGACATCATCCTGACCCGCGCGCGCGACATCCGCCGCACGACCGTCGGCGGCTAAGCCCGCAGCGCCATGAGCGGCCGCTTCGATCCGGCCACGGCCGACCCGCGCTGGCAGGAGCGATGGGAGGAAAGCGGCTGCTTCGCCGCGGACAGTTCGAGCCCGAAGCCCAAAAGCTATGTCCTCGAGATGTTCCCCTATCCGTCGGGGCGAATCCACATTGGCCATGTCCGCAACTACACGATGGGCGACGTTCTCGCCCGCTACCGCCGGATGCAGGGCTACGAAGTGCTCCACCCGATGGGCTGGGACGCTTTCGGCATGCCGGCCGAAAATGCGGCAATGGAGCGCAAGATCCACCCCGGCGAATGGACCTGGGCGAACATCGAGGCGATGCGGGCCCAGCTGAAGCGGCTCGGCTTCGCGCTCGACTGGAGCCGCGAATTCGCCACCTGCGACCCGGCTTATTACGGCCACGAGCAGGCGCTGTTCCTCGACCTTTACGAAGCCGGCCTGGTCTATCGCAAGGAAAGCGAGGTCAACTGGGATCCGGTCGACATGACCGTGCTGGCCAACGAGCAGGTGATCGACGGCAAGGGGTGGCGGTCCGGGGCTCCGGTCGAACGGCGCAAGCTGTCGCAATGGTTCCTCAAGATCACCGACTTCGCCGAAGAGCTGATCGAAGGCCTGGGCGAACTCGATCAGTGGCCGGACAAGGTGCGGCTGATGCAGGAAAACTGGATCGGAAAGAGCCGCGGGCTGAGGTTCGGGTTCCGGCTGTCCGACGAGGTTGGCGGCCACGACAAGATCGAGGTGTTCACGACCCGGCCCGACACGATCTTCGGTGCGAGCTTCGTCGCCATAGCGGCCGGCCACCCGATCGCCGAGGCGCTGGCGGCGAAGGACGAAGAGGCAGCCCGGTTCATCGCCGAGTGCCAGAGCGGCGGCACATCGGCGGCGGAGATCGAAACCGCCGAGAAGAAGGGATTCCGAACCGCTCTCGAAGTCGTCCACCCGCTTGATCCCGACTGGCGGCTGCCGGTCTACATCGCCAATTTCGTGCTGATGGACTATGGCACCGGAGCGATCTTCGGAGTCCCGGGCCACGACCAGCGCGACCATGAGTTCGCCAGCGCCTACGGCCTGCCGATCAAGCGGGTGGTTGCCGCGAGCCTCGAGGAAGCCGCGCTGCCGATCGGCGCCGAAGCCGAAAGCGAGCCGGGAATCGCGGTCAATTCCGATTTCCTCGATGGCATGGCGAGCGGACAGGCGTCGGCCGAAGTGATCCGGAGGGCCGAAGCCGCCGGCTGGGGCGAAGGCACGGTCCAGTACCGGCTTCGCGACTGGGGCGTGTCGCGCCAGCGTTACTGGGGGACTCCGATCCCGGTCATTCACTGCGAGGCTTGCGGGCCGGTGCCGGTGCCGCGCGAGCAATTGCCGGTGGTGCTTCCCGACGACGTCGGCTTCGACCAGCCAGGCAACCCGCTCGACCGCCACGAGCACTGGCGGCAAGTGGCCTGTCCGAATTGCAGCGGAGCGGCTCGGCGCGAGACCGACACGCTCGACACTTTCGTAAATTCCTCCTGGTATTTCATCCGCTTCGCAAGCCAGCCGGAGGACCGGCCGTTCGACCGCGCCGAGGCCGAGGCGTGGCTTCCGGTCGCGCAATATATCGGCGGGGTCGAGCATGCGATCCTCCACCTGCTCTACGCGCGCTTCTGGACCCGCGCGCTAAGCCGGATCGGCCGGATCGGCATCGCCGAGCCTTTCAGGGGGCTGTTCACCCAAGGGATGGTCACCCACGAAACCTATCGCTCGGCCGATGGCCGGTGGCTTGCGCCCGAAGAGGTCGATTTCGCCGGCGGCGGGGTGATCGAGCGGGCGACCGGGGCACCGGCCGAGCGCGGCCGGGTCGAGAAGATGTCCAAGTCGAAGCGCAACACGGTCGACCCGGACGCGATCATCGACCGCTACGGCGCCGACGCGGTCCGCTGGTTCATGCTGTCCGACAGCCCGCCCGAGCGCGACCTCGAATGGTCGATCGGGGGGATCGAGGGCGCCGCCCGCTTCGTCCAGCGGGTCTGGCGGCTGGTCACCGGGCCGAGCGGCGGCGAAGGCCAGGATCCCACACTGACCCGCAAGCTCCACCGGACGATCGCCGCGGTCGGCGAGGCGGTCGAAGGGCTGCAGTTCAACAAGGCCATCGCCCAGCTCTACGAACTGGTCAACGCGATCGAGAAAGCCGGCCCGTCCGAGTCCAGAAGCGAATCGGTGCAAATGCTGGTTCGGCTGATCGCGCCAATGGCCCCCCACCTCGCCGAGGAGTGCTGGGCAGCGCTGGGCCGGGAGGGATTGGTCACCAATGCCGACTGGCCGGACCACGATGCCGCGCTGCTGGTCGACGAGGAGGTGACTCTCGCCGTCCAGGTCAATGGCAAGCTGCGCGACACCTTGACCGCCCCGCGCGGGCTCGACCGGGCCGCGGCGGAGGCGCTGGCGCTGGGCTCCGACAAGGTCAAGCGCCAGCTCGACGGAGCGGCGCCGCGCAAGGTGATCGTCGTTCCCGACCGTCTGGTGAACATCGTCGCATGACCGCCCGGCTTCTCCTTGCGGCGCTGGCATTGTCGCTGTCCGCCTGCGCTCTGAGGCCGAGCGCAGGCGGACAGCGACAATGCCAGCGC
>DATLGC010000020.1:0-9971 GCA_035540655.1 Sphingomicrobium sp. | reverse complement strand
CCCTTCATCGCCGAGACCGGCGGGCAGAATGCGATGATCGTCGATAGCTCGGCCCTGCCCGAGCAGGTGACTCGCGACGTGGTTGCCTCCGCTTTCCAAAGCGCGGGTCAGCGTTGCTCGGCCTGCCGGGTGCTTTTCATTCAGGACGATGTCGCTGACGGCATGGTCGAGATGATTTCGGGAGCCATGCAGGCACTCAAGGTCGGCGACCCGCGCGATCTCGCCACCGATGTCGGGCCGGTCATCGACGAGGAAGCGAAACGGGCGCTCGACGAGCATCTCGACTGGCTGGATGTTAACGCCAGGCGCATCTGCCGGCTGCCGCAGCCGAAGGAGGCTGCGCATGGCAGCTTCGTTGCTCCCGCGATGTATGAAATTTCTTCTCTAAGTCAGCTGAACCACGAGAATTTCGGCCCGATCCTTCACGTCGTCCGCTTTTCCGCCGACGAGCTCGGCAGGGTCGTCGATGACATCAATTCCACCGGCTACGGTCTGACGCTCGGGCTCCAGAGCCGGATCGACACCACGCGCGAGTTCGTCGAGCAGCGCGCCCGCGTCGGCAATTTCTACGTCAATCGCAACCAGATCGGCGCGGTAGTCGAAAGCCAGCCGTTCGGCGGCGAGGGGCTGTCCGGCACCGGCCCCAAGGCTGGCGGCCCGCATTATGTCGCCCGTTTCGCCACCGAGCGCGTCACTTGCATCGACACCACCGCAGCCGGCGGCAACGCATCGCTGATGGCAGCGATTGAAGGTTGATTGTCCCAGACTGGCACTGCGCAGTCCGCCCTCGGAGCTGAGACTTTGCAAGATGGTTGATGAGGCGCGGGGTGGTCCTTTCGCAGGACATGAACGCGCCTCGCCGGAGCGGTCGGCCTTTGGGTTCGGCCGCTCCGTCCTTATGGAGTCGCTTCAGCAACAAATGGCTCCCCGGGCCTGATTCGAACAGGCGACCATTCGATTAACAGTCGAACGCTCTACCGCTGAGCTACCGGGGAGCAGCCCGGCAGCCGTGCCGCGGGGCAGGCGGGCTAGATAGCGCGACTTCGCCCAAAGGCAAGGCTTCAAGTGATGAACTGTTCCATGGCGATGCGCTCGTCGAGCGCATGTTCGGGATCGAACAGTAGGGTCAGCGATCGCAGCCGATCGAGCCTGACGTTAACCTCGGCGATATCGCGTACCTCGACCTGGTCGGCGACGGCGGAGACCGGCCGGTTCTCCGCTTCGAGGATGCGAAAGCGGACGGCCGTATCGTCGGGCAGGATCGCGCCCGACCAGCGGCGCGGCCTGAACGGGCTGATCGGGGTGAGCGCCAGCATCTTCGCCTGAAGCGGCAGGATCGGCCCGCCGGCCGAAAGGTTGTATGCGGTCGATCCCGCCGGGGTGGCGACCAGCACTCCGTCGCAGGCGAGCTCGGGCATTGCGACCCGCCCGTTGACCGACACCTCGATCTTGGCCGTCTGACGCGTTTCGCGAAGCAGCGAGACTTCGTTGATCGCGGCATGGCAAAAGGTTTCGCCCGCGACCGTCCGCGCCTCCATGACCAGGGGTGCGACCCGGATCGGCTTGGCGTCGCTCAATCGGTCGCCGAGCCGGTCGAGCCGCCATTCGTTCATCAGGAATCCGACGGTGCCTCGGTTCATTCCGAACACGGGCTTGGGATTGCCGCTGGCCAGCATTCGGTGGAGAGTCTGCAGCATGAAGCCGTCCCCTCCGAGGGCGATGAGAGCCTCCGCTTCATCGCTCTCAGCCCAGTGATAGCGACGTCGAAGCAACGCCCCGCCGGACTTGGCATTCTCGGTGTGTGAGCAGAGCAGCCCGACGCCGCGGCTGGCGAGATCGACCTTGCCGCTGCCTTTCCGTGCCTCGGAGTCCGCCGCCAAGCCGTCTCTCCCTGTTCCTCGCCCGTCGGGAACATAAGGATTTTCCATGGTCGCGCCACTGTCCCGATGTGGGGCGGTGCAATGCGGATGGTTCCGGGACAGGACGGCAGGCGTTATCGCCTTAACTCATGTTTGGTTTGCGTAGCGCATTTGGTTGGGGGCAGCGGGCGTCGGACCACCCAGGTCCGGCGCCTGCACGCCCTCGGCGCGACCTCGTGCTGGAGGCGATGATTGCCCGCGATGCAGTCTCGGTGCGGTTCCAGCCGCAGCTCGTCCCCTCGACCGGAGAAGTCGTAGGCGTGGAAGCTTTGGCGCGTTGGGACGGCTGCGCCTCGCCCGAACAACTATTCGCTCGAGCTGCGCGCGGTGGCCTGTCCGAGCGGCTGTCACGTCTGATTCAACGCAAGGCGCTGCGCTCGGCGGCGGCCTGGGAGGGGGCACTTAAGGGCCTCAAGCTGTCGATCAACCTCCTTGCCGAGGATCTGATCCGGCCCAATTACGACGAATGGCTCCTAGGCGAGATCGAGATCGCCGGAATCGACCCGACACGAGTCACCATCGAGATCACCGAAAGCGCCCTGCTGGTCGACCGGGCCGCAGCGGCCGAGCGTCTGGCGCGGCTGCGCTCGGCTGGCATCGGTATCGCCATTGACGATTTCGGCACCGGCTATTCGAGCCTCGCCTATCTCACCTCGCTGCCGTTAGATGCGCTCAAGATCGACCGCGGCCTCGTCGCAGACATCGTCGGCGGAAGCCGCGACCGGATCGTCGTCAAGGCGATGATCCGGCTCGCTCGCGAGCTCGATCTCAAGGTCATAGTCGAAGGCGTCGAGAGCACCGCCCAGCTGGCCCTTCTCGCCGATTGGGGCTGCGATCTCTACCAGGGCTTTCTCGGCGCCGGCGCGCTGGACGAGGAGGAACTCACCCGTTTCGTTGCAGCGTCGAGGATCGACCAGGTCGCCTAGGCTGCCGCATTGCTCGTCTTGTCCCCAGCCGCCGCAACGCGCGCCAGCCCGAGCGACAGCTGCACCGCCCCGTTGAGCCGCGCCTCGGCAGTCGGCCAGTCGCGAGACACCGCCATCTTGCTGTCCGGACGTAGCTTTGCGGCGCCCTTCAATCGCTCGACATAAGCCAGCAGCCCGGCGAGATCGGGGAAACCCTCGGGGGTGAAGGTGACCACCGCCCCCTTGGCGCCGACGTCGAGCTTGGCGATACACGCCTGCCTGGCGTTGAGCTTGATCTCGACGATCTTGAGCAGGTTGGCCGTCTCGTCCGGAAGCCTTCCGAATCGGTCGATAAGCTCCGCCGCGAACTCCTCGATCGCCTGTTTTCCGTCGAGCTCGCCCAGCCTTCGATAAAGGCCCATGCGCAGATCGAGATCCGGCACATAGTCTTCGGGGATGAGGATCGGCGCATCGACGCTGATCTGGGGCGAGAATTCCTCGCGTCGCGGCGCTCCACCGGCCTTCTGCTCGAGGATCGCGTCCTCGAGCATCGATTGGTAAAGCTCGAAGCCGACTTCCTTGATGTGACCCGATTGCTCGTCACCGAGCAGGTTACCGGCGCCGCGGATATCGAGGTCGTGGCTGGCGAGCTGGAAGCCGGCCCCGAGGCTGTCGAGGTCGGCGAGGACGTGCAGCCGCTTTTCCGCCGTCTCGGTAATCGACCGGTCGGCTGGTGTCGTCAGATACGCATAGGCCCGAGCTTTGGACCGGCCTACGCGGCCGCGCAGTTGGTACAATTGGGCAAGTCCGAAGCGGTCGGCGCGGTGGACCACCAGGGTGTTGGCGCTCGGGATGTCGAGCCCGCTTTCGATGATCGTGGTCGACAGAAGGACGTCATATTTTCGGTCGTAGAACGCGCTCATTCGCTCTTCGACCTCGCTTGCGCTCATCTGGCCGTGGGCGGCGACGACCTTGACCTCCGGAACCTCCTCGCGAAGCCATTCCTCGATGTCGGGCAGGTCGGCAATTCGCGGTACAACGAAGAAGCTCTGGCCGCCGCGGAAGTGCTCGCGGAGCAGGGCCTCACGCACCACCACCGGGTCCCAGGGCGTGACATAGGTCCTCACCGCCAGCCTATCGACCGGCGGAGTCTGGATGACCGAAAGGTCGCGAAGGCCGGCCATCGCCATCTGCAGCGTGCGAGGAATCGGCGTCGCGGTCAGGGTAAGGACATGGACGTCCGCCTTGAGCGCTTTCAGCTTCTCCTTGTGGGCGACTCCGAAATGCTGTTCCTCGTCGACGATGACGAGGCCGAGCTTCTTGAACTTGAGACCCTTCGCCAAAAGCGCATGAGTGCCGATGACGATGTCGACCTGGCCCTTTTCAAGCCCTTCCTTGGTCTTCTTCGCCTCCGCCGCCGGCACTAGCCGAGACAAGCGTCCGAGGTTGATCGGGAAGCCTCTCAGCCGGTCGACGAAATTCGCAAAATGCTGACGGGCCAGCAACGTCGTCGGGCATATCAGCGCGACCTGCATTCCTGCCATGGCCACGACGAAGGCGGCGCGGAGCGCGACCTCGGTCTTGCCGAAACCGACGTCGCCGCACACCAGCCGGTCCATCGGCTTACCCGATTCAAGGTCGGCGAGGACATCCTCGATTGAGCGGTCCTGGTCGTCGGTTTCCTCGTATGGGAAGCGATCGACGAATTGCGGGTAAGCGGCGTCGGGCTCGGCGACCGTCCCCGGGCGGGTGGCGCGGATTGCCGCGGTCTTGATCAGCTCGCCGGCGATTTCGCGAATTCGCTCCTTCATCCGAGACTTGCGGCGCTGCCATGCCTCGCCTCCCAGCCGGTCGAGCGCGACTCCCTCGCTCTCGCTTCCGTAGCGGGAGAGAAGCTCGATATTCTCAACCGGCACGTAGAGCTTGTTGCCGCCGGCATATTCGAGCGCGACACAATCGTGCGGGGTCTTGCTGACCGGGATCTGGGTCAGTCCTTCATATCGGCCGATGCCATGCTCGGCGTGGACGACGAGGTCGCCGGGCGACAGCGTCGCCAGCTCGGCGAGGAAAGCGTCCGCCGCCTTGCGCTTCCGGCGTCGACGAACCAGCCGGTCACCGAGCATGTCCTGCTCGGTGAGCACTGCTACGCTTTCGGTTGTGAAGCCGTGTTCGAGCGGCAGGACCATCAAGACGGGCTGGATCTTCGATCCCAGCGCCTCCTGCCAGCCGTCGACCAGCTTTTGGGACTTCACCCCGTGGTCTGTGAGAAGGCCCGCCAGGCGTTCGCGGGCGCCCGTGGTGTAACTGGCCAGAACAACCTTGCGCCCGTCCTTGCGAAGCTTGGCGACATGCTTGGCGACGGCCTCGTAGATATTGGCCTGCTGGGCGCGCTCGGGCGCGAAATCGCGCGCCGGCTCGACTCCGAAGGCGATGGTCCGCGGCCCCTCAGGCTCGGGGAAGCCCGAGGCGAGGTGGATCGGCCGCTCGGCGAGTGCGACCTCCCATTCGTCCTTTGACAGATAGAGGCCCGTCGGTTCGAGCGGGCGGTAACTGCCTGGCTCGGAGGCCATCGCCCGGACGCGATTTGAATGATAATCCTCGATCGCCTCACGGCGGGATTCGAGCGATTTGTCGGCGACACTGTCACGGATGACAATGTCGGCCTCGCCAAGATGGTCGAACAGCGTGGAAAGCTTTTCCTCGAAAAGCGGCAGCCAATGCTCCATTCCGCTCATTCGCCGCCCGTCCGATACGGCCTGGTAGAGCGGGTCGCCGGTAGCGTTGGCGCCGAATGTCTCGCGGTAGCGCGCGCGAAAGCGCTTGATGCTCGCCTCGTCGAGCAGCGCCTCGGACGCCGGCATCAGGAGGAAAGACTTGGCGCGGTCGGTCGAGCGCTGGTCGGCGGGGTCGAAACGGCGCAGGCTTTCGATTTCGTCGCCGAAGAAGTCCAGCCGCAGCGCGTGGCTTTCGCCGGCCGGGAACAGGTCGATCAGCGAACCGCGCACGGCATATTCGCCGGCTTCGGCGACGGCGTCGCTGCGCTGGTAGCCGAGCGCGCTCAGCTGCCCGATCAGTGCATCCCGGTCGATTCGCTCGCCGACTGCAATTCGCCGGGTCAGCTGCCGGATCCGAAAGGGCGTCAGCAGCCGCTGGGTCGCCGCATTGGCGGTCGTCACCAGCAGTTGCGGCGCCTTGCGTCGTTCCTGCAGCGCGCTGAGCGTCGCAAGCCGCTCGGCCATGACTCGAAGCGCTGGTGAGGCCCGGTCATAGGGGAGACTGTCCCACGCCGGCAACGCCAGCACCTCGACCTCCGGCGCGAAAACCGGAACGGTGTCGACGAGCGCGCGCATTGCGCCTTCGTCCCCGGCGATGATCACCGCCCGGCCGCCCTTCCCGGTGCCATGCGCGGCGCGGGCGAGATCGGCTGCCAACCACGGAACGAACCCGGTCGGGACTCCGGCAAGAATCAGCGGCTCACGGGCCTTCAGGACCCGCTGCAGCGGCTCGCTCATCGTGCGACCCGCACGTAATCCAGCCGCCGCATCGCCTCCATCATCGGCCCTGCGAACCGTTCCGGCGGCTCTTCGGTTCCGATCGCCCAGGCCATGATGTCGACATCCTGCTCATCGAGCAGGCGGGCGAACGAGGCGCGCTCGTCCGGCCCCCAAGACGCGTGATGCGCATCGAAGAAGCCGCCGATCATCATGTCCGCTTCGCGCGTGCCACGATGGTGCGCGCGCCACTGCAGCCGCTTCAATTCTTCGTCGGATTGCATGGCGGCGCAGATAAGCAAGCGCGATGACGAGGAAAAGGGCGGGATTGCGCCGGCGCTTTGCTGATGACAATTTCCCAACGGGGGGATCGGGGATGACGAAAAGCGAAGGGGCCAGTTCGGCTGGCGATCGGATCGACCTGCTCGATGCCCTGCGCGGTTTTGCGCTTCTGGGTATCCTGCTGGTCAACATCCGCGCCTGGTCCGGATGGTTCATGCTTTCGGACATCGAGCGGAACGCGCTCGCCGGGGGCGCCGACGGCACCTGGTGGTACAATTTCCTGATCGTCGCGCTGTTCGAGGGGAAGTTCTACACCATCTTCTCGTTCCTATTCGGGCTCGGTTTCGCACTGCAATTGTCCAGGCTGCAAAAGCGCGGGCTCGAAGGCGTCGCCATCTTTCGCCGTCGGCTACTGATCCTGCTCGGCTTCGGCCTCCTGCATATGAGCCTTTTGTGGGAAGGCGACATTCTCGCGCTCTACGCATTGCTCGGCTTGCTCTTGCCTTTGTTCTGGAACTGGAGCGACCGTAAACTGCTGACGGCCGCTCTGTTTCTCATCCTGCTACCGATTCCCGGCTTCGCGCTGCTCCATGCATTGGGCATCAAGCCTGATCTTGGCCTTATGGCTGTCGGTGACCGCCTGTTCATCGCGCTGGGGGGCGACTTGGCGCAGGACAAGACATGGCTGCTGCGCGAGGACTGGCGCTCTTTTTTCGCCTGGAATCTTTCCGGTCCGCCGTTCCGATTCGGCGGATTTTTCGAAAGCTGGCGAATTCCCAAAGTCCTGGCGATCATGCTCATCGGTCTTTGGGCAGGGCGCAGGCTGGTCGCAGGCCAGCTCATCGCAGACCGCAAGTTGCTGACGCGGGTCATGCTCGCCGGCCTCGCGATCGGGATTCCGGTCAATGTCGTCTACGGTTTGGTGGGCGGCCTGGGCCAGGAAGATTTCGGCCGCGGCTTTGCGGCAACCGTGCTCTACGCGATCGGGGTGGTACCGCTCGGACTGGCTTATGCCGCCGGCTTCGCCTTGCTGTGGCGAAGCGGCGGCGCGTTGCTAGCCCAGTTCGCTCCGCCGGGCCGAATGGCGCTGACCAACTATCTGGCCCACAGCTTGGTCGGCATCGTGATCTTCTACGGAGTCGGTCTCGGTTTCTATCGAAGCATCGGTCCGTGGGCGTTCAGCGGTATCGCTTTGCTGATTTTCGCTCTTCAGGTGATCCTGTCGCGCTTGTGGCTCCAGAGATTCGCCCAGGGGCCGCTGGAAGCGATTTGGCGGCGGCTGACCTATGCGCGTCGCAGGCGCAATGACGAGCCGCTCGCCGCTCGCTAGAAAGCGTCATGCGTCCTGACATCCTCAACCCACTGTTCGCCGAGGTGGTGGCGCTGCCGGGAGTCGGGCCGCAGGTCGCCAAATTGCTCAAGCGCCTCGACATCACGCGCCTCGTCGATTTGCTCTACCATCTGCCGACCGGGGTCATCGAGCGGGTGCGGGCGCCGCAAGCAAGTGCGGCCCTGCTCGGCAGGAACGTGATCCTCGATCTGAAACCGTTCGACTTGCGCGAATCCCGCTCGGGCCGCGGACCGCTCAGGGTGTTCGCCGCCGATAGCGACGGCAACAGTATCAGCCTTGTCTATTTCAACAATCCCGGCTGGGCCAAGAAGAGCCTGCCGCTGGGCGAGAGGCGCACTATCGCCGGCAAGCTCGAACAATATGGCGACGAATGGCAGATCATCCATCCGGAAGTCTTCGGACCCGGTAAATCGGACGATCTGCCGCTTCGCGAGCCGGTCTATCCGCTGACAGAGGGCATGACCGGCAGGCGCCTGCGCGAACTCGCGATGGCAGCGCTCGAGCGGGCGCCCGAACTGGGCGAGTGGATTGAGCCTGGCCTCATCGTTCGCGAAGGCTGGCCGCCGTGGCGAGCGTCGCTCGGCAATGCGCACCGCGATCCCGCTGCCGGCGAAGCTCGGCGCCGGCTCGCTTATGACGAAATCTTCGCCAACCAGCTCGCGCTTCTGCTGCTTCGCCAGCATTCGCGCCGCAAGCGCGGGGTGCCGCTTCCCGGAGACGGGTCACTCACGGCGAAGCTCCGACTGCCCTATGAGCTGACTGGTGCCCAGCGCCAGGTGATCGAGGAGATTCGCGGCGACATGGCGCAGCCGGTTCCGATGCTGCGCCTGCTCCAGGGAGACGTCGGCTCGGGCAAGACCCTGGTCGCGCTGCTGGCGATGCTGGCGGCGGTCGAAAGCGGGGCCCAGGCGGCGCTGCTCGCCCCGACCGAAATCCTCGCGCGCCAGCACCATTCGACCCTGCTGGCGCAGCTCGACGCCGTCGGCGTCCGAGTCGCCATTCTCACCGGCCGCGAGAAGGGCAGGGCGCGCGAGAGCGTGTTGTTCGGCCTCGCCGATGGATCAATCGACGTGCTCGTCGGCACTCACGCCATCTTCCAGGAGAAGGTCGCCTACAAGAAGCTCGGCCTGGCGGTGATCGACGAGCAGCACCGCTTCGGCGTTTCGCAGCGCATGCTGCTCGCGCAGAAGGCCGAGCGGCCGCCACACCTGCTGGTGATGACCGCGACGCCGATCCCGCGCACCCTGACCCTCACCCAATATGGCGAGATGGACGTCAGCCGGATCGACGAGATGCCGCCGGGCCGGTCGCCGGTCGAGACTCGGGTGATCAGTGAAGAACGTTTGCCGGAAGTGGTCGACGGCCTGGGGCGGCACATCTCGGGCGGCGGTCAGGCCTATTGGGTTTGCCCGCTGGTCGAGGAGAGCGAGAAGTCGGACGCCGCCGCTGCCGAGGAGCGCGCAAGACTGCTCAGGCTGCGCCTTGGCCAAGACAAGGTCGGCCTCGTCCACGGCCGGATGAAGGGCCCGGAAAAGGACTCGGTGATGGCGGCGTTCGCCAGCGGCGAGCTGGCCGTGTTGGTCGCGACCACCGTCATCGAAGTCGGGGTGGACGTCCCCAATGCCTCGCTGATGATCGTCGAGGGCGCAGAGCGGTTCGGGCTTGCCCAGCTACACCAGCTGCGCGGCCGACCCGGCCGCGGCAGCGCCAAAAGCGTCTGCCTGCTGATCCGCGGCCAGCAGCTCAGCGAAACCGGCCGCGCCCGCCTCGCCCTGATGCGCGACACGAACGACGGTTTTCGCATCGCCGAGGAGGATCTGCGCTTGCGCGGCCCCGGCGAAATCCTCGGCACCCGCCAGTCGGGCGACGTCGCCTTCCGAGTCGCCAGCGCCGAGGATGTCGCCGACCTCGCGCCGGTCGCGCAGAGCGATGCGCAGCTGCTGCTCGACCGCGATGGCGGGCTCGCGGGCCCTCGCGGCCAGGCGGCGAGGGTCTGCCTCTATCTTTTCGAGCGCGACCAGGC
>DATLGC010000019.1:0-16117 GCA_035540655.1 Sphingomicrobium sp. | reverse complement strand
GTCGAGAAGCGAGGTCTTGCCATGGTCGACGTGGCCCATGATGGTGACCACCGGCGGCCGCGACTCCAGGGTCTCGGGCGCATCTTCGTCGCCGCCGATGCCGATCTCGATGTCGGCTTCGCTGACCCGCTTGATGTTGTGGCCGAACTCGGTGACGAGAAGCTCGGCGGTGTCCTGGTCGACGGTCTGGGTTAGCGTGACCGGCATGCCCATCTTGAAGAGCGCCTTGACCAGGTCGGCGCCGCGCTCCGCCATCCGGTTGGCGAGCTCCTGGACGGTGATCGCTTCGGGGACGACGACGTCGCGGACCTGCTTGGCGGCCGGGCCGGACTGCTGGTGGGCGCGCTTTTCCTTCTCGCGGGCACGGCGAAGCGCGGCCAGCGAGCGGGCTCGGCTGTCGTCCTCGCCCGACAAAGCGCGCGTGACGGTGAGCTTGCCCTGGTGGCGGCGATCGTCGCGGCCGCGGCCGGGCCTGGCCGGCTCGGGCCGCTTGGGCGCCGGGGCGTGGCCGGGACGGCGATGGCCGCGCTGTTCGTCTTCGTCCGTAACGACCGGGGCCGGTTCGGCCACGGGGGCAGCGGCTTCGGCGGCCAGGCGCGCCTGTTCCTCGGCCTCCAGCCGGGCCTGCTCGGCGGCGGCTTCCTCGCTCTTGCGATTTTGCTCGGCGCGGCGGCGCTCCTCTTCGCTCTGCGCCTGCTTGGAGCGATCCTCGCGGCGGCGGGCCTCCTCGAGCGATGCCTGCCGGGCTTCCTCGGCCTCGCGCAGAAGCCGCTCCTGAAGCTCCTTGCGGCGAGTGATGTCGTCGACCGGCGCCGGCCGGCGCTCGGCGGGCTTCGCCGGCGTCGTCGCAGCCGGGCGGGCGGCCTGGGGCGCGGGCTCGGGAGCAGGCGCGGCCTTGGGCGCTTCGGGCGCTTCGCCCGGGCGGCCGAGGATGCGGCGCTTCTTGACCTCGACCACGACGGTGTTCGACCGCCCATGGCTGAAGCTTTGCTTGACCTTGCCGGTCTCGACCGTGCGCTTGATGCCCAGCGGCGGCCGGGTGCCAAGCTTTGGCTTTTCGGTCTGGTCGGTCATTCTGTTCCTTCGTCGTGCGCGTTGGTCGAGCCGGTCCGCCGAGCGGGAGCGCCGCTCTGAGGACCGGCACCGGAGTGGATGAAAGCGCTCCAGCGGGCGAGCGCTTCGCGCGCCCGCGCCGCAGCAGCAGGATCGGTCAGGGCGACATGTACCACATTTTCGCGCCCCAAGGCCATCGACAAGATAGAGCGGCCTTCGGGGAATATAAGCCCCTGGCCCTCGCCGCCGCCGACTCGCCACGCCTGGTCGAGCCGCCGGCGGCCGTCTTCGCCGGCGTCGGCGGCATGAATCAGCAGGTGGACCCTACCCGAACGGGCGGCGGTTTCGACGCGCTCGGCGCCGTTGATCAGATTGCCGGCGCGCGCCTCCATGCCGAGCCGGTCGAGCGCCGACTGGCGAAGCGCGCGCTCGGTCAGCTCGCCAAGATTGGGCGGAATATCGATCTTACTGGTCTTGAAGGCGCGGGCCAGCGCGGCCTTGAGCCTGCCCCTGGAATTGGCCTCGTCGAGCTCGGCGCGGGTGACCGAGATCCAGGCACCGCGGCCGGCCGCCCGCGCGCGGACGTCGGGAGCGACCTGGCCGTCCGGGCCGAGCGCGAGCCGGATGAGCGCGCTTCGCGCGCCCTTGCGCCGAGTGAGGACGCAGGTGCGCTCGGGTTGGTGCAGGTCACCATCCCCGTTCGTCCTGAGCGAAGTCGAAGGGCGATTTCCCCGCGGTTGTGCGAGGCGCCCTTCGACTTCGGCGCTATCGCGCCTCCGCTCAGGACGAACGGAGCCTTCTAGTGGCCGAGTGTCATTGCCGGGAGTCCGCATCGGCGGCCTCCTCGCTTTGCGCTTCGTCCTCGAACCAGTGGGCTCTGGCGGCCATGATGATCTCGTTGCCCTGCTCTTCGCTCAGGCCAAAATCGGCGAGGATCCCGCCCTTGTCCTCGGGCCGGTTGCTCGGCTCGCGCTGGCGGCGCTGCTCGGGCCGCTTCTTCTGGACGAGCTCGTCGGTGGCAAGGTCGGCGAGGTCGTCGAGCGTGCGGATGCCGGCCTTGCCGAGAGTCACCAGCATCTGCTCGGTGAGGTGCGGAAGCTCGGCGAGCGAATCCTCGACACCGAGGCTTCGCCGTTCCTCGCGGGCCGCGGCCTCGCGGCGCTCGAGCGCCTCGGCGGCGCGGCTCTGAAGCTCGGTTGCGAGATCGTCGTCGAGGCCCTCGATGGCGCTGATCTCCTCCGGCTCGACGTAGGCGACCTCCTCGAGCGTCGTGAACCCTTCCGCGACCAGCAGCTGGGCGAGCGTCTCGTCGACGTCGAGCTCGGTCTGGAACATCTCGGAGCGCTCGATGAACTCGCGCTGGCGCTTCTCGCTGGCGTCGGCCTCGGTGAGGATGTCGATCTGGCTGGCGGTCAGCTGGCTGGCGAGCCGGACATTCTGGCCGCGCCTGCCGATCGCCAGGCTCAGCTGGTCGTCGGGGACGACCACCTCGATCCGGCTCTCCTCCTCGTCGATGACGACCCGGGCGACGGTCGCGGGCTGGAGCGCGTTGACGACGAAGGTGGCGAGGTCCTCCGACCAGGGGATGATGTCGATCTTCTCGCCCTGGAGCTCCTGGACGACGGCCTGGACCCGGCTGCCTTTCATTCCGACGCAGGCGCCGACCGGATCGATCGAGCTGTCATGGCTGATGACGCCGATCTTGGCCCGGCTGCCCGGATCGCGGGCGGCGGCCTTGATCTCGATTATTCCGTCGTAAATCTCGGGAACTTCCTGGGCGAACAGCTTCTTCATGAAGTCGGGATGGGCGCGCGACAGGAAGATCTGCGGGCCGCGCGCTTCGCGGCGGACGGCCATGATCAGGCTTCGGATTCGGTCGCCGACCCGGACCATCTCGCGCGGGATCTGCTGGTCGCGGCGGATCACTCCCTCGGCCCGGCCAAGGTCGACGACGACATGGCCGAACTCGACGCGCTTGACGACTCCGGTGATGACCTCGCCGGCGCGGTCCTTGAACTCCTCGTACTGGCGCTCGCGCTCGGCATCGCGGACCTTCTGGAAGATGACCTGCTTGGCGGCCTGGGCGGCGATCCGGCCGAACTCGATCGGCGGCAGCGGATCGACGATGAAGTCGCCGATCGACGCGCCCTTCTGAAGCTTCTGGGCGCCTTTCTCGTCGATCTGCTTGAAATGGTCCTCGACCTCCTCGACCACTTCGAGGACTCGCCACAGGCGAAGGTCGCCGGTGGTCTGGTCGAGCTTGGCGCGAATGTCGTTCTCGGCGCCATAGCGGGCCCGGGCGGCGCGCTGGATCGCGTCCTCCATCGCCTCGATGACGATCCCCTTGTCGATCAGCTTTTCGCGAGCGACCGCGTCGGCGATCGCGAGCAGCTCGGCCTTGTTGGCGCTGACGGCGCTGGGTGCGGCGGTGGCCATGGTGTCAGTCCTCTATCGTCTGAATTGAATCGGCGCCCTCGGTGCTGAGCGGCGCGGTTGCCTTGATGAGCCTGTCGGTCAGAAGCAGCTTGGCCGATGCGATGGATCGAAAGGCGATGGAATGCTGCTCGCCGTCCTTTGCCGTCAGGCGCACGGTCTCGCCATCGGTTCCGTCGAGCGTGCCCGAATATTGCTTTCGGCCATTCGCCGGCTCGGCGAGCGAGATCCGTGCCTCATGCCCCTGCCAGTCGTCATAATCCTTGAGGCGGGTCAGCGGCCGGTCGATCCCGGGCGAGGAGACTTCGAGCCGATAGCCGCCCTCGATCGGGTCGCGGCCTTCGGCTTCGAGCGCGTCGAGCTTCTCGGACAGGCGCCGCGAAATGCGCTCGCAATCGGACAGGTCGAGCTGGCGCGTGTCGCGCCGCTCGGCCATCACCTGCAAGGTCGGGTCGGAATGGCCGCCGGTCATGATCACCCGCACGAGATCATAGCCGAGGGCTTCGACCTCGGGTCTGATCAGGCTGCTGACGGCGCCCATGTCGGTCATTCGATTCCTTCGCGCAAATCCAAAATCCCCCCGGGACCGGCCGGGTACCCCCGACCAGCCTCAACTTCGAATACCCGATGTCGAGGAGACGAGCGCGATATAGGCTCAACGCCGGTTGCGGGCAAGCGGATTAGCGGCCGCGGGCTCGAGTCAGTTCTGGCCCCAGGAAGGCGGCGGAGTCGCCACCCGGCGAGTCAGATCGAAATTGACCCGGAAGAAACGGTTGGGGCGCCTGAGCTCATAAGCGAACAGCTGCCTCGGCTCGACCTCCATCGCCCAGACGTTGGTCACCGACTGCGGGATGTTTCCGCGGACGAACATGTCCTTGGAAAATTGATCGGCCGGGAATTCCTGGCGCCGCGCTGTGCCTTCACCCACCGTGTCGCCGCCATATTGGGTGAGATCGTCCTCGCTGCCGTCCTCGTGGCGATGGTCGTGCTTCAGGCGCAGGCCGGTGCCGGTGCGGGTGATGACCCAGGTGCGAGAGCGATCCTCGCCGACGTTGAACGGGATTCGGATTTCGGTCGCCGAGCAATCGCGCACGTGCATCACCAGCCGGCGGCCGGCGAAGGCGGCGTCGGCTTCGACCGGCGGGCTGACGATGCGACCCTCGAAGCTTTGCCCGCACAGGCTGAGAAGGCGGGCGAAGAAGGCGTCCTGGGGCGTTTGCGGCTGCGGAACGGTCGCGCAGGACGAGAGCAGCAAGGCTGCGCAAATGGCCAGTAATCGCATGGTCCGATGCTAGGGCCGCGGGGCCGAAAGGACCAGCGCTTTGTTCTCGGACCGGATTCGAATGGCGAGCACGGCGGCGTTGAGCAGGCTGAACAGCAAGGCCGTTCCGACCAGCCCGAACGCAAGCGGCAGAAGCGCGATTTCGAGCGCGACGATCAGATAATTGGGGTGGTCGAGCCAGCGGTAGGGACCGCGGCGAACCAGCGGCTGGCCTGGCAGGACAATGATCCGCGTCGTCCAGCGGGCCCCAAGCGAGCGGATCACCCACAGCCGGGCAAGCTGCAAAAGCAGGAACAGGATGAGCGGAAACCAGTAGATCGGACGGCCAGGGGCAAGCCACCACAAGGCTGCGAGCCATGTGGCATGGACGGCAACGATCAAGGGATAATGGGAACGCCCATATTCCTTCGCTCCGAGGCCGAGCAGCCGCCGCGTGTTGCGCGCCGACAGCCACAATTCGGCGAGCCGCTGGGCGGTGACCATGGCCAGGATGATTGCGGCGCTCACGGCCGTTCGAGCAGCAGCCCGGCGCAGGTGAAGCCGGGGCCGAAGGCGGTCATCATCGTCCGCTGCGGAAGGCCTTGGGCAATGAGGCGATCGGCCACGAACAGAACGGTGGGAGCGCTCATGTTGCCGCAGTCGCGAAGCACGTCGCGTTCGATGTCGAGCGTTCCAGGCGCAAGCGCCAGCGCCGTTTCGATCGCGGCGATCACCTTGGTGCCGCCGGGGTGGCAGCAGAAACGGCCGATGTCGGCGCGAGCTATGCCGAGGGATTCGAGCATTCGGTCGACCGCCACTGCGAGCTCGGCCTCGATGAATGGCGGGATCGCCCGGTCGAACACCACCGCCAGTCCCGGATCCTCGATGTCCCAGCCCATGATCCGCGAGGTTTCCGGCCACAAGGTTTCGCCCGAGCCGCTGATCCGGGCAAGGCCGCCTTCGCCGCCGGAACGAACCACTGCCGCCGCCGCGCCGTCGCCGAACAAAGCGGTGGCGACGACTGCCGCGGGGTCGTCGCTGTCGAGCCTGATCGAGATCGAGCAGGTCTCGACGGTCACCATCAGCCAGTTGCCGCCCGGCTCGGCAGCCGCCAGCCGGGCGGCGGCGGCAAGGCCGCTGACCCCGCCGGCGCAGCCAAGGCCGAACAGAGGCATGCGGCGGACGTCGTGGCGAAGACCAAGCTGCGGTCCGACCCGGGCCTCGATGCTTGGAGTGGCGATTCCGGTTGTCGAGACAGAGACGATGCCGTCGATGTCGCTGGGCGCCAGTCCGGCCCGAGTGATCGCTTCGCGAGCGGCGTCGAGGAACAATCGTTCCGCGGATTCGAGATAGAGGCTGTTGCGCTCGCGCCAGCCGCGTTGCTCGAGATACCAGTCGCGGGGGGCGACGAGGTGCCGCTGGTCGATGCCCGCATTGTCGAACACGCCTGAAAGCCGGTCGAACAGCGCCGGCCTCCCGCCGAACGCCTCCCTCGCGGTCGCCTTGGCTTCGGCCTGCGTGATGACATTGCCCGGAAGCGCGGTCGCCAGCGACAAAAGGGAACTGGATTCCATTCCGGTCCTTTACATAAAGCGCCCCGACAAGTCTTGAATTGCAACTTCAGGGAAAAGATCGATGCACCTTCGTCTGCTTCACGTCTCCGCCATCGCCCTTCTCGCCGCCTGCGGAACGGGGCCGTCGCCGACCGCGGCCTCGGCCAATAACGCGGCGGTCGAGCAGTCGGCGCCGGCCGAAGCGACCCGGGGGAGTCACGAGTTCACGGTCAGCGAGGTGGCGACCTTTTCGACTCCCTGGGCGATGGAGTTTCTTCCGGCCAGCGGCGGGCGCAATGCCAACATGGCCCTGGTCACCGAGCGCGAGGGCAATTTGTGGCTGGTGGACGTGACCAGCGGACAGCGCCAGCAGGTGAGCGGCGTGCCGAGCGTCCGAGTCGCGGGACAGGGCGGCCTCGGCGACGTGGTGGTTCATCCCGAATTCGCAGGCAACCGGCGCATCTATTTGAGCTATGCCGAGGCCGGGCCGAACGAGACGGCTGGCGCTGCGCTCGGCTATGGCACGCTGGTGATCGGACAGGGCCAGCCGAGGATCGAAGGCTTCCGGGTGATCTGGAGGCAAATGCCTAAGGTCACCGGCAATGGCCATTTTGCCCACCGGATGGTCTTCGCGCCCGACGGGCATCTGTTCGTCACCTCCGGCGACCGCGAAAAGATGCAACCGGCTCAGGACATGGCAAGCGACCTCGGCAAGATCATGCGCATGACCGCCGAAGGCGAGCCGGTACCCGGCGGCCCTTATGCCGACCGAGGCGGCCGTGCCGCTTATTATTGGTCCATCGGCCACCGCAACCCGCTCGGCATTGCCTTCGCTCCGGACGGGCGCTTGTGGTCGAGCGAAATGGGGCCGCGCCATGGCGACGAACTCAACCTGATCCTGCCAGGGCGCAACTACGGTTGGCCTGAAGCATCGTACGGCAGCCATTATCGCGGCGGCGCAATCCCCGACGAGCACGCCCCGCGCGGCTTCGAGGAGCCCAAGCTGTGGTGGACTCCGGCGATCTCGCCCGGCGGGCTGCTGATCTACACCGGCGATCTGTTCCCGCGATGGCGCGGCAATGCGTTCGTGCCGGGTCTCAGCGGCCAGAATCTGGTACGGGTCGAGTTGGACGGCGAGCGGGCTCGCGAGGCGGAGCGCTGGGGCATGAATGCCCGAATCCGCGCAGTCGAGCAGGGGCCGAGAGGCGAAATCTACCTGCTCGAGGACGGCCGTTCGCCGGGCAAGGGGCGGCTGCTTCGGTTGGAGCCCAGGCGCTAGCTGCTAACCCCGCTCGCCGGCCGATCCGAGCCTAAGCGCCTCGGCGCGAACGAGGTCGACGGCGCCCTCGCTGTTGATGAACATGTGATCGCAGGTGCCTCCGATGCGAAAGGTCCCGGCGCCCGGCCCGCGATAGAGCACGACCAAGGTGCGTTCTCCCGGCGGCGGCACAACGTCACAGGACGTCATTGTCATCAAGACTTCTCCGGTGGGCGTCCGCTCGAAATCCCGGGCGAGGGCGAATTGCTCCGGCACCTTGCCGAGATGGACGGTGAGCACGCGATATTGCTCGGGCCGCATGGCGTCATGATCCATCGGCTGCGCAAGCTCGATTTCGGCGATGCCGACGGCCTCGGCGGCGATCCGGGCGGCTGCTGCCTGCCTTTGTTCAGCAGTGAACGGACCCGCGCATACGCAGGCGAACGACGTTTCGGCGAACAATAGTCCAGCCAGACCCAGCAGCGGCAATTTCATCATTTCCTCCGATAGCGAAGATAATAAGGCCGGCGGCCTTCCCGGCGCGACTTGGCGCCATAGCGGGTCTCGATCCAGCCGCCGGAAGGCTCGAGGAAGTCGGTCGGCCCCTCGGCCAGCCAGTCGAACCGGTCTCGGTGGCGCTGCATGACCATCAGCGACCAGGCGAGATAGGTCGGATCGTCAGTGGCCAGGCGAAACTCGCCGCCGGGGCGGAGCTTGTCGGCGAACAACGCGAGCGGACCGTCATTGACCATCCGCCTTTTGGCGTGGCGTGCCTTCGGCCACGGATCGGGGTGGAGCAGATAGAGGAAGCTCAGCGCACCGTCGGGCAGTCGGCGGATTACGTCGAGCGCGTCGCCGCGCCAGATTCGGACATTGGCCAGGTACTTGTCGCGGACGTGGGTGAGTGCCGCGGCGACCCCGTTGAGGAACGGCTCGCAGCCAATGAAGCCATGATCGGGAAGCATGTCGGCGCGGTCGGCGAGATGCTCGCCCGAGCCGAAGCCGATTTCCAGATGCAGCGGCCGGTCATCGCCGAACAGTCGCCGCGCCGTGACTTCACCCTTGGCTGGCACCTCGATTTGCGGGAGCAGGGTGTCGACCAGCTGCTGCTGGCCCTTGCGCAAACTGTGCCCGCTCGACCGTCCGTACAGCCGGTTGAGGGTGGTCGGGTCGCCGGGCTTGTGAGCGGTCATGGCAGCGCTCGCTAACGATCGAGCGCGGAGCGCGAAAGCGATAAGTGCTGACGCTCCCCTTGCCGCAACCATACCCCGACTTGGAACGTCGCGAGCTTTCAGGCGTCCAATGGGCCATGTGGTGATGGAGGAATTTTCGCCAATGTCGCAAGTCGCAGTCATCACAGGCGCATCGGCCGGAATCGGCCGGGCGACGTCGCGCGAGTTCGCCCGGCAGGGCTGCCGCGTCGCGCTGATCGCCCGCGGCAGGGATGGGCTAGAGGCCGCGGCGCGAGAGGTCGAGGAGCTGGGAGGCGAGGCGTTGGTGATCGAGGCCGACGTCGCTGACCATGTTCAAGTCGATGCGGCGGCCGAGAAGGTTATCGCGCGCTTCGGGCAGATCGACATCTGGGTGAACAATGCCTTCGCCGGCATCTTCTCGCGATTCATGGACATGAGCGCCGAGGAATATCGGCGGGTCACCGACGTCACCTACATGGGCCAGGTGCATGGCACTCGGGCGGCGCTGCGGCACATGCTGCCGCGCAACAGGGGCGCGATCGTGCTGGTTGGATCGGCGCTCGCCTATCGCGGAATTCCGCTGCAGTCGGCCTATTGCGGAGCCAAGCATGCGGTCCAGGGCTTCCTCGATTCGGTCCGAAGCGAGCTTCTCCACATGGACAGCGCCGTTCGCCTGACCATGGTCCAGCTGCCCGGAGTCAACACGCCTCAGTTCGACTGGATTCGGGCGCATGTCTCTGGCCGGCCGAAGCCGGTCGGACCGGTCTATCAGCCCGAGGTCGCGGCGCGCGCCATCTGGAAGGCGGCCAATTCCAGCCGCAAGGAATGGATGGTCGGAGCGCCGGCCTACCAGGCCATACTCGGCAACAAGCTGCTTTCGCCGCTTCTCGATCGTTATCTCGCCCGCACGGCGGTCGACGGCCAGCAGTCGGAAGTGCCGGTGGAAGGCGATCGCAGGGACAATCTGTTCGATCCGGTGCCCGGCGACCATGGCGCCCATGGCCGCTTTGGCGACAAGGCGCGCGAGCGCTCGCCGTTGCTGTGGGCGAGCGAGCATCGCGGCTGGATCGCCGCCGGCGCGGCGCTTGCGGTGGGCGCATCGCTGCTCGGACTTTCGTTACGCGACAGGGAGAAGATCAATGAACCAGGCTGACCCCGACCCTTATCGAGACAACCCGAGATCCACTGCGTCAATCGGCGGACACCCGATCCATCCGATGCTGATCCCCTTCCCGATCGGCTTGCTGGTCGGGGCGTTCGGCAGCGACCTGCTCTATCTCGCTTATGGCAATCCGGGATTTGCCGAAGCGTCGAAATGGCTGCTCGGTTTCGGCATCGGAACGGCGCTGCTGGCGGCGGTGTTCGGGCTGATCGACTTCATGGGCGACGACCGGATCCGACGGCTCGGCCATGCGCTTCAGCACATGATCGCCAATGTCGCGGCTGTCGTCGTGGCAATCGTCAACCTGGCGGTCCGCCTCGGCGACGACGCCACCATCGTCGATTCGCTGGGCATCTACCTGTCGGGCGCGACGGTGCTGATCCTGATCTTCAGCGGCTGGCGCGGCGCCGACCTCGTCTATCACCATCGGGTTGGGGTGCACGAGCCCGGACGGCACCGGTAGCGGCGCGCCGACGATGATGCGGATCGTCAACCTGCCCAAGGCGGCTGTCGCGGGCGGGGCGGGTGCCCTTGCGTGGGAGGCGGCGATCCGGCCGGCGCTCCTTACCGGAGTGCCCTTCTATGACATCGTCCGCGAGCTCGGCACGCTGGCGTTTCCGGACGGGCCGTGGATTGCCTGGTGGCTGACGGGGCTTGCCGCCCATGTCCTCGGCGGGATCGGCTGGGCCTTGTTCTACGCCAATTTCTTCTGGGCCCGGCTCGACATCAAGCCCGCCTTTCAGGGCCTGATATTCGCGGCGCTTCCGGCCGTACTGGCCATATTCCTGGTCACCCCGCAGCTGCAGTTGATGCACCTGGCCGACGGGATTGTCGAACTCGACTGGGGCATATTGCTCGAGCCGCTGACGGCGACGGCGATCGCCGGGCTGCTCGCCGGCCATATGCTGTTCGGGCTGGTCATGGGCGCCCTCTATGTTCGTCCGGCCGGCTATCCCGTCGAGAATGAGCGGCGAAACCCGCCGCGCTATGCGGCTCGGCGAGCAACTTCCGCCAACGGCAGGCGAACGCAAAGTGCCGGCTTCATGTTCGCCACCGGGATCGAGTGCAGCTATCCGACGATCGAGAATGGCAGCTGGCGCCGCGACCAGATGAAGGGCACCTGGCATTACGACCGCTGGCAACAGGATTTCGCGCTTGCCCGCGAAATCGGGATCACCCACATCCGTTACGGTCCGCCGCTCCATCTCGTGCTCGGCGGCCCCGGCCAGTATGACTGGTCGCTGGTCGACGAGCCGATGGCCGAGCTGGAGGAATTCGGGCCCGAGCCGATCATCGACCTGTGCCACTTCGGGCTGCCGTCATGGCTCGGCAATTTCCAGAACCCCGACATTCCCGGGCCGATGAGCGAGTTCGCCGGGGCATTCGCCCAGCGTTACCCGTGGGTTCGGTTCTACACGCCGATCAACGAGATGTTCGTTTGCGCCCGCCTGAGCACGCTCGAGGGCTTGTGGAACGAGCAGATGCGCGATGCCGGCGCCTATGTGACCGCGGTGGTCAACATGGCCAGCGCGACCGTTGCGATGGAGGAGGCGATCCTCAGGCATCGGCCTGACGCCATCTTCATCCACGCCGAAAGCAGCGAATTCTTCCAGCCCTGCTGCCCGGATCCGAAGATCGAGGAGATCGCACGGCTGGAGAACGAGCGGCGGTTCCTTCCGCTCGATCTGTTGTTCGCCCATCCGGTCAGCGACTTCATGCGGGACCATATTCGCCAGCATGGCGTCGACGATAAGGTCTACGACCGGTTCATGGCCCGCCAGGTGCCGCGGCGGTCGATCCTCGGAGTCGATTATTACGAATGGAACGAGCGGCTGATCGACCGCGACGGCGAGCCGCGAGTGCTTGGCGAATTGTTCGGCTGGTACGTGATCGCCCAGCAATATTGGCAGCGATACCAGCGGACCATGATGCACACCGAGACCAACAGGATGGATGCCGAGGACGCTCCGCGCTGGCTTTGGCGGCAGTGGCATAATGCCCAATTGCTGATCCGCGACGGAGTGCCGCTGGTCGGCTTCACCTGGTACAGCCTCAACGACCAGATCGACTGGCACATCGGCATGAAGGAGGCGCTCGGCACCGTCTATCCGGTCGGGCTGGTCGACATGAACCGCGACCCGCGCCAGGTCGGCCTCGCCTACAAGCATCTGATCGACATGTACCGCGACGTCCCGCAATATCGCGAGTGCGAAGCGCTCAGGGAGATGCTCCGCTGATGGCCAGCTTTCTCAACGCCCACGGAATAAACGCCGGGCCGATCCAGCGGCCGGTGCTGACCGGACTGATCAGCGGGCTGCTCGGAACGATCCCGGCGAGCCTGCTTCTCCATCTTTTCGGAACGCTCGAGGTCGAAGCGCGGATTCTCGGCATCTCGACGCTGGCGACCTTGGCCGCGGGGGCGGTGATCATGGCCGCGGCAGGGGCGGTCTATGCCTGGCTTTTCGGCCGAGCGGCGAACAACCCGCACAGCGGCTGGCTGTTCGGGATAGTGTTCGGCTTTGCGCTCTGGGCGGCCGGATCGGCAATGGTGTTGCCGCTGGCGGGCGGTGGCCTCGCCCCTGGCGGGGTGCCGTCGATCGGCCTGTTCCTCTCCTTCCTCGTCTGGGGATTGGCGACGGGCCTTCTGGTCCCGCACTTCCACCGGCCGCTAAGCGATGCGCTTGCCAAGGGCGCGACCCTCAATCAGGTCGGCCCGGCGGCGGCTGCCGACAGTTGGGTGCCGCGGCGAAACCGCGCTTAGAGGCCGCAGGGGAACGCCTTTTTATTCGTTGTCCAGCGCGTCCGAGGCGAGGGTGATCTTGTTGCGTTTGCCGATCGTCGAGGTTGCGTACACGGGCTTGCTGGAACTGACCAAGTCGATCGCCTGCTCGGGCGGGGGAAGTGTGGCGAAGTCGCCGAAGCCCTGGGTCTCCGACAGGCCGATGAGATCGACGCTGTAGCGGGCGCCAGCGTCCCCGGCCGACTCGGCGGCGGCGATGATCGAGGCCAGATCGTTCCGGCCCACCTGAAGCGCCCGTCCGGCATCCTGGAAGGCGACCAGATAGCGGTCCTTGTCGCCGTTCGGCCGGTACAGCGCGGCATTTTCCAGAACGCGTGCGTCGCGGCAATAAACGACCGGAGCGGATTTCTCGCCGGACTTTGCCGTTTCATTAGCAAGGCTTGGAATCAGTGCGCCGATGAGCGCGGCTGCGCCATTCTTCGGCGCGGGCTTCGCTATGCCGGAAAAGGCCAATGCGGAATCGCAGGGCGCGACGAGGACAGCGGCCGGAGCGGGCGCAATCCTTCGCGGCCAGGAGATGGCGGCCAGGGCTTCGCGCATCCTCGCCTCGAGCTCTGCCGGACCAAGGGTCGCCGATGACAGCCGCATTTTCACGAAGAACTCGCCGACCGGAACCATGGCGAGCGCGGTGCTGGCGAAACCGGATCCGCCGGTCGAATAGACCACCCGAAGCCCGCTCGCGGTCGACTGTCCAGGCGGAACGAACGCCGCCGCCGGAAAGGCCGGGGTCAGCTTGCCGAACCTTGCCGGGTTGCTGTCGATGACCGCATTCGCCCGGTCGAACCACAAAGGCAGGTCGCCGGCGGCATTGCGGTAGAGGTAAATGGTCGTGATTTCACGCTCGTCCGTGCTGCGATAGTCGACGATCACGTCCAGATCGTCGACATCGAGCGCGACCGCCCTTGCCCTCGGCAGGCCACCGAGGCTTGGCGGAAGCGCGATCCTGGTCGACTTGTGCGAATATTTCGAACCCGCCTTGAGCGGGATGTCGCGGGGTTGGGCGGCCGCCGGAGCAGCGCCGACGGCAATGGCAAAAGCGCACAACAGATAGATCAGACGCATATATTCCCCCTCCCCGGCACGGGAGCGAGGCTGGCAGACGGTGCGGCCGCTTGCAACCCGCGCCTAGGCGACCGCCTGCCTGAGGTCGTCGACCAGGTCGACCCGCTCCCAAGGGAAGGCGTCACCTTCCGGCTTGCGGCCGAAATGGCCGTAGGCGGCGGTCTTGCCGTAGATCGGCTTGTTCAGCCCCAGGTGAGTGCGGATTCCGCGCGGGGTGAGACGGCCGAGCTTGTCGATCCGGCTGATCGCCTGTTCAAGCGCGCTGTCGTCGATTTCGCCGGTGCCGTGGGTGTCGACGTAGAGCGACAGCGGCTCGCTGACTCCGATCGCATAAGCGAGCTGGATGGTGCAGCGGCTGGCAAGGCCGGCGGCGACGATATTCTTGGCGAGATAGCGGGCCGCATAAGCGGCCGACCGGTCGACCTTGGTCGGGTCCTTGCCGGAGAAGGCTCCGCCGCCGTGCGGAGCGGCGCCGCCGTAAGTGTCGACGATGATCTTGCGGCCGGTGAGTCCGGCGTCGCCATCGGGCCCGCCGATCTCGAAGCTTCCGGTCGGGTTGATGTGATAGACGGTCTCGTTGCCGAGCAGCTCGGCGGGCAGGACCTGGGCAACAACCTGCCTGACATAAGCGTGGAGCTCGCCCTGCTTCTCGCCGGCGTCATAGCCGGGCTTGTGCTGGGTCGAGACGACGATGGCGGTGGCCTTCGCCGGCTTGCCGTCGTCGAAGCGCAGGGTCACCTGGCTCTTGGCGTCCGGCTCGAGGAAAGGCGCGCGCCCGGAATGCCGGTCGGTTGCCATTTCCAAGAGGATCTTGTGGCTGTAGTCGAGCGTGGCCGGCATCAGGTCCGGGGTCTCGTCGCAGGCAAAGCCAAACATGATCCCCTGGTCGCCGGCGCCCTCCTCCTTGTCGTCACCAGCGTCGACGCCCTGGGCGATGTGCGCCGACTGGCCGTGCAAATGGTTCTCGAAACTGGCGGTCTGCCAGTGAAAGCCGTCCTGCTCGTAGCCGATGCGCCTGACCACATTGCGGACAACTTGCTCGATTTCGTCGCGGGCGCCGGGCGCCCAGCCGTTGGTGTCCCTGAACCGTTCCTCGTCATAGACGGGCGGACAGCGGATCTCGCCGCCGATGATTATTCGCTGCGTGGTCACCAGCGTCTCGCAGGCCACCCGCGATTCGGGGTCGTGGCCGATGAAATAATCGACGATGGCGTCGGAAATCTGGTCGGCGACCTTGTCCGGATGGCCTTCGGAAACGGACTCGGAGGTGAAGAGGTAGGTGCTTCGCATCAGTCTGGGCGGGTCCTTGGAAATCAGGATATAAGGAAAGCTTTATATGTCGCTCTAGCGGCGGCGACCCCCAAGCACAATGCCGCCGATGAGGAGGGCGAAGGCAAGGGCGAGCGGGATCCAGTTGCCGAGGCGGGCGAAGAGCGTCGGGCTCAGAGCCGCGACCGGCAGCTGGCTGTCGATCACTCCGGCCTGAAGCCAGGGCAGCGACTGGGTCAGCCGGCCGCGGGCATCGATTATCGCGCTGATCCCGGTCGGGGTGGAGCGGATCACCGGAAGCCCCTCCTCGGCCGCTCGCAGCCGGGCCTGGGCGAGGTGCTGCGGCGGGCCCCAGGCGCCGAACCAGGCGTCGTTGGATGGGTTGAAGATGAAATCCGGGCGGTTGTTCGGGTCAACCACGTCGCCGGAGAAGATGATCTCATAGCAAATCTGGAAGCCGACCTTGCCCCAGCCAGGCAGCGCTACCGTCTGCGGTCCAGGGCCGGGGATGAAATCGACATCGCCTGGCGCCAGCCGGGACAGGCCGATCGCCGACAGCAAGGGCCGCATCGGCAGATATTCGCCGTAGGGGACGAGGTGGGCCTTGTCGTAGCGGAAGGCGACATCGCCCTCCGCGTCCAGCGCGAAGACGCTGTTGGCCGCGCCGGTGATGAAGCGACCGTCCGGGGAGAGGAGCGCGATTCCGCCGGTCAGCAGATATTCGCCCGGGCGGATGGCGGATGCGGCGCGCTGCCGCTCGAAGCGGGCGAAACCGGCATAGGGCTCGCCGCGCTCGTCCTCGAGCGGATCGGTGACCGCCGCTTCTGGCCAGAGCAGCAGCCGCGGCTCGCTCCGCTCGGGCTGGGCGGACAGGTCGGCGAGCCGCCGCGCGGCAATGTCGGAAAAGCCGGGACGCCACTTGTCCTGCTGGCCGATGTTCGGCTGGACGATCCGGGCCTGGTACCAGATCCGGTTGTTGAGCAGATATTCGCGTTGCTCGGCCGCGGACTTGTTCGGCGGCGGCGGTTCCTCGATCGGAGGCGGTGGGGGAGGCGGCTCCGGCTGCTGAACAT
>DATLGC010000018.1:0-2397 GCA_035540655.1 Sphingomicrobium sp. | reverse complement strand
ACGAAGGGAAGGATCGCGGCCGCGACCACCGGATTGAAGCAGGTCGGGTTGCTCGGCATGACCAAAGCCGGCTGACCGGTCGCACCGGCAAAATTGTTGGCGACAAGGCAGTTGCCGTAGCGCGAATAGTCCGCGCCATAGGCCAGGTTGTCGACGACCCGTAGCCGCTCGTTCGCATAATAACCGCCGACCAGCCAGTCGAGGCGGCCGCCGAAGGTTTCGCCTTGCAGCCTCAACTCCTGCGTAAGGGTGTTGAAGCGATTGAAGGCGCCGCCGCCGCCGTCGCGATAAAGAATGTCGAGGTTGTTGAAATCGGCGTCCTGCCCGCGAACATATTTGTTGTGGCGAAATGCCGTGATCGAAGTCAGCTCCTCGCCCCCCATGTCGTAGACAACTTCTCCGGAGGCTCCCCAGTCGTTGACGTCGCTGTTGTAATCGCGGCCCGGCGTGATGGCAGTCTGGCGCGCGAACGTATCATCGCTGACGATTCCACCGAGGCCACGGATGATTGCAGCGATCGTCGATGGCGCGGATACGGTTACGCCGCCCGAGGCAACCGTATCACGTGCCCGGAGGTATGGAGCGCCGCAACATTCCTCACGCCGCTGCGCCACGTCGGCGATCAACCGAACCGAGAGATTGTCGCTGGGCTGGTACAGGCCCTGACCGCGAACCAAAAAGCGGTTGCGGTCATTGATCCGACGGCCGGAGACGACGTCTTCGAGATAGCCGTCGCGGGTCAGGTACACCGCATCCAGGCGGGCTGCGAAGCTGCTGCTGATCGGCCCCGTGGCGCTGCCCTCTATGCGACGCATGTCATAATTGCCGAGGTCAATCTGCCCGGCAAACTGGTTCTCGAAGCGCGGTCGTGCAGTGATGACCGAGATCAGGCCGGCCGAAGCGTTGCGCCCGAAGAGAGTGCCCTGCGGGCCGCGAAGGACTTCGATGCGGTCGACCGCGCCGAGCTCGGTGAGGCCGACGCCGGTGCGGGAGCGATAAACGCCGTCGATGAAGACGGCGACCGAGCTCTCGAGCCCCGGATTGTCTCCGACCGTACCGATGCCGCGAATCCGAGCGACGCCGGCGCCCGCTTCGGACGAGGTCGAGGACACCAGCAGTGATGGCGCCAGCTGCGTGAGCTGGCGAATGTCGGTCGCTCCGGAATATTCCAGGGATTCGGACGTAACCGCGCTGACCGCCAGCGGCACGTCGGACAGCGCCTCGTTGCGGCGAGTGGCAGTCACGACGATGTCGCCAGTGTCGACGCGCTGCCGCGTCTCGATATCCGTCTCGGCGACGGCAGCGGCTTCGGCAGTCGCGCCCTGAGTGGGTACCGCTGCGCCCTGGTCGGTGTCAGTCTCCTGCGCCTGGGCCGGGACCGAAAGAGCGATCAGGCCTGCGGAAAGCAGCCAAACGGATTTGTGCATTCTATGCCCTCCCCTGGTGCTGCGCGAAGGCAGCGGCATTGCGAACAGGCAACGCTAATCCAGCTGCTGGGCCAAGAAAAGCGAGGGTGCCCGGAGCGCGGCAACAATGCCGTTAACTTGCTGCAAAACTGCAACAGGCACGCGAACCGAAGGCCGAATTCCGTAAGGTCAAGGCAGGCAGCCGTTCGCCGGACTTGGCGGCACGGACGTCCGTCCGCCGCCCACTCTATGCGCGCCGGGCGTGATTTTGGCCCGGCGAGAGCGCGGCAGCAGCAGCCGTATCGGCTCTGTTCGACTCGATTCCTTACGTCTCGATCGGCACGATCGCGGGCCGCGCGTCGCCGGCCACGAAGGTCATCACTTCGGCGCCAGGACCATCAGCATCTGGCGGCCTTCCATGCGGGGATGCGCCTCGACCTTGGCAAGCTCGGCGGTCTGATCTTGGACCCGACGCAATACCGCCATCCCCAATTCGCCATGCGCCATCTCGCGGCCGCGGAAGCGCATCGTCACCTTGACCTTGTCGCCTTCCTCGAGGAACTCGAACACCTTGCGCATCTTCACGTCATAGTCGTGGTCGTCGATGTTCGGACGCATCTTGATCTCCTTGATCTCCTGCGTCTTCTGTTTCTTGCGCGCCTCGTTGGCCTTTTTCTGCGCTTCGTATTTGTAGCGGCCGATGTCGAGGAACTTGGCGACGGGCGGATCGGCGTTAGGAGAAATCTCGACGAGATCGAGCCCGACCTCGGCTGCCTGCTCGATCGCTTCGCGCGTATACATCACGCCCAAATTCTCGCCATTTTCGTCAATCACCCTGACCTTCTGGGACTGGATGAATTCATTGTAGCGAGGGCCGGTCATGACCGGCGGCGCCATCGAACGGCGCGGATGGGGCGGGGGTATAGCAGAGTCTCCAATAAGCTGTTGCGGACCAGTCGCGCAGTTAAGCGCTTGCGGGCGGGATGGAAAG
>DATLGC010000017.1:0-5783 GCA_035540655.1 Sphingomicrobium sp. | reverse complement strand
ATCCGAAGCTGGTCGCGGTTCCCGCCGATCCCGCGGGCGATTCGGCGCTGGTCGAACGGCTCGCCCGCTGGGCGACTCGCTGGTCGCCGGCGGTGGAGGTGGACGGAGCCGATTCGCTGCGGCTCGACGTCACCGGAGTCGCGCATCTGTTCGGCGGCGAGCAGGGACTGATCGCCGATGCCCGGCAGCGCTTCGCCGCGATGGGGCTGACGGCGCGCACGGCGATCGCCCCGACCGCTGGCGCGGCCTGGGCGCTCAGTCACTACGGCCGATCTTTCGCCACCGTCACGCCAGCGGAAGCCGGGGTCCAGGGGAACGGCATGGATGCCAGCCTTCGCTGGCATGACGATTTGCTTCCCCTCCCCCTCGCCGCGCTGCGACTGGAGCCCGACACATTGCGCACGCTCGAGAGGCTCGGGCTGAAGACGATCGGCGCGCTTCTCGCGGTGCCGAGGCTGGCACTGGCCCGGCGATTCCGCGGCGCCGAAGATGTGATTGACGCACTCGACCGGCTGACCGGCCGCAAGGCCGAGCCGCTGACCGCTCGGGCCAACGAGCCGCCGCCGCGGGCGCTGCTGAGGCTCGAGGAGCCAGTCACGCACGAAGAGGCTGCGGGGCAGGCGCTAGAACGACTGATCCCGCTGCTCGTTGGACAGCTGGCCGAAAGACATCTCGGCGCACGGCGGCTGGTACTGACTGGTTTCCGGGTCGATGGCAGCGTCGCCGAGGCGGACGTCGCCACCTCCATTCCCAGCCGCGAGCCGAAGCATTTGCAGCGCCTGCTGGAGGGCAAAGCGGCGCTCGACCCCGGCTTCGGATTCGACGCCTTCGCTCTGGAAGCTTGTCTGACCGAGCCGCTCGGCGCCGCCCAGGACAGTTTGGTCGAGGCGCCGGACCCGTCCGGCGACATCGCCCGCCTGGTCGACCGGCTGAACGTCAAGCTCGGGGCGGACAAGGTGCGGCGGCCGGTGGCGCACGAGAGCCATGTCCCCGAGCGGGCGAGCGGGTGGGCGCCGGCCCTGCTCCCCTCCCCTTCAGTGGAGGGGAAGAGCCGTGCAGCGGCTCAGGGGTGGGGCCGTGCCAGCTCCTCTCGCCCACCCCGCTCGCCTTCGGCAAGCTCCCCCTCCCTTAATGGGGAGGGGAGACCGCAGCGCCTGCTCGACCGGCCCGAGGCGATCGACGTCATCTATGCCACCCCGGAAGGTGCGCCGCGGCGCTTCGTCTGGCGCCGGCAGGTGCACGACATCGCGCGCTTCGAGGGGCCGGAACGGATCGCACCCGAATGGTGGCGCGAACGATCGACCGCTCGGCTGCGCGATTATTACCGCATCGAGGATAGCGACGGCCGTCGTTACTGGATATTTCGCGAAGGGATCGCCGGCGATGGCCGCGGCGGCGCGCCTTCGTGGTTCGTCCACGGGCTGTTCGGATGATGCTTACCTCCACTCGTCATTCCCGCGAAAGCGGGAATCCAAGCGGCCGTCTGGACCCCCGCTTCCGCGGGGATGACGAAAAGGGGGGCTGCTGACCGATGCCTGAAAAAGCCGGATTTTCGCGCCTGAAGCTGGTGCGTGGGCCGGACATGCCGCCGCCTCCCGCCGGCCGCGCGCCCTATGTCGAGCTCGGAGTCACCAGCCCCTTCTCCTTCTTGCGGGGAGCGTCGGACGCGATCGAGCTGGTGCTCCGGGCGCTCGAGCTGGGGATGGACAGGATCGGCATCGCCGACCGCAACACGCTCGCCGGAGTGGTGCGGATGCACAGCGCCTGCAAAGGCGCGGGGCTGAAGCCACTGATCGGCTGCCGGCTCGACCTCATCGATGCGCCGAGCCTGCTCGCCTACCCGGTCGACCGCGAAGGCTACGGCCGGCTGTCGCGGCTCCTGAGCCTCGGCAAGATGCGCGCCGCGAAAGGCGAGTGCGAGCTGAGCCTCGGCGACGTCGCCGAGCACGCGCAAGGAATCGCCTTCATCGCCTGGCCGGGAGAGAATCTCGATGCCTTCGAAGCCGAGCTGCCGCGGCTTCGTGGCGCCATTCCATCATTGCGGCACGTCGCGGCAAGCTGGCTTTATCGCGGCGATGACGCGGCGCGGATCGAGCGGCTCGACCGGATGGCGCGTGCCTACGGTTGCACCATCCTCGCCACCAACGATGTCCATTACCACGCCCCGGAAAAGCGCCCGCTTCAGGACGTGATGAGCTGCATTCGCGAGAAGACCACCATCGCCAACGCCGGATATCTGCTCAACGCCAATGCCGAGCGGCATTTGAAGAGCCCGGCGGCTATGACGAAACTCTTCGAGAGCTGGCCGCATGCCATTGAAGAAACACGCAAATTTGTCGACGCGCTCAACTTCAGCCTCGACGAGCTGCGTTACGAATATCCGCGCGAGACGGTGCCCGAGGGGCGGACGCCGCAGCAGCATCTCGAACATCTCACCTGGGAAGGCGCGCACCAGAAATGGGGCAAGCGGATCCCCTACAAGGTGCTGACCCAGCTCAACCATGAGCTGGGGCTGATCGCCAAGCTCGACTTCGCGCGATACTTCCTCACCGTCCACGACATCGTCGCCTTTGCAAGGAACCTCGATCCGCCGATCCTGTGCCAGGGGCGCGGATCGGCGGCGAACAGCGCGGTCTGCTATTGCCTCGGAATAACCGCCGTAGACCCGGCGACCAGCGACCTCTTGTTCGAGCGGTTCATCAGCGAGGAGCGCAAGGAGCCGCCCGACATCGACGTCGATTTCGAGCATGAGCGGCGCGAGGAAGTGATCCAGCACATCTATTCCAAATATGGCCGGGAGCGGGCCGGGATCGCCGCCACAGTGATCCATTACCGGCCGCGCTCGGCGATCCGCGAGGTCGGCAAGGTGATGGGGCTGAGCGAAGATGTGTGCGGAGCGCTCGCCTCGACCATCTGGGGCAGCTGGGGAGAGGCGGTGCCGAAGGCCAATGTTGCCGAAGCCGGGCTCGACCTCGACGACCCGCATCTCAAGCGCACGGTGAAGCTCGCCGAGCAACTGATCGGCATGCCCAGGCATCTGTCGCAGCATGTCGGCGGATTCATCCTGACCGAGCGGCCGCTGATCGAGACAGTGCCGGTCGGCAACGGCGCGATGGCCGACCGAACCTTCATCGAATGGGACAAGGACGACATCGACGAGCTCGGAATCCTCAAGATCGACGTGCTCGCGCTCGGCATGCTGACCTGCATCCGCAAATGCTTCGACCTCGTCGAAAAGCACCACGGCGAGCGCTGGGAGCTGGCGACCATCCCGCCCGAAGTGCCGGAGGTCTACGACATGCTGTGCCGCGGCGATTCGCTGGGGGTCTTCCAGGTCGAAAGCCGGGCGCAGATGAACATGCTGCCGCGCCTCAAGCCGCGCTGCTTCTACGACCTCGTCATCGAGGTGGCGATCGTCCGCCCGGGTCCGATCCAGGGCGACATGGTCCATCCCTATTTGAAGCGCCGGCAGGGCAAGGAGCCGCTGACCTTTCCCTGCCCGGCGCCCGAGCATGGCCCTCCGCAAGAGCTCGAGCGAATCCTCGGGCGAACGCTCGGAGTGCCGATCTTCCAGGAGCAGGCGATGAAGATCGCCATCGACGCGGCGAAATTCAGCGCCGCCGAGGCCAACCAGTTGCGCAAGGCGATGGCGACCTTCCGCTCCAAGGGGACGATCGCGCTCCTCCAGGACAAGATGGTCGGGCGGATGGTGGCACGCGGCTATGACGAGGATTTCGCCCAGCGCTGCTTCGACCAGATCAAGGGCTTCGGCGAATATGGCTTCCCCGAAAGCCACGCGGCGAGCTTCGCCCACCTCGTCTATGTGTCGAGCTGGCTGCGGTGGAAATATCCGGCGGCCTTCGCAGCAGCGCTCCTCAATTCGCAGCCGATGGGCTTCTACGCGCCGGCGCAGATCGTCCGCGACGCGCGCGAGCATGGAGTCGAGGTGCGCGAGGTGGATGTGAATATGAGCGAGTGGGATTGCACGCTGGAGCCCATCCCCTCCCCTTCAGGGGAGGGGCAGCTCAGTGCAACTGAGCGGGGTGGGGGTGCGAGACTGCCCCACCCCTCGATCCCCTCCCCTGAAGGGGAGGGGCTTGCCATGCCCGCCCTCCGCTTGGGCCTGCGCCAGGTCGACGGACTCCACCGCGAGGCGGCGGAGCGGCTGGTGATCGCCCGGGGGACAAGGCCCTATCGCACGGTCGAGGAATTGCGCAGCCGCGGCCACGTGCCGGTCCACGCCATCCAGCGGCTCGCCGCCGCCGACGCCTTCCGCTCCATGGGCCTCGACCGGCGGGCGGCGCTGTGGGATTCAAGGGCGCTCAAGAGCGCCCCGGACCTGCCCCTGTTCGCCGCCGCCGAGGCGCGAGACGAAGGCGTCGAGACCGGTCCGGCGCGGCTGCCGGCGATGCGCATGTCGGAGCATGTGGTCAGCGATTACCAGACGGTGCGGCTGTCCCTGAAAGCCCATCCGATGCAATTTTTGCGCGAGCATTATGCAGCCAGGGGATTCGTTACCGCCGAGCAGATCCAGTCGATCAAGGATGGCAAAAGATTGTCGATCGCCGGGGTGGTATTGATCCGCCAGCGGCCCGGCAGCGCCAAGGGCGTGGTGTTCATCACCATCGAGGACGAGAGTGGAATCGCCAACCTCGTCATCTGGCCCGACGTGTTCGAAAAACAGCGCAGGATCGTCATGGGCGCGCGGCTGATGGCGGTGCACGGAATTGTCCAGCGCGACCCCGACAGCGAGGTGATTCACGTGGTCGCGCGGCGGCTGGAGGACGACACGCACATGTTGCGGCAGCTTAGCGACGAGGCGATGCCGTCGACGCTCGCCCAAGGCGACGCTCCGGGCAGCTGGCGGCCGCCGGCCGGGCGCCATCCGCGCGACACCGAGATCATCCCCAAAAGCCGCGATTTTCACTAATCCGTTCATCAGCGAGCAAGTTTATTGAACGATTCCCGCCACAAAGCAGCGCTAGGGCAGTGGCATGAAACGGCTTATTCTTTGCGCAGCAATGCTCGGCGCCCTCGCCGCGGCCCCGGCCGCCGGATCGAACCGAGCGCCGATCGAGGGCCGATGGAAGAACGGTCAGATGGAGATCGAGATCTCGCCGTGCGGGCAGAATTTGTGCGGCACGGTGGTCCGCGCCTCTCCCAAGCAGCGGGCCAAGGCCGAGAAAGGCAGCGGCACCAATCTGGTCGGAGCGCGCCTGATCCGCGAAATCCAGCCGGCGGGCCAAGGCACCTATCGCGCCAACGTCTTCGTCGCCGACCGCAACATGCACGCCCGAGGCACCATCCGCCAGGTCTCGGCCAACCGGCTCGACGTCAAGGGCTGCGCGCTTCTGGTCGTCTGCAAGTCGTCGACCTGGGACCGGGTGCGCTAGGTCTCCAGCAGCGGCAGCAAGCCCGAGCCGAACTCTCCGGCCAATATTGCTTGCTGAAGCGCCGCCATGTCGTCGGCCCAGTAACGGTCGGCAGTGAAATGCGGGGTGATTTCCCGCACCTTGGAATGAACCTTCCGAAGCTGGGCGCTGGTCTTTAGCGGCGCGTGATGGTCGACGCCCTGAGCGGCGGCGATCAGTTCGACCACGACCACGCCGGCGGTATTGCGGGCGATCTGACTGGCCTTGCGGGCGGCGATCGGCGCCATCGACACATGATCTTCCTGCCCGGCCGAGGTCGGGATGGAGTCGACGCTTGCCGGGAAAGCGAGAGCCTTGTTCTCGCTGACCAGCGCCGCGGCGGTGACCTGCGGGATCATCAGCCCCGAATTG
>DATLGC010000016.1:0-5406 GCA_035540655.1 Sphingomicrobium sp. | reverse complement strand
ACCGAGGCCGATTCCCCTTGCGTGAGCGGGGGCGTTTCGACGGGCACGCGCCGCAGCCCTTCGGTCTGGGCGTGGCCGATCCAGCGATCGAGCGTTGGCTTGACCCAGCCGAGACCGGCCTCGGAGGCCGCTTCCGCCGCCAGTGCTTCCATCTTCTCAGCTGCCAGCCGCTCGAGGATGGCGACATCGAGCCAGCGCGTCGCCGCGTCGTCCGCGAACAGGTCGCGCTCGATCCGGCCGCCGGCGGCGAGATAGGCCTCCTCGCCGACGAAGCGGGCCCTGCGATCGCTGGCGCTGGCCGTTTCCTGCGTCATCATCCGGCGGATGCTGTCGGGATGGGCGTAGCCATAGCCGTGGCTCATCTGCTCGAAGACATAGGCCTGCCGCTCCCGGTCCGGCGTCGCCGCATAGGCCTTGGCGACGTCCAGGCTGATCTCGCCGGCGCCGAGCGCCTCGAACACGACGGGAGCGAGATTCGCGAGGCGCAGCCGCCCCTCGACGAAGCGCACGGTGAGGCCAAACCGGCGGGCGATCCCCTCGGCGTCCGAGCCCTGCTCGATCAGAGCCAGAAACGCGAGGCATTCGTCGGCCGGGTTCATGCTCAGCCGCTGGAAGTTCTCGGCGAGGCTGGCTTCCCGGGCATCGGCCGGGCTGCCCTCGAGCACGAAGCAGGTGACTGGATGCGTCTTCTCGATCTTGCCCTCCCCGGCCAGGGCCTGAAGGGCGCGAAGCCGCCGGCCGCCCGCCTCGACGGCAAAGCTGCCCCTGGGTTTTGCAGCGCTGGTGACGACGAGGTTCTGAAGAAGTCCGCGGGCTTCGATGTCGGACTTGAGCTGGAGGTCGGCCTGTTCGTTCGTGGAGCGCCGGACATTACGCGGCGATGGAACGAGCTTGTTGAGCGGAATGGACTTAATCATCTGATGGTCTCCGGATGAGAGCCGGTGCGGCCTTTCCGCACCTGTCACTCACCGGGCTCCCGCCCCCTCCCCTCTATGGCGCTACGAGCCGGCCTGCTGGCCGCCGATCATCTTGCCGAACAAGACTAGGAGGCCTGCGATCGCATTCGTGGCAATGTAGGATTTGCGCTGCTAGGATCGCCGGATCGCGTGCCGAATCAACAGGGGGGCGGGGACTGCTCGGTGTCCCCGCTTCCTCCCACTCGACTTACGCGGTAAGCGAACGCCGCAACTTGGCGAGCGCGGCTTCGGCGTCCTCATGAGCATCAAGCGTTCCGACGAAACGGCCATCGGCGTCGACGACGAACACGGTTGCCGTATGGTCGATAGTGTAGCCGGAATTGCCGAGCGGCACTTCCTCGGAAAAAACGCCGAAGTTGCGTTTGACCTCGGCGAGCTGGTGCTGAGTGCCGGTAAGGCCAATGATCGGCGAGTCGAACAGGCTCAAATACTGGGCGATGTCCTGGGGCTTGTCGGATCGCGGATCGACCGAAACGAAAACCAGATTGAGACTTTCGGCCTCTTTCCCGAGCTCGCTCCGAAGCCGAACCATCCGGCTTAGGGTCGTCGGGCAGACATCCGGGCAACGGGTGAAACCGAAGAAGATGGCGAAGGGCTTGCCGCGCAGTTGCTCGCTCCCAAAGGGGCGCCCGTTCACATCTGTAAGCGTGAAGGGGCCGCCAATGGCAATCATGTTGGCGTCGGCCGGGTTCGGAGTGGAGGCAGGGCGCCAGTATGTCCATGCGCCGAACCCGGCGAGGAGCAGAATGGCGCAAAGCAGGAGGCCGCGCAGCAGCCCTCGCCGGGCGATCTCATTCATGGTCGGCGCCTTGGGGCGCGGAGACCGATCGAACATGGAACCCGACGGTCTGGGCGGCGGCGCCTTCAAACTCGAAAGCTACCGGGATCACTTCGCCGGAACGAAGCGCCCGATGCAGGCCGATCAGCATCAGATGGTGGCCTCCCGGTTTCAGCGCGATCTCCCTGCCCGATGGAATCTCCAGCCCGTCTGCGAGGGGACGCATGCGCATGACTCCCTTGTCCGTGACGACAGTGTGAATTTCGATCCTGTTCGCGGCTGGAGAAGTTGCGGAGACCAGCCGGATCGGCCTGGCCGTATTGTTGCGAACGACTCCATAGCCCGCGCCAACTGGAACGCCGGCCGTCGTTTCCCGTGTCCAGGCATCGCTGAATTCGACAGTAGCCTGCGGATGCTCGCCGCATCCGCAGAGCATGATCGCGAGGCCAGCCAATACGATCGCCCTTGAGAATGACAGCATCCCCACCCCATCAGATCAGTGCCCGAAGGCGATCGAGGATCGGCAGCTATCCGGCGACCGGCCGGCTCACCATGACGTAAAGGCTCCTTTTTCCGCCACGCGCCAGTGGGCAACGCCGTGACAGGAGATTTCTTGATCGGCGACGCTGCGGCGGAAAGCGTCATCCACTGCGGCGCACCGATCGACGGGCTTTACAAAGTCGGGCCCGGGCGGCCTGGTCTACAACAAAGGCCCGGAGGCGATATTCCCGCTTCTCTACTCGTCTCTCCTCACTCGACGTCTCCCCGCCATCGCGATTCCCGCCAGTGATCCTCGATGCTCGCCACCTTGCCGCGCGCCACGATGAGATGATCGAGCAGGTGCAGGTCCAGCTGGCCGGCCAGATCCCTCAGGCGCGATGTCACGGCGAGGTCGGCCTTGCTTGGACGCGGAACACCGGAGGGATGATTGTGGACGAGCAGGAATCCGGAGGCGCCAACATTCAGACCGAGCTGGATGATCCTCGCGAAATCGACCGGCGCGCGGCTCACCGCACCGTCGGCGAGTTTCTGTATGCTGAGCAGATGGAGCCGGCTGTCGACATAAATCGCAAGCAGCCGCTCATGCTGGAGGTAGCCGATCCGGGCCTGCAGAAAATCGATCAGTTGCGCTGGCCTGGGCACGATCGGCCGCTCGTTGAGCGGTTCCGCCAGGGACGCATGCATCAACGCTCGAGAGGCGCGGATGACCGAAGCCAGGCGCCCGCCTACCGCACGCCGCAGCCGCCACCAGGATCCGGAGAGCAGGTCGCCAAGTGTTCTGAACTCGCTGAGGAGTGCACCCGCGGCGGCATCGGGGTCGGCGACTCCGATCGTTTGCAGATATTCGGAGAGTATGGCGTGCGACGATCGGCATTCGACCGGGAAGATGTCATCGATCGCGTCAAATTCGCCCGCGGGTCGAAGCGGGAGGTCAAGCTGGACGGGATCGAAGTCAGTTTCCGACGCGGCGGAAAAAATTAGGCTGTCGCTGATTTTCACACGTGCACAATCGCTTGGGGTTCTGACGCCCCGTTTTGTTCGGCACGGATGCGTAACGAGCCGATTTGGCGAGAGCTGTCAAGAAGGCTCCTGTGGGAGTCGAACGACCGTATCGGCTTGAAGCAGCGGCTCGCAGAGCCTCGTGGCCAAGGCCACGGACACGGGCACGGGCTTGTGTTGCAAAGCAGCTGATGCCGCTTCTGCCGACCGTCAAAGCGCCACCAGGCCAAGCGCGAAAATGATGAAGAGCAGGACGAAGAGAACCCATTCGACCAATGCCCTCAACCACTTTCGCGAGCCGGGTCTCACTTCAGCAAGAGTGATTGCGCCAGTAGCGCCTCCATCGAACCGCGCCGCCGGCCCGAACGACGGCGCAGTTGAGGTCCCCGAAAGCCGGCGAGCGGCACCACGCGGCGGTGCGCGATCCGCCGGCGGACCCGTCGGAGATGCAGGTCATCGGCGCGCCGCGAACCTTGATGTGACCTGTCGGGAGGGTTCCCGTCGCTCCACCGAAGAGGCGCACCAGGCGGTCGCGGGCGTCGAGGGGATCGACCGCCGGGCAGGGCTGGTTCGACTTGCAGCGTCCGTCCATTTCGCGGGCCGCAACGCCGGCTATCCGGATCTTCGGGCCCTCCGCGCACCAGATTGGGCCGTCGCCATCCCATACTGCGACCGGAGTGCAGGTGAAGCTGCTCCCCGCGGCAACGACTTGCAGGAATGATGAAAACAGCACGTCTAACCCTCCCGATTTCAGCCCGCTTATCGCCCGACGGCTTCGCCCGTCCATGACCCTATTGGATCGCGAGCCGCTCGAGCACCTCGGCCGACCGGTCGACGGGCACGAACAGCCGGGTCTGGTAGCGGATGATCTCGGTGAAGCAGCCCTGCGCCTTGTACCAGGGCAGGCGCGCGGGAGCGAAGCCGGCGAGCTCGAGACGCTGGCTGCCATTGACCAGCGAGCGCTTGAGCACGAGCTCCTCGGGCCCGCGGAACGGCAGCGCCTTTCCGGTGCGCAGCACGGTCGCAGAAAGCTCCTCTGGAAGCAGGTCGAGCGAGACGTCCAGCCCAAGCTTCGCTCCGAGCTCGGCAAGCGAGGCTGCCGGAATCTCGCGGCCGAGAAGCGACCGCCCGTCGTCCGCCCCTATCCGGATCACCTGCACATGATCGTCCGGAACCTTGTCCCACACCGGCAACAGGAGCCCGGTGGCAAGGTTCAGGGTTTCGCGGCGAAGCGCCGCCTCCGCCTCGCGCTCCTCGGCCCGCCAGGCCTCGGCGAAGACCGGGCCCGAAGCCGGCTCCCAGCTGGTTTCGCCCAGCCGCTCGCACGGCAGATGCTCGCGCTTGAGCGGACGGATCAGCTCGTAGCGCGCGATCGGCAGCCCCTCGTCCGACATCAGGCTGCGAGCATTGATTCTAAGCGCGGCCTTTCCGGACCGGCTATTCACCATCGGCACGGCATCAGGACGGCAGCCATGAAGCTCGGACAAGCGCTCGAGGCGCATGGGCCGCAGTCGCCGTGCAAGCTCGATCCGCAGCAGATGGGTCGTCGCGCCCGAGCGCGGATCGGTGTGGATGATCCGGTCGTCGAGGATCTCGAAGCTGTCGACCGGCACAGTCTCGACTCCAAGATCGAGGGTCCCGGCCTCGCGCGCCGCCGCAACCCGGGCTTCGACGAGGCCGAGGAACTCGTCGAAGATCGCATTCTGAAGCGCGATCCGAAGCGCCAGCAGCCGGTTGAGCCAGCGCTGGATCGGCGGCAGGTCCTCGCGCAGGCAGCCATCCTCGCCCTCAAGCCTGAGGCCGGTCAGCTCCTGGAAGCGGGCAAAGCTGACCGAATTCAGCTTGCCGGCGAAGAGCAGATGATACCAGCTGACGAGCGCGTCCCTCGCGTAGCGGCTTTCGAGATTGTCGGCCGGGTCGAACAGATTCTGCCCGCCGGTCTGGCGCTGGCCGCGGGTGAGCGCTCCCAGCGAATCCAGACGCCTCGCGATGGTCGAGATGAAGCGCCGCTCGCCGCGCACGTCCGTTGTCACCGGCCGGAACAGGGGCGCCGATGCCTGCCGCGTGCGGTGGGTGCGCCCCAGTCCCTGGATCGCGGCATCCGCCCGCCAGCCGGGCTCGAGCAGATAGTGGACCCGCCGCGCCTGGTTC
>DATLGC010000015.1:0-6422 GCA_035540655.1 Sphingomicrobium sp. | reverse complement strand
GCGCGTTGCCGGCCTGCTTCTGTCGCCGGCGACCACCGACCTCGCCACGGCGCGCGGCTGGCTCGAGCGAAGCGGTGGGGCGCTCGACGGAGTCGTCGCCAAGCGGCTCGACCAGCCCTACAGGTTCGGCGAGCGGGCGATGGTCAAGGTCAAGCAGCAGCGCACCGCCGACTGCGTCGTCGGCGGCTTCCGCTATGCCGAAAAACAGAAGGCGGTCGGCTCGCTTCTCCTCGGCCTCTACGGCGAGGACGGGCTGCTCCACCACGTCGGCTTCACTTCGGCGATCGCGGCCAGGGACCGGCCGGCGCTGACCGAACGGCTCGAGAAATTGGTCGAGCCGCCGGGCTTCACCGGCAATGCGCCCGGCGGGCCGAGCCGCTGGGCGAACGCGCGGACGGGGGCCTGGGAGCCGCTTGCGCCCGAGCTGGTCGCGGAGGTCCGCTACGATCAGGTGACCGGCCGCCGCTTCCGCCACGGCACCGGCTTCCTGCGCTGGCGGCCCGACAAGGAGCCGCGGCAATGCACCTTCGACCAGCTCGCGCCCGAGCTTCGGCCTTCGGAGCTCGCCGAGCTGTTCGGCGCCTGAGCATGCGCGACCTGTTTGCCGAGCCGCTGATCCCCGGCCTCGACTATCGGGAGGACTTCCTCTCGACGGCGGAAGAAGCCGAGCTCGTCGAACGGCTGCAGGGCATGGAACTGGCGCCGTTCCGCTTCCAGGGCTGGGAAGCCAACCGCAAGACCCTTAGCTTCGGGTGGCGCTACGATTTCGATGACGCCAGCTTCCGCCTGGCCGAGCCGATCCCCGGCTGGCTTCAGCCGCTGCGAGGGAAAGCCGCCGGTTTGGCTGAAGCCGACCCCGACGATTTCGCCCACGTCCTCATCGCCCGCTACGATCCCGGCGCCGGCATCGGCTGGCACCGAGACCGGCCGGTGTTCGAAAAGGTCGTCGGAATCTCGCTCGGCGCTCCGGCCATGCTCCGTTTCCGCCAACGCGCGCCCGAAAATTTCCGCCGCGCCCGTCTCGAGGTCGAGCCGCGCTCCGCCTACCTACTGTCGGGGGAGGCCCGGCACGAATGGGAGCACAGCATCGCCCCGGGGGACCAGCTGCGCTTCTCGATCACCTTCCGCACCCTGTCCGATCTCGGCCGGAGGAAAGCTGAGCAATTCTCCCTCTCCCCAACGGGGAGAGGGCCAGGGTGAGGGGGCTCGATCCAGACGGCTAATCGTCGACGCCGAACACCCTCACCCTACCCTCTCCCTCGAGGGAGAGGTGCATCATCGCAGCTCATAACCGGCGAGGCATTCCGCCACCCAGCGGCCGGCGGTCAAGGCGCTGAGATCGGTCGAATCGAGCGGCGGATCCCATTCGGTCAGGTCGATCACCCGCACCCGCGGGTCGGACGCGAGCTTGCGGACCGCTTGAAAAAAGTCAGCGACCGCCATTCCGCCCGGCCGCGCTCCCGGCGCGCCCGGCAGCTGCGAGCGGTCGATGACGTCGATGTCGCAATCGATCACCAGCGCGTCGCAATGGGCGACATGGTCGAGCGCATGGGCGATCGCCTGATCGATTCCCTGACGCCGGACCTCCCCGATGGTGATCACCAGATTGCCGGCATCGACCGCATCGTCGTGCATCGCCCGGCTGTTGGCGAAGCCGGCGAGGCCGACCTGGGCGATATTGGCTCCGGGAAGCCCGTCCTCGAGCAATGCCCGCACCGGGTTGCCGTTGCTCAGCCCGTCGCTCGTGTCGCGCATGTCGAGATGCGCGTCCAGGGTGATCAGGCCGACCTCCTCTAGCTCGCCGCCGAGCGCCAGCACCGCCGGCCTCGTCACCGCATTATTGCCGCCGACCAGCAGGGTCAGCGCATGCGCCTCGGCGCTCTGTGCCACCGCCTCGCGGATCCGCGGCGTCGCCTCCTCGATGGTTAGGCGGGCAAGCTCGACGTCGCCGCGGTCGGCAAAGCGCGTCGCGAGCTCGCGGCTCGTCTCGACATCGTAGCGACCGATCCGCTGCAGCGTCCGCCGCAACAGCGCGGGCGCCTGGTCGCAGCCGCCCGGCGTCACCGACCCCGCGGCGAGCGGAGCGCCGAGCATTCCGACCGGCGCCGAAGCGTCGGCGGCGATGATCAGGTCCGTGAGATTCGGCCAGCTGCTCACCTTTTGACCGTAGCACCGGCGCTGGCTTAAGGCGACGCGCATGTGGGACCGCCTCCTGACCGATTGCAACGTCGTCACCATGCTGCCCGGCCGCGGCGACCCGCTCGGGCTGGTTTTGAACGGCGCCATCGCCATCCAGGAGGGCAAGATCGTCCGAGTCGGCAAGCGGGCCGAGCTTGCCGGTTTCAAGGCGGCCGAGGTCGTGCCCTTGGGCGGCGCCTGGGTGACTCCCGGGCTGGTCGACTGCCACACCCATCTCGTGTTCGGCGGCAATCGCGCCGACGAGCATGCGATGCGCCGCGCCGGGGCGAGCTATGAGGAAATCGCCAGGGCCGGCGGCGGCATCGCCTCGACCGTCGCGCGCACCCGCGCCGCTTCCGCCACCGAGTTGCTCGATTCGGCCCGGGCGCGGCTGCGAGCGTTGATCGCCGGGGGAGTGACGACGGTCGAGATCAAGTCGGGCTACGGCCTCGACACGGCGAGCGAGATTCGGCTGCTCAACGTCGCCAGGTCGCTGGGCAAGTCGGAGCCGGTGCGCGTCGTCCCGACCTTGCTGGCGCTGCACGCGCTGCCACCCGAATATCGCGACCGGCGCGACGAATATGTCGCGATGGTCGCCGACGAGATGATCCCAGCAGTCGCCAACGCAAAGCTTGCCGCCAGCGTCGATGCCTTTTGCGAAGGAATCGCCTTCTTTCCTCACGAGATCGAACGCGTGTTCGATTCGGCGGAGAATCACGGGCTTAGGGTCCGTCTCCATGCCGAGCAGCTCAGCAACCGCGGCGGAGCCAAGCTCGCCGCCCGCTACAACGCCTTGTCCGCCGACCATCTCGAGCATCTCGACGAGGATGGCGCCGCCGCCATGGCCGAGGCCGGCACCGTCGCCGTCCTCCTCCCCGGCGCCTTCTACGCCCTTCAGGAAAAGCGCCGGCCGCCGGTGCGGATGCTTCGCGACCACGGCGTGCCCATCGCAATCGCCACCGACTGCAACCCCGGCACCTCGCCCTTGCTGTCGCCGACCATGGCGATGAACATGGCCTGCACCCTGTTCGGCCTTACTCCCGAGGAAGCGCTGATGGGCATGACCGTCAACGCCGCCCGCGCCCTGGGGCTCGAAGGCGAGGTCGGAAGCATCGCCCCCGGCCGGGCCGCCGACCTGTGCGTGTGGAACATCGAAAGCCCGGCCGAGCTCGGCTACTGGATCGGCCTTCCGGGGCCGGAACGGCGGATTTTCGGGGGGAAGGACGCGTGACGGACCGACGCGACAACAGCCGCACGATCCGCGCCCGCCGCGGAAGCGAGATCGTCGCCCGGCACTGGACGACCGAGGCGGCGGTGCGGATGCTTCAGAACAACCTCGACGACGAGGTCGCCGAGGACCCGCAGAGCCTGGTCGTCTATGGCGGCATCGGCCGAGCCGCGCGCAACTGGCAGTGCTTCGACCGGATCGTCGAGACGCTCGAGCGGCTCGAGGAGGATGAGACCCTGCTGGTCCAGTCGGGCAAGCCGGTGGGCGTGTTCCGCACCCACAGGGACGCGCCGCGCGTCCTCATCGCCAATTCCAACCTGGTGCCCAAATGGGCGAATTGGGAGACGTTCAACCAGCTCGATCGCGCCGGACTGATGATGTACGGCCAGATGACCGCCGGCAGCTGGATCTACATCGGCACCCAGGGCATCGTCCAGGGCACCTACGAGACCTTCGCCGAAATGGGCCGCCAGCATTATGGCGGCGACCTCAAGGGAAGGTGGATCCTCACCGCCGGCCTCGGCGGCATGGGCGGCGCCCAGCCGCTCGCCGCGGTCATGGCCGGCGCCCATTGCATCGCCATCGAATGCCAGGAAAGCCGCATCGAAAAGCGGCTCGAGACCCGCTACCTCGACCGGCGCGCTTGCTCCATCGACGAGGCGCTGGAGATCATCGCCAAGGCGTCCGAGCCGACCAGCGTCGGCCTGCTCGGCAATGCCGCCGAATTGCTTCCCGAAATGCTCGCCCGCGGAATCCGCCCCCATGCGCTGACCGACCAGACCAGCGCCCACGATCCCGCCAACGGCTATTGCCCGATGGGCTGGAGCGTCGCCAAATGGCAGGAGATGCGCGAAAAGGACCCGGCCGCCGTCGCCGATGCCGCCCGCATCTCCATCGCCCGCCACGTCGAGGCGATGCTGTCCTACAGGGATATGGGGATTCCGGTCGTCGACTATGGCAACAACATCCGCCAGGAAGCCTTGGACATGGGCGTCGCCCACGCCTTCGACTTCCCCGGCTTCGTCCCCGCCTACGTCCGGCCTTTGTTCTGCCGCGGCATCGGCCCGTTCCGCTGGGTCGCGCTGTCGGGCGATCCCGAGGACATCTACCGCACCGATGCCAAGGTGAAGGCGCTGATCCCCGACGACCCGCACCTCCACCGCTGGCTCGACATGGCGGGCGAGCGCATCGCCTTCCAGGGGCTTCCGGCGCGCATCTGCTGGGTCGGCCTCGGCCAGCGCCACCGCCTCGGCCTCGCCTTCAACGAGATGGTGAGGAGCGGCGAGGTCTCCGCCCCGATCGTCATCGGCCGCGACCATCTCGACTCGGGCTCGGTCGCCTCGCCCAACCGCGAGACCGAGAGCATGAAGGACGGCAGCGACACCGTCTCCGACTGGCCCCTGCTCAACGCCTTGCTCAACACCGCCAGCGGCGCCACCTGGGTGTCCCTCCACCACGGCGGCGGCGTCGGCATGGGCTATTCGCAGCACTCCGGCATGGTGATCGTCGCCGACGGCAGCGACGACGCCGCCCGCCGGCTCGAGCGCGTCCTGTGGAACGACCCAGCGAGCGGCGTGATGCGCCACGCCGACGCGGGTTATGAAGACGCCATCGGCTGCGCCCGCGAACAGGGGCTGGATTTGCCCATGGCCCCATGACCGTCACCCCCGCGTAAGCGGGGGTCCCGCTTTTTCTTTATCACTCCAGGCGAGCGGGATTCCCGCTTTCGCGGGAATGACGATAGGTGTGTTGCTGTGCTGACCATTAATCCCGAAGCCATTTCCCTCGACCAGTTACGCGACCTTTGGTCCGGCGCCGACGCGCGCCTCGACGCCGCCGCGATGCGCCGCGTCACCGACGCCGCCGCGTCCGTCGATCGAATCGTCGCCTCGGGCGAGACGGTCTACGGAGTCAACACCGGCTTCGGCCTGCTCGCCAATACCCGCATTCCGGACGACCGCCTCGCCGAGCTGCAGACCAACCTGATCCTCTCCCACAGCGCCGGCCTCGGCGATCCGCTGCCGCGCCACGTCACGCGGCTGATGATCGTCCTTAAGCTGCTCGGCCTCGGCCGCGGCCATTCGGGCGTGCGCATCGAAGTCATCGACGCGCTCCAGGCCTTGCTCGACCGCGACGCCATGCCTGTGATCCTGGCGCAGGGGAGCGTCGGCGCGTCGGGCGACCTCGCCCCCCTCGCCCACCTCATCGCCGCGCTGATGGGCCACGGCCGAATCGATCTCGCCGGCGAGATCGTGCCCGCCGGCGACGCTTTGCAGCGACTTGGCATGCAACCGTTGCAGCTCGCTCCCAAGGAGGGCCTGGCGCTGATCAACGGCACCCAGGCTTCGACCGCCATCGCCCTCGACGCTCTGTTCGCCGGCGAGCGCCTGTTCGCCGCCGCCCTCGCCGCAGGGGCCCTCTCCGTCGACGCGCTCAAGGGCAGCGTCAAGCCATTCGACCCGCGCCTCCACGAGCTTCGCGGCCAGCCCGGCCAGATCCGGGTCGCCGCCACGCTTCGCGACCTGCTCGACGGAAGCAATATCGTCGCCAGCCACGGCCGCTGCGGCAAGGTGCAGGACCCCTACAGCTTCCGCTGCCAGCCGCAGGTGATGGGGGCGGCGCTCGACCTGCTGGCCAATGCCGCGCGCACTCTCGTCATCGAGGCCGCCGCGGTCACCGACAATCCCATCCTCTTCCCCGACGACGACGAAGCGATCAGCGGCGGCAATTTCCACGCCCAGCCGGTCGCCTTCGCCGCCGACACGATCGCCATGGCCTTGTGCGAGGTCGGCTCGATCTCCGAGCGCCGCACCGCAGTCCTCATCGACCCGAAGTTGAGCGGGCTTCCCCCCTTCCTGGTCGAGGACAGCGGCGTCAATTCGGGGCTGATGATCCCGCAGGTCACCGCCGCGGCGCTGGTCAGCGAGAACAAGGCTCTCGCTTTCCCGGCAAGCGTCGACTCCATCCCGACCTCGGCCGGGCAGGAAGATCATGTGTCGATGGCGCCGATCGCCGC
>DATLGC010000014.1:0-9837 GCA_035540655.1 Sphingomicrobium sp. | reverse complement strand
CTACGTCGAGGATCATCCATTCGGGACGGTTGCCCGATTCGAGGAAGCTCTCGACCACCTTCAGGCGCTTGATGATCTTCTTTGGCTTCAGTTCCGACTTGGTTTCGGACAGCTCCTTGAGAAGCGCTTCCTTCTCGCCCTCGAGATCGAGATCCATGAGCATGGTCTTGACCGCCTCGGCGCCGATTCCGGCCGAAAAGGCGTCCTCGCCATATTCGTCCTGGGCGGCGATGAGCTCGTCCTCGGTGAGCAGCTGGAACTTCTCCAGCGCCGTAAGGCCCGGCTCGATGACCACGTAGGATTCGAAATAGAGCACGCGTTCGAGCTGCTTGAGCTGCATGTCGAGAAGCAGGCCGATCCGGCTCGGAAGCGACTTTAGGAACCAGATATGGGCGACCGGAGCGGCCAGTTCGATATGGCCCATGCGCTCGCGCCGGACCTTCGACACGGTCACTTCGACGCCGCACTTCTCGCAGACGATTCCCTTGTACTTCATGCGCTTGTACTTGCCGCACAAGCATTCGTAATCCTTGATCGGACCGAAGATGCGGGCGCAGAAAAGACCGTCCCGCTCGGGCTTGAACGTGCGGTAGTTGATCGTCTCGGGCTTCTTGATCTCGCCGAACGACCAGCTCCGGATCTTGTCCGGCGAGGCGATTCCGATGCGGATCTGGTCGAAAGTCTCCGGCTTGGCGATCGGATTGGCGAAGGGGGTCAGCTCGTTCATTCTTGGCAGCTCCTGCCCTCCCGGAAGGGAGGGGTTGAGTGGAATCGTAAGATTATTCGGCGGCGATCGCGGTCGGTTCGGCGTCCGGGTCCTCGATCGAATCGAGCTCGACCGACAGGCCAAGGCTGCGCATCTCCTTGACGAGCACGTTGAAGCTCTCGGGGATGCCGGCCTCGAACGTATCGTCACCCTTGACGATCGCCTCATAAACCTTGGTCCGGCCGATGACGTCGTCCGACTTAACCGTCAGCATTTCCTGAAGCGTGTAGGCGGCGCCATAGGCTTGAAGGGCCCACACCTCCATCTCGCCGAAACGCTGGCCGCCGAACTGTGCCTTTCCGCCCAGCGGCTGCTGGGTGACCAGGCTGTACGGGCCGATCGAGCGGGCGTGAATCTTGTCGTCGACCAAATGGTGAAGCTTGAGCATGTAGATGTAGCCCACCGTCACCTTGCGGTCGAAGGCCTCGCCGGTGCGGCCGTCGAACAGGACAACCTGCCCGGACCGGTCGAGACCGGCCATGTCCAGCATCTCGCTGACGTCGGGCTCGCGCGCGCCGTCGAACACCGGCGTCCCCATCGGGATGCCGGCGGTCAGGTTTGAAGCCAGCTCCATCAGGCCATCGTCGTCGTAGGAGTCGATCTCCTTGGCATAGCCCTTGCCGTAGATGTCCTTGAGCTTGGCGCGGACTTCCTTGCTGTCCTTGCCGGTCAGCTCCTTGCCGCGATCGTGCATGCCCTCGAGCATCTCCTGGATCTGCTTGCCAAGGCCGCGCGCGGCCCAGCCAAGGTGAGTCTCGAAGATCTGGCCGACGTTCATTCGGCTTGGCACGCCGAGCGGGTTGAGAACGATGTCGACCGGCGTCCCGTCCTCGAGGAACGGCATGTCCTCCTGCGGCAGGATCCGGCTGATCACGCCCTTGTTGCCGTGACGGCCGGCCATCTTGTCGCCCGGCTGGAGCTTGCGCTTCACCGCGACGAACACCTTGACCATCTTGAGCACGCCCGGCGGCAGCTCGTCGCCGCGCTCGAGCTTCTCGACCCGGTCCTCGAGGCGGCGGTTGATCGTGTTGATCGCCTCGTCATACTGCGCCTTCAGCGCTTCGATGTCGCTCTGGCGGTGGTCGTCCTTAACCGCGATCTTCCACCAGTCGTGAAGGTCGATGCCCTCGAGCTGGGCCTCGTCGACGGTGGAGCCCTTCTTCAAGCCCTTGGGAGCGGCCGTCGCGACCTGGCCGACCAGCATTTCGCGAAGCCGGGCGAAGGTCGCTCGGTTGAGGATCCCGCGCTCGTCGTTCGCGTCCTTCTTGAGCCGCTCCTTTTCCTCGGTCTGGATGGCCCGGGTGCGGTCGTCGATATCGATTCCGTGGCGGTTGAAGACGCGCACCTCGACCACCGTGCCCTGGACTCCGGGCGGCAGGCGAAGCGAGGTGTCGCGAACATCCGAGGCTTTTTCGCCAAAGATCGCCCGGAGCAGTTTCTCCTCCGGAGTCATCGGGCTTTCGCCCTTGGGCGTGATCTTGCCGCACAGGATGTCGCCCGGCTCGACCTCGGCGCCGATGTAGACGATTCCGGCCTCGTCGAGGTTGCGGAGCGCTTCCTCGCCGACGTTGGGGATGTCGCGGGTGATGTCCTCGGGTCCGAGCTTGGTGTCGCGGGCCATCACCTCGAATTCCTCGATGTGGATCGAGGTGAAGACGTCGTCCTTGACGATCCGCTCCGAGATCAGGATCGAATCTTCGTAATTGTATCCGTTCCACGGCATGAAGGCGACGAGCACGTTGCGGCCGAGCGCCAGCTCGCCGAACTCGGTCGACGGGCCGTCGGCGATGATCTCGCCGGCCTCGACCACGTCACCGACCTTCACCAGCGGCCGCTGGTTGATGCAGGTGTTCTGGTTCGATCGCTGGAACTTCATCAGCGTGTAGATGTCGACTCCGCTTTCGCCAGGCTTGAGCTCGCCGGTGGCTCGAACGACGATTCGAGTCGCGTCGACCTGGTCGACCGTGCCCGACCGGCGGGCGGCGATGGCGGCGCCAGAATCGCGGGCAACCGTCTCTTCCATGCCGGTGCCGACCAAAGGCGCCTCGGCTTGCAGAAGCGGCACCGCCTGGCGCTGCATGTTCGATCCCATCAGCGCCCGGTTGGCGTCGTCGTTCTCGAGGAACGGGATGAGGGAGGCGGCGACCGACACCAGCTGCTTGGGGCTGACGTCCATCAGTGTGATCTGGTCGCGCGGCGCCATCAGGAAGTCGCCATTGCGTCGCGACGAGACGATTTCCTCGACGAAAGTGCCCTTGTCGGTCAGCTCGGCATTGGCCTGGGCGATGGTGTGCTTGGCCTCCTCCATGGCCGACAAATAGATCACCTCGTCGCTGACCCGGCCGTCGATGACCTTGCGGTACGGAGTCTCGATGAAGCCATATTTGTTGACCCGGCTGAAGCTCGCCAGGCTGTTGATCAGGCCGATGTTCGGGCCTTCGGGAGTCTCGATCGGGCAGATCCGGCCGTAATGAGTCGGGTGGACGTCACGGACCTCGAAGCCGGCCCGCTCGCGGGTCAGTCCGCCCGGGCCGAGCGCCGACACGCGCCGCTTGTGGGTGACCTCGCTAAGCGGATTGGTCTGGTCCATGAACTGCGACAGCTGCGACGAGCCGAAGAATTCGCGAACCGCGGCGACCGCCGGCTTGGCGTTGATCAAATCGTTGGGCATCACCGTCGACACGTCGACGCTGCTCATCCGCTCCTTGACCGCGCGCTCCATGCGCAACAGCCCGACCCGATACTGGTTCTCGAGCAGCTCGCCGACCGACCGTACGCGGCGGTTGGCGAGATTGTCGATGTCGTCGATATCGCCCTTGCCGTCCTTGAGGTTCACCAGCTCCTTGACGACCGCGAGAATGTCCTCGCTGCGCAGCGTGGTGACCGTATCCTCGGCGTCGAGGCCGAGGCGCATGTTGAGCTTCACCCGGCCGACCGCTGACAAATCGTAGCGCTCGGGGTCGAAGAACAGGCCGTAGAACAAGGCGTCGGCGGTCTCGCGGGTCGGCGGCTCGCCGGGGCGCATTACCCGGTAGATGTCGGCCAGCGCCTGATCGGAATCCTCGGCCTTGTCGGCCTTCAGCGTGTTGCGCATCCACGGGCCGGTGTTGACATAATCGATGTCGAGCAGCTCGAGCCGATCGATCCTGGCCGCATCCAGCTTCTCGAGATTCTCGGCGGTGACTTCGTCGCCCGCCTCGATGTATATCTCGCCGGTCTTCTCGTTGATCAGGTCGAACGCGGAGAAACGGCCGAACATCTCCTCGGTCGGGATGATCAGATTCTTTAGCCCATCCTTGGCCGCCTGGTTTGCTCGGCGCGGAGTGATCTTCTCGCCGGACTTGAACACAACCTCGCCGGTGTCGGCGTCGACCACATCATGGGTCGGCTTGAGGCCGCGCCAAGCTTCGGCCGCATAAGGCACCTGCCAGCCGTTCGGACCGCGAACATAGGCAATGGTGTTGTAGAACTGGTTGAGAATCTGCTCGGGCGTAAGGCCGAGGGCGAGCAGCAGGGTGGTGACGGGCAGCTTGCGTTTGCGGTCGATACGGACATTGACGATGTCCTTGGCGTCGAACTCGAAGTCGAGCCAGCTGCCGCGATAGGGGATGACCCGGGCGGCGAAGAGATATTTGCCGCTGGCATGAGTCTTGCCGCGGTCGTGGTCGAACAGGACGCCCGGCGACCGGTGCATCTGGCTGACGATCACGCGCTCGGTGCCGTTGATGATGAAAGTGCCGTTCATCGTCATGAGCGGCATGTCGCCCATGTAGACGTCCTGCTCCTTGATATCGATGACCGACTTGGCCTCGGTCTCGGGGTCGATCTCGAAGGTGGTCAGGCGCAAGGTGACGCGCATCGGCGCGGCATAGGTGAGACCGCGCTGGCGGCACTCGTCGGTGTCGTACTTCGGGTCCTCGAGCACATAATGGTCGAAATCGAGATGGGCAGTGCCGGCGAAATCCTCGATCGGGAACACCGAGCGGAGAGTCTTCTCGAGCCCCGAGACGTAGCCGGTCGAGGGATCGGACCGCAGGAACTGCTCGTAGCTTTCGCGCTGAACCTCGATGAGATTGGGCATCTGCGAGATTTCGTGGATGTTGCCGAAAATCTTGCGGATTCGCCGCGCGGAAGCGGTTCGGCCATTCTTGACTTTGGCCGGTGCGTCGATCGCCTTGGTCGCCATGATATTCCCTGCGCTGTCTGTCCACCGGCGATGACCGGTGACCAGTCCGGGTTCCGGCCGATGCCGGAACACGATGAGTGGAGCGCTGCCCCCGTTGCTCCTTCCCAATGCGTTCGACCCGTGCGCCGTTCGGGCCCTGTCCCGGGAAGGACGGGAAAAGCCCCGGGCGCACGTCACCGTGCGGCGGAGCCGTTTATTTTTGGATTGCGCCGATATACGCCTTTTGGCGGCCGTTGCAAGCCATGGGGACCCCGCGGGGGCGGCGTTGAGGGTCTGGCGCAACCAATTGGCTGGCGCTCGGTTGGTCGCCGGCAAGCAATCACGGAGAAGTCCAGATGGCGCGTGCCGCACCCTTTGTCCTGATCGCGCTGGTCACTGCCTGCGGAGGACGCTCCGACGAACAGGCACTGCGCGACGCCGCCAACCAGTCGGACCCGGCGGCCGCCGCGGTCCTCAACGAAGCTGCCGACGAAGGCGTCGACCCGCAGGTGGCGCTCGAGAAAGCTGGCGAGGCGGCGCTGCGCAACGAATTGCGGGACCATCAGGCGGTGCAGGCCCGCCCGAACCTTCCAAATGACCCCAATCGGCCCGAGCCCGGCCAGGCGGTGGATACGGTTCCGGTCGGCGCCAACGTTCAAAACCGGCAGTAACCTGTCGGACTAGCTTTCGGAGCCGCCACTATCTTCCTGCTCGCCGCTGGCGGGTGAGTCCGATTTTTCCTCGCCCACTTGCTCGTGCTTGCCCGCACGACGCGACAGCACTTGGTTCAGCTCGGCTCCGAGCAGGAGAATATAGGCCGACAGGTAAAGCCAGGTCAGGAAGACGATGACGGCTCCAAGCGCGCCATATGTGGCGTTATAATTGCCGAAATTGCTGACGTAGAATGAGAAGGCGAGGGTCGCGGCGATCCACACCGAGGTGGCGATCAGCGATCCCGGGGTCAGCCAGCGCCACTGCGGGTTTTCCCGGTTGGGAGCATAAGCATAAACGACCGCGACGACGACGCTGACGACCGCCGCTGCGGCTATCCACAATCCAAACTCGAGGGCTTGGTGGACCAGCCCGCCCGCATCGGGCAGGATTTCCGTCAGCAGGTTGACCAATGTGATCGCGGCACTTGCCATGAAGAAAAGGACGATCAGGCCGACAGTGATCGCCAGGGCGACGCCAGTCTGCTTGAGGAATGGACGGCCTTCGTCGACTCCGTAGACGATATTCAGCGCGGTGATGATTCCCGTTGCGCCGCGGATTGCACCGTAGAGAGCGATGCCCAGCGCCAACATCATTCCGAGCCCGGTCGCCGCCCCGGCGGTTTCGACCATATTCTCAAGCTGGCTGCCGATAATTTCCGCGGCATCTTCGGGAAGCACGCTCGCGAGATAGGCGATATGCTCCGCGACCGCTGCCGGCGAAGCGACCAGGCCGTAGCCGAGAACCACTGCCGTAAGCAGCGGGATCAGCGCGAGGAAGGCGTTGAACGCAATGCCCGACGCGATCAGCCCGAGATTGTCCTCGCCCGCTTCTCCCCATGTCTGCTTGGCAACCTCCCACCAGCCTTTGGCACTGATGTCGGTGGGCCCCCGAGCCCGTGAATCGGCTTGCTTCTCGATGTCGTTCATTCCCTTCCTGTCAGGCAATGAAGGCATGGCGGGCGCTGCGGTTCCACGCTTGGCGCGGGCAAGGAAACGGCGGCCCAATCGAGGACCGCTCGAAGCTGTAAGGCGCGAGCGGTGTTTCGGCGGACTGGGTGGCATAGGCTTTTGCGGCGGCCATGAGCGAACCCCTCGGCTGGAGACCGCCTTCTCACTAGGGCCCGCCATCCGCGCGAAAAAAAAGCCTCGAAAGAGGATCGCGCGCTTGACTCTAAGTCTACATAGGTAGATTTAAATGCTCATGGGCCGCAACCGTTCGCTTTCACCTCATGCCCGCAACGTCCTTGCCGTCATGGCCGGGGCGGTGAACCGCTGGTGTCACGGCTACGAGCTCTGCCGCTCAGCCGGTATCAAGTCCGGCACGCTCTATCCGCTCCTCATTCGCCTAGAGGCACAAGGCTATCTTCAGGCCGAGTGGCAGCCCCCGGCCGAGGCCGGCCGCCCACCGCGCCATGCGTACCGCCTCACCGCCGCCGGGCTGCAGTTGGCGCGGGATAATCCGCCGCCCGCCGCGGCTGCACCGAAGGCCGGCCTGTCGGGGAATTTCGCATGATGCGCGAGCTGGCGACGTTCGCTGCGCGGCTGGCCGCGGCACTGCTGCCCGGGCCGCTGCACGCCTGGGGGCGCGCGATGGAGGCCGAGACCTCATCGATCGGCCGCCCGGCCTCCGCTCTGCTCTTTGCCCTCGGCTGCCTCGGCTGCGCGCTCCGCGAGGCAATGCGTTTCCACCTTTTCGGTCCCGCAGGCCGCGGGGCGAGCGCGCCGGCCGGATCGGAGAACCCACACATGCCATTGTCGAACAGCCTGCTCGATCGCCCGCGGCACGTCGCCGCCGTCTGCGCCGTCGTCGCGACAGGCCTGGGCTTTGCTTATTTGACGGCGGCGGGCGCGCCGCCGCGCCACCTGGTGATGAATGGCGGCGCGCTGGCGCTGGGCCTGCTTGTCGTCGTGGCGCTGGCCTGGAGCCCGCGGCTGGGCGGCACGGCGCGGGGTCTCATCGGCCTTGCGCTCGCTGCGGTGCTGCTCCTCACCAGCCTCTTTGGCGTGTCGGCGGACGGGGCGAGCCGCTGGATTTCGATTGGCGGCCTGCCGCTGCAGCCCAGCCTGATCCTGCTACCGCTGCTCGCCTTGGTCTTCGCGCGTTCGCGAGACGGGCTGTCGCTGCTCGCTATTCTGGTGGCGGCCTTGGCCGTCGCGCTGCAGCCTGATCGCGCGATGGCGGGCGCGTTGGCGGCGGCCATGGCCGCGGTGGCGCAGGTCAGGCCCGGTCGGGACGCTCGGGTCGCGCTGGGCGCTGCGCTGGCGGCGCTCGCGGTGACACTGGTCCGCCCTGACATCTCTCCCGCGACGCCCTTTGTGGATCAGATCTTCTTCTCGTCTTTCGCTGTTCACCCCCTGGCGGGCGCGGCGGTCGTTGGCGGGGCAGTCGTGATGCTGGTCCCGGCGATCGCCGGGCTGGTTCGCGACCGGCACGATCGCACCGCTTATGCGGTATTCGGCGCGGTCTGGCTCGCTGTGATTCTGGCCGCGGCGCTCGGCAATTATCCGACGCCGCTGGTCGGCTACAGCGGCAGCGCGATTCTCGGCTATGTGATCAGCCTGATCGGCCTGCCGCCCCGCGCGGGTCTTTCTCGCGAGGAAGCTGGCGACCTGGACATGGCCGATGCGGATACAGGCGGACAGTCCAGGCTCTGCGCCGGACTTCCGCTCTCCGCATAACCCGGCCTCAGGTCATGAAAAAAGGGGCGGCCCGATTGGGACCGCCCCTTGTCTCGAAAGCGGAGAAGTAGCTTACTTCAGTTCAACCGTGCCGCCGGCCTCTTCGATCTGCTTCTTGATCTTCTCGGCCTCGTCCTTGCCGATGCCTTCCTTGATCGGCTTGGGAGCGCTCTCGACCAGCGCCTTCGCCTCGCCGAGGCCAAGGCCGGTGATCGCGCGGACTTCCTTGATCACGTTGATCTTCTTGCCGCCGTCGCCGGTGAGGATGACGTCGAATTCGGTCTTCTCCTCGGCGGCCGGACCGGCGGCCGCGGCGGCGGCCGGAGCGGCGGCAACCGCGGCGGCGGCAGAGACGCCCCACTTGTCTTCGAGGGCCTTGGCGAGCTCCGCCGCCTCGAGGACCGTCAGTTCGGAAAGCTGGTCGACCAGCGCGTTGATGTCAGCCATTTCGATACTCCTTGTGGGGCAGTGGCCCCGATGTCGTGCGTTGATTGAGACTTGAGAAACCTATGCCGCTTCCTTGGCGGCATAGGCCTGGAAGATCCGGGCAAGCTGAGCGCCGGGCTCGTTGATGGTGCGGGCGATCTTGCTCGCGGGCGCCTGGATGAGGCCCACGAGGGTCGCGCGCAGCTCGTCGAGCGACGGGAGCTCGGCAAGCGCCTTGATCCCGTTCACGTCGAGCACGGTGTCCCCCATGGCGCCGCCGACGATCTCGAACTTGTCGGTCGTCTTGGCGAAGTCCACCGCGACCTTGGCGGCCGCGACGGGGTCTCCGGAGGTCGCAAGCGCGGTCGGCCCCTTCAACAGGTCGCCGATCGGCTTGTAGCGCGAACCCTCGAGCGCAATCAGGGCAAGCCGGTTCTTCGCAACTTTGTACTGGGCGCCGGCGTCGCGCATCTTGAGCCGCAGGTCCGTGGACTGCGACACCGAGAGTCCGTGGTTGCGGGTGACGACCACCACGCTGGTCTCGGTAAAGACGCGCTTCAGCTCGTCGACCAGATCGGCTTTTTGCGAACGATCCATGCCAACTCCAAAGCTTCGACCGGAGCCTTGCTCCGGCCGAGGTTCAACACATGCCCCGCTGCGGCTTATTGCCGTCGCGAGACTCGGAAGTCCGAGGGGATGGATCATGTTGGCGCCGGGCCTTGCCCAACGCACGACCGGGTCCAGCATCGCACGCTTCGGACCCGCAAGAATTCCTGTCCCCGTCTAGGCCGGAAATTAAGGGGCAAGCCCCACCAGCTGTCTCGGACGGTTGCGCCGGCAAGCCGACGCGATGGCGCCTATAGCGGTTTTCGACCGGCAATCAAGCGCCTCTCGGGCGCGCTGCTTCGAACCCAAAGAAAAACCGGCCCGGGATTACCCCGGACCGGTCTTTCTTTCCCGCGGTAACGCCAGCGAGCTGGCGTCCCGCCGTCGGGCTTAGCCGCGCTCTGGGAGCGGCGGCGGCGGCGGCGGGGGAGGCGGCGGAAGCGGGCACGGATCCGTTGCCAGCACCACGGTGCCGTCCGGGC
>DATLGC010000013.1:0-3291 GCA_035540655.1 Sphingomicrobium sp. | reverse complement strand
GATCCTCAGCAGGAACTTGCCGCCATGGCGTCGCGCGTACAGCCAGTTGAACAGGGCAGTTCGAGCCCCGCCAATATGCAGGTATCCGGTCGGGGAGGGCGCGAAGCGCGTGACGACGGGCGAGTTTTTGCTGCTTGCGCTCAAGCGCACTTTCCTCTTGTCATGTTCTGGCAATGCAATGGACGAGCGCCCCTAACATAGCGGGTGCGCCTCTTCCACAGCGTGCTCGGGGCTATTGGAAGTTGCGCGCGAGCGCCATTCGCGACTCGATCGAGGCGTTCCTTGAGCGCGAGCGCGGCCAGCTCCCCCTCTGGCTGGTGGTCGGATTCGGCACCGGTATTGCCTCGTGGCTTCTGCTTGGATCGCCGCGACAATGGGCGGCCGTGCTGTGCATCGCCGGAGGGCTCGCCATCTTCGGTTTCGCCGCGCGCGGCGGCCGGGCGGAGCGGGCGCTCGGCTGGTTCAGCCTGGCGGTGGCGGTCGGCTGCGCCTTGATCTGGGTGCGCTCTGAAGCGGCGTCTGCGCCGCGGCTGGAAAGACCGCTTATCACGGCGTTCGAAGCCAGGGTCGAGCGGGTCGAACCGATCGCCGCCAAGGGCGATCTTCGACTGACCCTGGCGCCGCTGGACAGTCGCCTCCCGCCCCGTCTGCGGGTCTCCATGCCGCGCGAAGGGTCGCCTGACGGCCTGGCTGTCGATTCCAGGGTCCTGCTCAAGGCGCGGCTGGTGCCGCCGCCGCCAATGGCTCTTCCGGGAAGCTATGATTTTGCCCGCGACGCCTGGTTCCGCGGAATCGGCGGGGTCGGCCGAGCGCTGGGCCCGGTGACCGTGCTCGAGCCGCGCCCCGCGACCGGGATCGATGCGTTCCGGGATCGCCTGGGCCGCCACATCCGCGACCGGCTCCCCGGCTCGGCCGGGACCATCGCCACCGCGCTCGCGACCGGCGACAAGATGTCGGTGAGCAAGGAGGACGCGCGGGCGATGCGGCGAAGCGGACTTGCTCATCTGCTTGCGGTAAGCGGTCTTCATATCGGCGCGGTGGTCGGTGCCGCGATGCTCCTCGCCTTGAAGTTGCTTGCCTTGTCGGAACGGGTTGCCCTGCGCGTCAACCTTGTACTGGTTGCGGCCGCAGTGGGAGCGCTTGCTGGCATTGGCTACACCTTGCTCACCGGAATGCAGGTGCCGACGGTGAGAAGCTGCATTGCCGCCCTGCTGGTGCTGGGCGGCCTGGCGATCGGCCGCGACGCGATCAGCCTAAGGACGCTGTCGGTCGGCGCGCTCATCATCCTGTCACTAAGGCCCGAGCTGATCGCCAGCGCCAGCTTTCAGTTCAGCTTCGCTGCCGTGACCGCGATCCTCGCCTTGCACGGCACGCAATGGGCCCGCCGAACCTTCCAGCGTCGCGACGAAGGGTTTGCCGGGAGGTTGGGCCGCTTCCTCCTCGCCTTGTTCATGACGGGATTGGCCGTCGAGATCGCGCTCACGCCATTCGCCCTCTACCACTTCCACAAGGCCGGGCTGTACGGAGTCGCCGCCAACCTCATCGCAATTCCGCTCACCACCTTCGTCATCATGCCGCTCGAAGCCGGCGCACTGTTCCTCGACCTGGTCGGAGCCGGTGCCCCGCTTTGGTTCATGGTCGGACTGGCGCTGGACCTGCTGCTTGGGCTTGCCCACTGGGTTGCGGATGCGCCGGGCTCGGTTGCGACCTTGCCGTCAATGCCGGTCTGGGCATTCGCCCTGATGGTCGCGGGCGGTCTGTGGATATGCCTCTGGACCAGCCGTCCTCGCTATTTCGGATTGATTCCGATTCTAATTGGAGCAGTCGGCGCGGCGGCCAACCCGGCTCCCGACCTGCTGGTCACTGGCGACGGTCGTCATCTCGCCCTGCTCGACGATGATGGCGCGCCCCTGATCTTGCGGTCGCGAAGCGGCGACTTCATCCGCGAGCTGATGGCCGAGGCCGCGGGAGTCGACCAAGATCCCCAGGCGCTGGCCGAGCGCCCCGGAACCGATTGCTCGCGCGACTCCTGCGTCGCTCGGATTGAGCGAGGCGGACGCTCGTGGCAGTTGTTCGCCACCCGCTCGTCGACACCGATCGGCTGGGCGGATCTAGTTGCCGCCTGCGCCGAGGCGGACATCGTCGTCTCGGATCGCTGGTTGCCCAGGGCCTGCACGCCGCGCTGGCTGAAGCTCGACCGCAAGACTCTGGAGAAGACGGGTGGTGTCGCCGTCAGGCTCGGGGCGGAGCCGCGAGTGATCACGGTTGCAGAGCAGGTCGGGCAACATCCGTGGGCCGCTGACGAAGCCCCGCAAAGGCGCTAAGGCATATGCTCAACAGGGGAGAGACAACATGCCGCAATTCGTCATCGAACGTGACATGCCGGGCGTCGGCTCACTGGGACAGGACGACCTCAAGGGTGCGTCTCAGACCAGCTGCTCGGTGCTTCGTGATCTCGGTCCCGAGATCCAGTGGGTTCATTCCTATGTCACTGACGACAAGATTTATTGCATCTACCGGGCGCCGAACGAGGACATCATTCGCGAGCATGCTGAAAAGGGGGGATTCCCAGCGAACAAGATCAGCTTGGTCCGGAACGTGATCGATCCAACGACCGCGGAATAGCCTTCGACAGGCGCGGATGATGCGCGTCCATCAATATCTGCGGATCAAACCGGTCAGTCGGCCCTGGATTCGGACACGGCTCTCGTCGTAGCGCTGCGGCTCATAGCGCCCGTTCGCAGGATCGAGCCGAACCATTCGCCCCTCGCGGCGATAGGTCTTCAATGTCGCTTCCTCATCGTCGATCAGGGCGACTACGATCTCTCCATCACGCGCCGTGTCGACCTTTCGGATTAACGCGAAGTCGCCGTCCAGGATTCCTTCATCCACCATCGAATCGCCCGAAACCTCGAGGGCGTAATGCTCGCCCGGGCCAAGCAGCGCGGCCGGAACCGGGAAGCCTTCGCTGCCTTGCAGCGCCTCGATCGGAGTGCCGGCAGCGATCCGGCCATGAAGCGGGATTTCGATCGTGTCGTTGGCGGGAGTGGGCAGCACAGGCTTCCCGGCCAGAGGCGGCGCCTCGGCCTGGGAGGCCCCTTCGGGCACCCGCACCACTTCGAGCGCTCGGGCTCGATTCGGAAGCCGCCTGATAAAACCACGTTCCTCGAGCGCCGAAACCAGACGATGGACCCCTGATTTCGACTTGAGGTCGAGCGCTTCGCGCATCTCGTCAAAGCTTGGGCTGACGCCTCCGCGGTCCAGCCGCTCACGAATGAACATCAGAAGCTC
>DATLGC010000012.1:0-4912 GCA_035540655.1 Sphingomicrobium sp. | reverse complement strand
CCGGATATGCTCGGGCTTGGGTCCGACCCAGACGATGTCGTGCAGTTCGACGATCTCGGCGAACTTCGCATTCTCCGAGAGAAAGCCGTAGCCGGGATGGATGGCGTCGGCGTGGACGACCTCGGCGGCGGAGATGATGTTGGGGATGTTGAGGTAGGATTCGGTTGCCGGCGGCGGGCCGATGCACACCGTCTCGTCGGCCAGCCGGACGTGCATGGCGTCGGCATCGGCGGTCGAGTGAACCGCGACCGTCTTGATTCCCATTTCGTGGCAGGCGCGGTGAATGCGGAGGGCGATTTCGCCGCGATTGGCGATCAGAAGCTTGTTGATGGGCATGCCTAGGCGAGCACCACCAGGGGCTGGTCGAACTCGACGGGCTGGGCGTCGGCGACAAGGATTTTCCTCACCACCCCTCCCTTGGGCGCAGTGATCGGGTTCATCACCTTCATCGCCTCGACGATCAGCAGGGTGTCGCCGGCATTGACCGCGTCGCCGACCGAGACGAACGGCTTGGCGCCGGGCTCGGGCGACATGAAGGCGGTGCCGACCATCGGCGACTTGACCGTTTCGCCGCCGAAATCCTCCTCGGCGGGCGGCGGAGCAGCCGAGGGCGCCTGCGCTGCAGCGGGCGCAGCGGACTGCGGAGCGGCCGCGGGGGCTGCCGCGATCAGCGGCGCCGGTTCGCGGCGGACCCTGATCTTGCGGTCTCCGTCCTCGACTTCGATTTCATTGAGTGCGTTGCTGGTGAGCAGCTCGGCGAGCTCGCGCACCAGCGCCGGGTCGATGCGCATCGCGCCATTGTCGCCGTCGCCATTACCCTGCTTCTTGTCGGCCATTGGTCCGAGTCCCTGTTCGGTTTCGGCGCGCGTCCTGTCAGAGCCGCGCCGCCGCGTCCAGTGCGAGAATGTAGCCGTCGGCGCCGAAGCCGGCGATCGACCCCCTGGCGACTCCGGCAACGAGGCTCCGGCGGCGGAAGGATTCGCGCGCTTGCGGATTGGAAAGATGCACCTCGATCACCGGTGTCGCGATGGCCGCGACGGCATCGCGCAGGGCCACCGACGTATGGGTGTAGCCGCCCGCATTGAGGATCACCGCTTTGGCGCCCTTGGAATCCGCCTCGTGCAGCCAGTCGATCAAATGGCCCTCGTGGTTGGACTGGCGGATGTCGAGCTCGAGCCCGAGCACCCGCGCTCGCTCCGACAGGCGCGCGGCGATGTCGTCGAGCGTGTCGGAGCCATAGACTTCCGGCTCGCGCTGCCCGAGCAGGTTGAGGTTGGGCCCGTTGAGGACGAAGACGAGGTCGCTCATTTGCGTGTCGGCGTGGAGCTTCCTATCTGCCAATTGTCAATGACGGTCGAAACCAGCCTTGAAGTCACGGTCAACGGCGAGCAGCGCCAGCTGCCCGCGGGGTTGACCATCGCCGCCATGCTTCGCGAGCTTGGAATCGAGCCGGCCAAGGTCGCGGTTGAGCACAACCGCGAGATCGTGCCGCGATCGAGCCTGGACACGGTGGAAGTCGCGGACGGCGACCAGTTCGAGATCGTCCATTTTGTCGGAGGGGGTTGATTTTGGCTGTTCCCCGGCGAAGGCCGGGGTCCAGAAGTAATTTGGTCGGGCTGGGTCCCGGCCTTCGCCGGGACACGATGTAATGAACGCTCCCCACTCAGTGCAGGCCGACAGCTGGACGGTTTCAGGCCGGACCTTCACGTCGCGGCTGATCGTCGGCACCGGCAAGTACAAGAGCTTCGAGGAGAATGCGGCCGCTCTCGAGGCGTCGGGCGCCGAGATCGTCACCGTCGCCGTGCGCCGGGTCAACATCTCCGACCCGACCCAGCCGATGCTGACCGACCATATCGATCCGAAACGCTATACCTATCTGCCCAACACCGCCGGCTGCTTCACCGCCGACGAGGCGATCCGGACGCTGCGCCTGGCGCGCGAGGCGGGCGGCTGGAACCTGGTCAAGCTCGAGGTGCTGGGCGAAGCGAAGACGCTCTACCCCGACATGCGCGAGACGCTCCGGGCGACCGAAGTGCTGGCCAGGGAAGGATTCGAGCCGATGGTCTATTGCGTCGACGATCCGATCGCCGCCAAGCAGCTCGAGGAAGCGGGAGCGGTGGCGATCATGCCGCTGGGCGCTCCGATCGGCTCGGGGCTCGGGATCCAGAACCGGGTGACGATCCGGCTGATCGTCGAGGGCGCGCATGTGCCGGTGCTGGTCGACGCGGGGGTGGGCACCGCCAGCGATGCCGCGGTAGCGATGGAATTGGGCTGCGACGGCGTGCTGATGAACACGGCGATCGCCGAGGCCAGGGACCCGGTGATGATGGCCCGTGCGATGAAGCTCGCTGTCGAGGCGGGACGTATCGCCTACCTCGCCGGCCGAATGGGCAAGCGGCGATACGCCGATCCATCGAGCCCGCTCGCTGGATTGATTTGAGACGTATATACGCGTATATACGCACTATGGACGTTTACCGCAGCAAGATTTTCCGCACCGGAAACAGCGACGCGCTTCGCCTGCCCAAGGAGATTTCTCCGGGGCCGGGCGTCGAGGTCGAAATAACGACGACCGGCAACCTCTGGACCGTTCGGCCGAAATCGAACCGTACCCCGAAGGAGCTGGTGGAGGCGTTGCGCAAACTGCCGAAACCCAACGCCGTTCAGAAGCGCGACAGGATCCTCGCCCCGAAGCGGCCCGGCCTCTGAGCGGATGAAATGGCAGATCGACACGAACGTCGCCATTCACCTGCGGGATGGCGACGAGGCGATCGAGACGAGGATTGCGCGATTGCCAACGCAGCCCGTGCTGTCGAGCGTGACTCGAGTCGAGCTCGAAGGCGGAGTTTATCGCGATCCCGCGCTGACCCTGATCTTGCGACCCCGCGTCGATCTGTTGCTCGAAGAGCTTGAGGAACTGCCGTTCACGGCATCGGAGGCTGCCGTTTACGGGGGAATAGTCGAGCAGTGCGGCTATTCGCGGGCCAAGCTGGTCGACCGGATGATCGCCGCAACGGCGATCGTTGCGAGTGCGACGCTGATCACTCTCAATCCGCGCGATTTCCGCGACATTCCTGGTCTCGCCATCGAGGACTGGTCCTAAAGGCGGCTTTGCGAGAAAGCAGCGCGCGGCTATCGCCCCGGGCGTGACCCCCGTCCACCGCCCCCTCCGTCTGACCTGCGATCGCACCGCGCTGCAGCACAATTGGCGCTGGCTGGCCGAGCGGGCGGGAACGGCGTGCGGGGCCGCGGTCAAGGCCGACGGATATGGCCTCGGCGCGCGGGAGGCGGCGGCGGCGCTGCTGTCGGCGGGATGCCGCAACCTGTTCGTCTCGACCTGGGCCGAGGCGGAGGAATTGGGGCCTTTGGCCGAGAGCGTGAGCCTCGCCGTACTGCACGGAGTCGGTGTCGACGATGTTGCGGCGGCGCTGCGTTCGCAGGCCCGCCCGATGCTCAACTCCGTCGAGCAAGTCGCGCGGTGGAAGGAGGCGGATGCGGGCCGTCCGTGCGACGTGATGATCGATACCGGGATGAACCGGCTCGGCCTTCGGCCGGACGAGGCCGGCTGCCTCGACGGGCTGGCGATCGACACCTTGCACAGCCATCTCGCCTGCGCCGACGAGGACCATGAATTGAATGATCGGCAGCTGCAGCGCTTCCGCGAGATCGCGGCTCTAGTCCCGGCCAAGCGCTACAGCCTCGCCAATTCGGCCGGCATCTGCCTGGGCCGCGACTATAGCTTCGACCTCGTCCGGCCGGGGCTGGCGCTTTACGGCGGCGTCCCGCGCAGTGAAGCCGAAGGGCAGATCCGCCAGGTGGCGCGGGTCGAGGCGCAAGTGATCCAGCGCCGGACCATCCTCGCCGGCGAAAGCTGCGGCTATGGCGCCGCCTTCGTCGCCGAGGCCGACTGCGAAGCGGCGATCGTCAACATCGGCTATGCCGACGGTTATCTCAGGAGCTTCTCGTCGCGCGGAACGGCCTTTGCCGGCGAATTCGCGCTGCCGGTGCTCGGGCGCGTGTCAATGGACCTGGTCGCGCTCGGCTGCGACGCGGTGCCCCGCCTCGCGGACGGCGACTGGGTCGAGATCGACTATGACCTGCCAACCGCGGCCGAGCAGTCGGGGCTCAGCCAGTACGAGCTGCTGACGACCTTGGGCTCGCGATTCGAGCGTCGGTGGATTTAGGGGCAGGGGTCTTGGGTTTATAGCGGCACAGGTCGACGACCGGGCAGCGCCAGCATTCGGGGACGCGCGCCTTGCAGGTGTAGCGGCCGTGCAGGATCAGCCAGTGATGGGCGTCGCGGCGGAAGGGCTGCGGGACGATCTTGTCGAGCTTGCGCTCGACCTCCTCGGGCGTTTTTCCGGGCGCGAGACCGGTTCGGTTGGAAACGCGAAAGACGTGGGTGTCGACGGCGAAGGTCTCCTCGCCGAAAGCGGTGTTGAGGACGACATTGGCGGTCTTCCGGCCGACCCCGGGGAGCTTTTCGAGCTCCTCGCGGGTGCGCGGCACCTCGCCGCCGTGGTCGCGGATCAGCGCTTCGGAGAGCGCGATGACGTTCTTGGCCTTGGTGTTGAACAGACCGATGGTCTTGATCGCCTCGCGCAGTCTCTCCTCGCCCAGCGCGACCATTTGCTCGGGCGTTTGGATGCCCTCGAACAGCGGGCGGGTCGCGATATTGACGCCGACGTCGGTCGCCTGGGCGGACAGCACGACCGCGATCAGCAAGGTATAGGGATTGGTATATTCGAGCTCGGTCGTCGGCGAGGGATTGTCCTCCGCCAGGCGGCGGAACAATTCGAAGGCCTCTTCACGCTTCATAAGAAACCGCGGTGGAGCGGGACCCCAAGTCCCGTTCGTCCCGAGCATGTCGAAGGGCGTGAGCACAACGGTCGCGCAATTCGCCCTTCGACTA
>DATLGC010000011.1:0-7575 GCA_035540655.1 Sphingomicrobium sp. | reverse complement strand
GCGCGACGACAAGGTCGTGGCGATCACCGCGGCGATGCCGTCGGGCACCGGGCTCGACAAGGTCGCCGAACGCTTTCCCGAGCGGACCTTCGATGTCGGAATCGCCGAGCAGCATGCGGTGACCTTCGCCGCCGGCCTGGCCGCCCAAGGCTACAGGCCGTTCGCGACCATCTATTCGACCTTCCTGCAGCGCGCCTACGACCAGGTGGTCCACGACGTCGCCATCCAGAATTTGCCGGTGCGCTTCGCCATGGACCGCGCAGGTCTGGTCGGCGCCGACGGCGCGACCCATGCCGGCAGCTTCGACCTCGCTTATCTGTGCACCTTGCCCAATTTCACGGTGATGGCGGCGGCCGACGAGGCCGAGCTATGCCACATGGTCCACACCATGGCGCTTCACGACGCCGGCCCGATCGCGGTGCGCTACCCGCGCGGCGAGGGCAGGGGCGTCGCGCTTCCCGAGCAGCCGCAGCCGCTCGAGATCGGCAAGGGGCGGGTGGTCCGCGAAGGCAAGACGGTCGCGATCCTGTCGCTCGGGACCCGGCTCGCCGAGGCCGAAAAGGCCGCCGACGAGCTGGAGGCGAAGGGGCTGTCGACGACCATCGCCGACCTGCGCTTCGCCAAGCCACTCGACGAGGCGCTGATCCGCCGGCTGCTGACCAGCCACGAGGTGGCGGTGACCATCGAGGAGGCCTCGATCGGCGGGCTCGGCGCGCATGTCCTGACGCTGGCCAGCGATCAGGGGCTGATCGATGCCGGCCTCAAGCTTCGCACCATGCGGCTTCCCGATGCCTTCCAGGACCATGACAAGCCGGAAAGGCAATATGCCGAGGCGGGACTCGACTCGGCGGCAATCGTCGAGACGGTGCTGAAAGCGCTGCGCGTCAACAGCGCGGGCATCGAGGAGGTCCGGGCTTGAATTCTATCACGCGGAGACGGGGAGAAGGATTCTCGCGCAGAGACGCAGAGACGCAGAGACGTTGATGCAGTTCGCGCGGCAGCGATTATCTGAATCGGTCAAGGCAGTTCCACCCTTGTCGATTTAGTGCTGCCGCCCGCGCGACCTTCGGCCTCTCTGCGTCTCCGCGTCTCCGCGCGAACTATTCCCTTGTTCTTGTTCGTGCCTTCGTGCCTTAGTGTGAAACAATGAAGAAGCTTCGGACCGACCAGCTGCTGGTGAGCCGGGGTTTGGCGGAGAGCCGGACCAGGGCGCAGGCGCTGATCATGGCCGGGGCGGTGTTCTCGGGCGAGAGGAAGATCGCCAAGGCCGGCGACCTGCTCGCCGAGGATGCGCCTTTGGAGGTTCGCGGCAGGGACCATCCCTGGGTGTCGCGGGGCGGGGTCAAGCTTGATCATGGGCTCGACCATTTCGGCTTCGACGTGAGCGGCGCCGTGGCGCTCGACATCGGCAGCTCGACCGGCGGCTTCACCGACGTTCTGCTGAGCCGCGGCGCGGAAAGGGTCTATGCGGTCGACGTCGGCACCAACCAGCTCGCCTGGAAGCTTCGGCGGGATCCTCGGGTGGTGGTGCTGGAGCAGGTCAACGCGCGGCACCTGACCGCCGAGCAGGTGCCCGAGCCGGTCGATATCGTCACCTGCGACGCGAGCTTCATTTCCCTGTCCAAGGTCCTGGAATCGCCGTTGAAGCTGGCAAGGTCCGGAGCCAAGCTGCTGGCCCTCGTCAAGCCGCAGTTCGAGGCCGGGCGCGAGGAGGTCGGCAAGGGCGGGGTGGTTCGGGACCCAGCCGTCCGCCAGCGGGTCTGCGCGGCGGCGGCGCAATGGGTGGACTCTCGGGGCTGGAGCGTGTTGGGCGTGACGGAAAGCCCGATCAAGGGGCCTGAAGGCAATGTCGAATTCCTTTTGGGAGCAGCAAAATATGGCGCCGCTGACTGAGGAAAGTGAAGGCCAGTGGGACTGGCGGATCGGGCTGATCACCGTCCCGGCGCTGATGGGCTTTGGCTGGCTGTCCGGCTGGCTGTCGAACAGTGGCTATGGCAATGACTGGTTCGACGCCCTCGCCAAGCCGGAATTCATGCCGCCCGGCTGGGCGTTCGGTTTCGTCTGGCCGATCCTCTACGCCATGCTGGGCATCGCGCTGGCGCTGATCATCGCCGAGCCGCGCACCCGGCGGCGGCGACAGGCGCTGATCCTGTTTTACGCCCAGCTGGCGCTGAATTACGCCTGGACGCCGATTTTCTTCGCCGGCCATGACATCCAGCTCGCCTTCATCACCATCCTGGTGATGATCGTTGTCGCCGCCTCGACCGCCGGCCAATTCTGGCGCATCCGCCCACTGGCGGGAGCGTTGATGCTTCCCTATCTGGCGTGGCTCTGCTTCGCCGCGGTGCTCAACTCGGCGATCGACAGGCTGAACCCGGGCGCGGGGACGTCGCTGCTCGGCTAGGGAGAAGATTTATGCAGTCCGAGAACAAGATGTTCGACGACCTGGTGAAGATGGTGAACGGGCTCGCCGGGACCATGGCCGGCGTCGGCCGGGAGGCCGAGGCTTCGGCGCGCGAGAAGATGCGCGAATGGGTCGCCGGCGCCGATTTCGTCGGCCGCGACGAGTTCGACGCGGTCAAGGCGATGGCGGCCGCGGCGCGCGAGGAGAATGAGATATTGAAGGCGCGGATCGCCGCGCTCGAAGCCAAGGTCGCCGGACCTGCCGCCGGGACCAGGCGGGCGTCCAGGCCCAAGACGGAGCCGAAGCCCTGAGCGAGGAAGACAACAGCCAGGACGAGCGCGACGACGGCGCTCCGATCGAGGCGCTCGAGCAATATTTCGAGGCGCGCGGCTGGGCGTGCGAGCGCTCCGGCGAAGGGGAGATCGTCGCCGCCGCCACCGGCAGCTGGGCGCAATATGAGCTTCGCGGCGTCTGGCGGCCTGAGGACCAGGTGCTGCAGTTCCTCGCTTTCCCCGACATCAAGGTCGGGCCGGAGAAGCGCTCCGCGATCTATGAGTCGCTGAGCCTGATCAACGAGCAATTGTGGCTCGGCCATTTCGAGATGTGGTCGGGCTCCGGTCTCGTCGTCTTCCGCCATGCCACCATCCTCGACGCCCGCGAAGGCGAGGGGCTGAGCCTCGAGCAGGCCGAGGCGATCGTCGAGGCGGCGATGGAGGAGTGCGAGCGCTTCTACCCGGTCTTCCAGTTCGTTCTGTGGGGCGGCAAGTCGCCCGGCGAGGCGATCGCCGCGGCGCTGATCGACACCCACGGCGAAGCATGAGCGCGCCTCAGCTTCCCATCCCGACCTGGCTGGTCGGCTGCGGCAACATGGCCGGGGCGATGGTCGAGGGCTGGCGAGCGGCTGGCGTGGACCTCGCCAACGCCGTCGTCATCCGGCCGAGCGGCAAGCCCGTCGCGGGCGTGCGCACCGTTCACGCCCTCGCCGAAGCCGGAGCGCCGCCGAAGCTCGCCATCCTCGGCTTCAAGCCGCAGAAGCTGGGCGAGGTCGCGCCCGATCTGTCGCGCTGGCTGACGTCGAAGACCATCGTCGTTTCCCTGCTCGCCGGGGCGGAGGCGGCAAGCCTTCGCCGCCGCCTGCCCAAGGCCGGCGCGATCGTCCGGGCGATGCCCAACCTGCCGGTCGCGGTGCGCCGCGGAGTGATCGCGCTCTTCAGCGACGAAGCGGACGAGGAGCAGCGCGGGCAGGTCTCGGACCTGTTCGCTGCCCTGGGCTTCGCCATGTGGATGGAGAGCGAGACGATATTCGGAGCGGTTGGCTCGGTCGCCGGATCGGGCCCCGCCTATGTCGCGCGCTTCATCGCGGCGCTGGCCCGCGCCGGCGAGCGGCGCGGGCTGCCGGCCGAGCTGGCGGCGACGATCGCGGTCGAGACGGCGCTCGGCACCGGCTGGATGGCGGCGTCGAACGGCGAGACGATGGACGATATCGCTCGCCGGGTCGCCAGCCCAAACGGAACCACCGAGGCGGGGCTTGCGGTGCTCGACGCCGAGCTCGACCAGCTCGTAGCCCGGACCATCGATGCGTCCGCCCGGCGAAGCTCCGAATTGGCGGCCGAGACCGGCGGCAAAGTTGATTCGAGAGCCCCCCTCGCCTAGGCGCGGGGCATGGCCGAGCAACGCACTTACGACGACCGCGACGGGTGGATCTGGCTCGACGGCAAGCTGGTCCCGTGGCGCGAGGCGAACGTCCATGTCCTCACCCACGCGATGCATTATGCATCGGCGGTGTTCGAAGGGCAGCGCGCTTATGGCGGAGCGATCTTCAAGCTCCGCGAGCATAGCGAGCGGCTTCGCAGGAGCGCCGAGCTGCTGGGCTTCGAGCTGCCGTGGAGCGCGGCGGAGATCGACGCGGCCTGCAATGAAGTGCTCAAGGCGAACGAGCTGACCGACGCCTATGTCCGACCGCTTGCCTGGCGGGGATCGGAGCAGATGGGCGTGTCGGCGCAGCGGACCAGGCCGCACATGGCCATCGCCGCCTGGACCTGGGGCAAATATTTCGACCCGGCGATTGCCGACAAGGGTATTCGCCTCGACATCGCTCCGTACCGCCGACCGGCGCCCTACACCGCTCCGGTGCACAGCAAGGCGGCCGGCCTGTACATGATCTGCACCCTGTCGAAGCATCATGCCGAAAACCGCGGGTTTCATGACGCGCTGATGCTCGACTGGCGCGGCCAGGTGGCCGAGACGACTGGAGCCAACGTCTTTTTCGTCAAGAACGGAAGCATCTACACGCCGACTCCCGACTGCTTCCTCGACGGGATTACCCGGCGGACGGTGATGGATTTGGCGAGAAAGCGCGGAGCCGAGGTGGTCGAGCGGGCGATCTGGCCCGAGGAGCTGGAGGGCTTCGAGCAGATGTTCATCACCGGAAGCGCGGCGGAAGTGACCTTCGTCGGTTCGGCGGGGCCGTGGAATTTCGAGGTCGGCGACCTGTCTCGCCAGCTTGCCAGGGATTATGACGACCTGGTCAACGGACGCATTCCCAACGCATGAGGGCGCACCAGCCTCGAATTTTCACCTTTGATTTGCCAATTGCTGTTAGCAGCCACGTAAGAACCGCGGGGGGTCGCGGAAAGGCCAGGGAGATTCCGTGATCCTCGAGGGATTCCGGCAAAGGGCTGTGGAGACCGGATCGGCGTCGGATGCGACTCCGCTTCGCGAGCTGCTGAGCTTCCGTCCGCCCGGCGACGCGGTCGGCGCCGCCATCCAGCGCGCGCAGATCGATGCTTTGCTGCGCCTGGTTCCGGCCACGGTCGTTTCCCAGCTGATCGCCGCCGCATTGGTCGCGCTGTCGTTGCGCGGGCCGGTGCCCGATCCTTGGCTGCTCGGCTGGTTTACGGCGATCTTCCTGCTGTGCGTCTTGCGCGGACTGCGCGCGCGCCGCCTCCGCCGCGATCCCGAATATGCGCTGCGAAAGCCACCCCGGCTCCGGGCGATCGTCGGCGTGATCGTCATATTGGCGGCGCTCTGGACAATCCCATCGGTCTTCTGGTTCCATCGGGTCGATGTCGAGCATCAGATGATGCTGGGCATAATCCTCGTCGCCTTGATGAGCGCCGGGAGCGTGACTCTGGGAAGCGTCCCGCAGGCATCCCTCGCCTATATCGCGATCCTGATGTTCGGCGGGCTGGCAATGACGACCCAGTTCGCAAATCCGATCCATTCGGCGCTGATGGTGGTCTTTTCCGCGGCCATCGCACGCAGCGCCATCGCCACTGCCCGCCGCTTCATCGGTCATGTCCGCGCGCAGATCGAGCTTCAGGAGCAGAGCGAGCTGATCACCTTGCTTCGCGAGTTCGAGGCCAGCGGCAGCGACTGGCTGTGGGAAACCGACGCCGACGGCAATCTCAGTTACATGTCGCCGGCAATGGCGCAGGCGATCGGCGCGCCGCTTTCCAGGCTGATCGGGCGAAACGCGCAAAAGGTGCTCGACCCCGACGGCAAGGCGGCGCAGCTTTCCGCCGGGGTTCGCACGATCAGGGATCATTCCGAGCGCCGTGAAGCCTTTCGCGACGTCGCCATCCCAGTCCAGCACGGCCGCCGCTGGTGGTCGCTTTCGGGCAAGCCGATGTTCGCCCGATCGGGCGAGTTCCTCGGCTGGCGGGGGGTCGGGTCGGACATCACCGACATCCGGTTGAGCGGAAGCGACGCGGTCCGCTCGGCCAGGCTCGACCCGCTGACCGGAGTCGCCAACCGCCTGCTGCTTCGCGAGCAGCTCGAGGAAGCCCTGCTTCGCCAGCTTGGCGGCGAGAGCGGATGCGCCTTGCTGGTCGTCGATCTCGACCGGTTCAAGCTGGTCAACGATACGCTCGGCCATACGGTCGGCGACCAGTTGCTGTGCGAGGTCGCCCGCCGGCTCGAGCAATGCGTCGGCGACGACGGGGTCGTCGGCCGCCTCGGCGGCGACGAATTCGCGATCGTCTGGCGGGGAGCCACGGGCGACGAGGCGCTTTCGGCGCTCGCCGGGCGGATCATCACCGAGCTCAACCGGACCCTGACCATAGGCGCGGCGCAAATCCGGGTTGGTGCGACGGTCGGAATCGCCCGGGCGCCGCGCGACGGCGACCGCGAGGAAGTGCTGATGCGCTGCGCCGACCTCGCGCTCTATCGCGGCAAGGAGGCGGGCCGCGGCGGCCACGCCTTCTTCGAGCAGCAAATGTATGTCGATGCCGAGGATTACCGGAGCCTCGAGAACGACCTTCGCAACGCCCTGAACAGCGGCGGGCTCGAGCTTCATTACCAGCCGATCGTCGACGCCGCGAGCGGCGAGCCGGTCGGCCGCGAGGCGCTGCTTCGCTGGACCCACCCGGTGCGCGGAAGCATCCCGCCCGACCAGTTCGTCCCGATCATCGAGGATGTCGGCCTGATCCACCAGATCGGCGACTGGGTGATCCGCCAGGCCTGCGCCGAAGCGGTGAGCTGGCCCGAGGAGATCAAGGTCGCGGTGAACATATCGGCGGCCCAGCTGTCGGGCGCGGGGATGGCGGAAACCGTATTGAGCGCGCTCGGCGCCACCGGCCTTGCCCCTGACCGGCTCGAGCTCGAGGTCACCGAGCGGATATTCCTCGGCGACGATGCCTCGACCCTGGCCGCGCTCGAACGGCTTCGAACGATCGGCGTGAGGCTGGTGCTCGACGATTTCGGCAAGGGCTATTCCTCATTCGGCTATCTCAGCCGGGCCCGCTTTTCCAAGATCAAGATCGACCGGTCGTTCGTTCACGGCGCGGCCGAGGGCGAGCGGGAGAGCGGCGCCATCGTTCGCGCCATCCTCGCGCTTGCCCGCGGCCTGGGAATCGAAGTCACCGCCGAGGGGGTCGAGAATGAGCGCGAGGCCGAGGCGATGCGCGAATTCGGCTGTGACCAGCTCCAGGGCTTTTTGTTTTCGGTGCCGCTCCCGGCCGCGGAACTGCCGAGGCCGCGGGTCCAAAGGCGCGCCTGAGCCTCTTTTAACTCGGGCCAAGGCGGCTATATGCGCGTCTCCCGGTGGGGCGTAGCCAAGTGGTAAGGCACCGGTTTTTGGTACCGGCATTCGCAGGTTCGAATCCTGCCGCCCCAGCCAGCATCTGGTACCTAGAGGATCGCCAGATGGCGGTTGTCGAAGGCGTTCGCAT
>DATLGC010000010.1:0-2609 GCA_035540655.1 Sphingomicrobium sp. | reverse complement strand
CAGTTGTTCGACGGGACGATCAGCTTCATCGACGTCCTGAAGCGCTGAGACATCCCCATTTCTGGGAATATCCCGACCGCGCCCGGGTCGTGAAAATCCGCCCTGTCACTCGGCAGGAGCCCGGACAAGATGATCGTCATCGACCGTCAAGGGCGCGAGCCCGCGCAGGAGCCTCTCCTCAAGGCGATGTTCGAAGCGCGCAAGCAGGTGTTCGTCGATCTTCTCAAATGGGAGGTGCCGGTCCTCGACGGCCGGTACGAGATTGACCAGTTCGACGACGAGCGCGCCATCTATCTGATCATCGCCGATGCCGCCGGCGCGCATCTCGGCTCGGCGAGGCTGCTTCCCACCTCAAGGCCGCACATCCTGGACTCGCTCTTCCCGAGCCTCTGCGAGGGCGAGCCGCCGCGAAGCCCCGACTGCTTCGAGATCACCCGCTTCTGCCTCGGGCGCAACCAGAATGCGAAGGCGCGGCTCGAAACACGCAACCGGCTCGTCTCCGCCCTCGCCCTGTATGCGCTCGAGAATGGCATCTCCACCTACACGGGAGTCGCCGAGCTATCGTGGCTGCAGCAGATTCTCGCCTTCGGATGGCGCTGCCGCCCGCTCGGCCTTCCCCAGGTGATCGGCGGACGAACCCTCGGGGCGCTGCGCATCGACATCGATCCCGAAACCCCGGCCCTGCTCGCGGCCAACGACATCTTCAGGCCGTCGTCCGCGCAGCAGGCGCCCGCCCTTGCCGCCTAGCCGTTCACAAGGAATTTCAGATGCAGCACTCCCTCGCAAGAGAGCAGACGGTCGATCACTGGACCAAGCAGCTCCTCGCCAACGGTTATTGCGTGATCCCCGGCCTCCTGCCGGCCCGCGTGGTCGAGGAGCTCGACGGCGACCTCGCGGAAGCGTTCGAGACCACGCCTTTCTGCCGAGGCGGTTTCTACGGGGAACGCACCAAAAGGTTCGGCCGTCTTCTCGCGCGGTCACCAAAGGCGGAGCGGCTCGTCCGGCACGAGCTCGTGCTCGGGGTCGTGCGCGCCATTCTCTCGCCCTGGTGCGACACCATCCAGCTCAACCTGACGCAGGCGCTCGCCCTGCATCCCGGAGCGCCGCCCCAGCTGCCGCACCGGGACCAGGACATGTGGCGCGGAAGCGTCGGCGAGGTTGAATATCTCGTCAACGTGATGTGGCCGTTCACGCGCTATACTGCCGAGAATGGCGCGACAATCGTCTGGCCCAACAGTCATGGGCGTCGAGCGCACGATCCCGAGCCGCCCGCAGGCCAGTTGCCGGTCGAGCTGGAACCGGGATCCGCCCTGCTCTTCCTCGGCTCGACGCTGCACGGCGCCGGCGGCAATTCCAGCACCGAAGTCCGCCGCGGAGCAATCGTCAGCTACTGCCTGGGATGGCTGAAACCCTATGAAAATCAGTGGCTCGCCTATCCGCCGGCAATTGCGCGACACTTCGCGCCCGAGCTGGCGGCTCTGGTCGGCTACGCCCAGCACCGGCCCAACCTCGGCAATTTCGAGGGGCAGTGTCCCTCGGTGCTGCTTGGGCACGAACTTCCCGACAGGATCGGAGCGGTCGACGCACTGCGGCCGGATCAGGAAGAACTCGTGGCCGAGTTCGTCAGGAGCCAGCACTGGAGGCCGGGCCGCGCCGCGGCCTGATGGTTTCATCCGATGTCCCGGCCAGGCACGTTCGAGCGGGTCTATGCAGCCATCAAGCAGCAGCTGCGCGACGGTCTGTACAGGCCCGGCGATCGTCTCGAGCCTGCGGTCCTTTCCGAAGAGCTCAACGCCAGCGTCACTCCTGTCCGGGACGCGCTCCATCGGCTCACCGGCGAACGCCTGGTCGAAGCGCCGCGACACGAGGGATTTCGGGTTCCGATGCTGACCGAGACGATGCTGCGCCACCTTTATGCCTGGCACCGCGACCTGCTGCTGCTCGCGATTCTGAACCGAAGGGCCGAGATCGCCCAGCTGAATGTATGGCCGGACGTCTCGGGCGAAACCGCGTCGTACGAACGGCGGAACCATGTCTTCCTCGCGCTCGCGCAGGCGACGAACAATCCCGAGCACCTCATCGCGCTGCGCACGCTCACCGAGCGGCTCGAACCGGCCCAGCGGCTGGAAGATGCGCTGCTCGATGCCGTCGAGGAGGAAACCGCCGAGATCGTTGCCGCGCTTCACAGGCGCGACCGGAAAGCGCTCCGTCGCAGTCTCGTTCATTATCAGCGGCGACGCGAGCGGATCGTGCCCGAGCTCCTCGAGCGGCTCTATGCCCGCTAGCCCGGCAAACAATCGCCTTATCGCGCGCTTATTCTCTGAGGATATCGGCGCTGCGGTCCTAGCCTTCCGGCGTCCGCCGCGAAGGGGCGGCGGCACGTTGGAAGGAGCAGGATCGATGAAAAAACGCGAACAGAAGGCGGCTGGGCGCCACCCGATCGGGCAGATCAGCATCGACACGAAAGGGCCGCCCGGCTTCCACATGGAAGCCTCCGGCCTGTGGAACAAGGATGGCCTGAGCAGCTGAGGCGGGCATCGGCGGCGCGGCCGACACCGGCCGCGCCGCCAACATTCGAAGAATTTGCCGCTTATAGATTCCGTATCCCC
>DATLGC010000009.1:0-3134 GCA_035540655.1 Sphingomicrobium sp. | reverse complement strand
CATCTTTCCCTTCTCGGCGCGGCCGGACACGCCAGCAGCGCGGATGCCGCAGCTTCCCGCCGGCACCGTCAGGGCGCGCGCCGGCCGGCTTCGCGAGGCCGCTTCCGCCCGCCGCTCGCGCTGGCTGGGCAGTCTCGTTGGCACTCGTCAGCGAGTACTGCTCGAAGGGGGCGGCAAGGGCCACAGCGACGGCTTCGCGCCGGTACGGATCGACGGCGCGGAGCGCGGCGAGATCGTCGAAGCACATATAACCGCCGGCCACGGCGACATGCTCCTCGGCAGGCGCGCATGAGCTGGCTCGACCGCCTGCGCGGCGGCTTTTCCAAGACCGCCGAGCGGGTCGCCGACAACCTCGCCGGTCTCACCAGCCGCGCGGCGCTCGACACCTCGACCCTCGACGACGTCGAGGAGGCGCTGATTGCCTCCGACCTTGGCCCCGAGGCGTCGCGCCGGATTCGCGAGGCGATTGCCGCCCAGAAGTTCGAGCGGCTCGACGAGCGCGGGCTTCGCTCGATCCTCGCCGAGGAGATCGAGAAGATCCTCGCTCCGGTCGCCAGGCCGATGGAAATCTGGGGTTTCCCACGTCCGCACGTCATCCTGGTGATCGGCGTCAACGGATCGGGCAAGACGACCACGATCGGCAAGCTCGGATCCTGGCTCAAGGAGCAGGATTATGGCGTCCTGCTCGCCGCCGGCGACACGTTCCGCGCCGCGGCGATCGAGCAATTGCAGATCTGGGGCGAGCGCATCGGCGCGCCGGTGATCGCCGGCAAGGAAGGCGGCGACGCCGCCGGGATCGTGTTCGACGGGGTCAAGCAGGCGACCGCCACCGGGGAGGACGTGCTGGTCGTCGACACCGCCGGCCGCCTTCAGAACAAGGCGCATCTGATGGACGAGCTGGCCAAGATCCGCCGGGTGCTCGGCCGCTTGAACCCCGAGGCGCCGCATGACGTTCTGCTCGTCCTCGACGCGACCACCGGCCAGAACGCGCTTGCGCAGGTCGAGGTGTTCCGCGAGACGGCCGGAGTGACTGGCCTCATCATGACCAAGCTCGACGGCACCGCCCGCGGCGGCATTCTCGTCGCCGCTGCCGAGAAGTTCGGGCTGCCGATCCACGCCATCGGCGTCGGCGAGCAGGCGAGCGACCTCAGGCCCTTCGACCCGCGCGCCGTCGCCCGAGCCATTGCCGGGCTCTCGCCCGAATGAGCGAGAAAGCGCGCGAACCAAGCGGCGGCGGCCGGCTGCTGATCGACCTCGGCCCGCTTCTCGTCTTCTTCCTCGCCAATTTCTTCGCGCCGGTTCCCGACGCGGCCAAGATTTTCGTCGCCACCGGCGCCTTCATGGTCGCCATGATCCTGGCGATGCTCTGGTCGCAGATCCGCTACCGGCACATTTCGCCCTTGCTGTGGTTCTCGGGTCTGATGGTGGTGGTGATGGGCGGCATCACCATCTGGCTGCACAACGAAACCTTCATCAAGATGAAGCCGACATTCTATTACGTGCTGGTCGCCGGCCTGCTCGGTTTCGGCCTCGCCACCGGCCGGCCATTGCTGAAGGCCGTGCTGGGCAGCAGCTACCCCGGCCTCGACGAAGCGGGCTGGCGCAAACTCACCCTCAACTGGGCCCTCTTCTTCGCCTTCATGGCCGCGTTAAATGAGGTCGTCTGGCGCAACAGCTCGACCGATTTCTGGGTGTCGTTCAAATTGTGGGGAGCGATCCCGCTGACCTTCCTGTTCGCGATCGCCAACCTGCCGATGCTGATGCGCCACGGCCTCAGTCAGGACCAGGCGAAGCCCGAGGAGCCCGGCCCGATCGAATGAGCCGCGACAATCCCGATCCCGTCCTGTCGATCCGCGGGCTCACCAAGTCCTACGCCAGCGGCACCGAGGCCCTGAAGGCGGTCGACCTCGACATCCGCCGCGGTGAGATTTTCGCCCTTCTCGGCCCCAACGGCGCCGGCAAGACGACCCTGATCAGCATCGTCTGCGGAATCGTTAGCGCCAGCGGCGGCGAGGTGCTGGTCGACGGCCGGCATTGGCAGGAGGATTATCGCTTCGCCCGCAAGCGCATCGGCCTCGTCCCGCAGGAGCTTCACACCGATGCCTTCGAGCCGGTCATCTCGACCGTCAGCTTCAGCCGCGAGCTGTTCGGCAAGGCGCCTGACCCGGTTTATGTCGAGCAGGTGCTGCGCGACCTGTCGCTGTGGGACAAGCGCCGCGAGATCCTGAAGGAATTGTCGGGCGGGATGAAGCGCCGGGTGATGATTGCCAAGGCGCTCGCCCACGAGCCCGAGATATTGTTCCTCGACGAGCCGACCGCCGGCGTCGACGTCGAGCTTCGCCGCGACATGTGGGCTTTGGTCCGGCGGCTGCGCGAGAAGGGCACGACCATCATCCTCACCACCCACTATATCGAGGAAGCCGAGGAGATGGCCGACAGGGTCGGCGTCATCCGCCAGGGCGAGCTGATCGTCGTCGAGGAAAAGCACGCGCTGATGCGCAAGCTCGGCAGGAAGGAATTGAAGCTGCAGCTTTCCGAGGAGCTCGCCGCCATCCCCGCGGACCTTGCCGACTGGGGCCTCGAGCTCAGCGAGGACGGCCGCGAGCTGACCTACCGGTTCGACGCGACCGCCGACCGCACCGGCATACCCTCCCTGCTCGCCGCGATGCGCGACCTCGGCATCGGCTTCAAGGACCTCGACACCCGCCAGTCGAGCCTCGAGGAGATTTTCGTCGAGCTGGTCCACGACCGGGGAGGCCGCGCATGACCCTCGTCGTTCGTCCTGAGCGAAGGCGCGCAGCGCCGAAGTCGAAGGGCGCCTCTGCTTACGCGCTTCGACTTCGCTCCGCTCCGCTCAGCACGAACGGCTACCGTCGCATCCAATGTGGATACGCATCATGAACTGGCGCGGGGTCTGGGCGATCTACAAGTTCGAGATGCACCGCTTCCGCCGGACGCTGTGGACCGGCCTTGCCGTGCCGGTGATCACCACCTCGCTCTATTTCATCGTCTTCGGCGCCGCGATCGGCTCGCGGATCAACGAGATCAACGGGGTCGACTATGGCGCCTTCATCGTCCCCGGGCTGATGATGCTGTCCTTGTTCACCGAAAGCATCTTCAACGCCTCGTTCGGA
>DATLGC010000008.1:0-8213 GCA_035540655.1 Sphingomicrobium sp. | reverse complement strand
GGGCGAAGCTGGCGGACTGAAAAGTCCGTCACCCCGGGCTTGATCCGGGGTCCATCGTCCGACCTGCTCGAGGAATATCGGCCGATGCTGATGGGCGGCCTTGGCCGGCTGTCCCGGGGCACAGTTTTCATCAACGGCTATCAGGCGCATGCGGCGACCGAGACCTGCCCCGGCCATTCGACCATCCTCACCGGCGCCCACCCGGCGCGCAACGGGATCATCGCCAACAGCTGGTTCGACCAGTCGGTCGCCCGGGCCGACAAGAAAATCTATTGCGCCGAGGACGTCCGCGCCGCCCCGCGCGAGGGCGCGGCCGTTCGCCACACTGTCTCGCCGGACTTCCTTCGGGTGCAGACGCTCGGCGAGATCCTCAAGTCGCGAAATCCGCAAAGCCAGCATGTCGCGGTCGCCGGCAAGGACCGGTCGGCGGTGATGATGAGCGGCCGCAACGTCGATCAGCGCTGGTATTGGGAAGGGCAGCAATTCGCGACCGACCGGACCGGCCCCGCGCCGCGAAGCCTCGCCGCCGCCAATGCCGCGTTCGCCGCAGCGCTCGCCGCGCCGCGCGAGGCGCTCGATCCGCCGCCTTATTGCGCCGGCAAGGCGCGCGCCTTCGCCACGCTGCCTTCCGGGCCCACGGTCGGCACCGGCCGCTTCGCCCGCGCCGCCGGCGACGCCCGCGCCTTCCGCGCTTCGCCCGAGCTCGACGGAGCGACTCTCGCCGTCGCCGCGGCGCTGATCCAGGAGCTTCGCCTCGGCGCCGACACGGCTCCCGACCTTCTGTCTATCGGCCTCGCCGCGACCGACTATGTCGGTCACAGCTTCGGCACCCAGGGCTCGGAAATGTGCCTGCAGATGTTCGCCCTCGACCGCGAGCTCGGCGATTTCTTCGCCCTGCTCGACCGGCAGGGGCTCGACTATGCGGTCATGCTGACCTCCGACCATGGCGGCCAGGACATTCCCGAGCGGCTTCGCGAGCAGGGCATGGCCGACGCCGCGCGCGCCGAGCCGCTGCTTTCGGCGACCGAGATGGGCAGGCAGATCGGGCAGAAGCTCGGCCTCCAGGGCCGGGTGCTGCTCGGCGATGTCGGCGGCGACGTCTATGTCGACCGCTCGCTAAGCCCGGCCAACCGCGCCCGGGTGCTTGCCGAGGCTGCAAATGCCTATCGCGCCCATCCACAGGTCGAGGCGGTTCTGACCCGCGAGCAGCTTGCCGCCATGCCAATCCCGACCGGCCCGGTCGATCGCTGGACTCTCGCCGAGCGCGCCCGGGCCTCGTTCGATGCCGAGCGATCCGGCGATCTCGTCATCCTGTTCCGGCGGACGGTGACTCCGATCCCGCGCCCGGGCCCGGGCTATGTCGCGACCCACGGCACCCCCTGGGACCATGACCGGCGGGTTCCGATCATCTTCTGGCGGCCGGGGATGGCCGCGGCCGGCCGCGCCGATCCGGTGGCGACGGTCGACATCATGCCGACCCTTGCGGCGATGCTCGCCCTCGGCCCGATTCCCGGCCCGATCGACGGCCGCTGCCTCGAAGGCATTTCCGGGATCGTCTGCCCCCCTCGCTAGATCATTCAAAAGACTGCGTTTTTCATCATCCATTCAGGATCGAATCGGCAGTGGAACCTTGGGGTAGGCCGCAGGTTCGGCCCCGGGAGAGGAAGATTTATGCGGAAATTGGGGATTGCCGTCGCGCTCGCCGTGAGCGTGCCCGTGGCGGGTTGCGTCCAGACTCGTCAGCTTGCCGACCTGCAATTCACTCCGCCGCAGGGCGATTACCGGCTGCTCGTGATGCGGCCGGACGTGTCCGTCGGCTCGGTGACGACCGGCGGAATGGTCGAGCCGCGCGCCGACTGGACCGATCAGGCCCGGGCCAATCTGACGACGGCGATCAGGGCCCAGCAGGCCGAGCGCGGCGGCCAGGTGCAGATCCTCGAGCGGCGCGACCAGCTCCCCGGAGTCAGCGCCGACGAAATCGCCGAGCTCGAGCGGCTCCATTCGGCGGTCGGCCGGTCGATCGCTCTCCACAAGTTCATGGGCGCCTATCTGCCGACCAAGCGTGGCCGAGGTCTCGAATATACGCTTGGCCAGGACGCGGTCGAGCTCGGCCGGCGGACCGGCTATGATTATGCCCTGTTCCTCTATGCCGAGGACAGCTTCGCCTCGACCGGCCGGGTCGCTCTTCAGGTGCTCGGTATCGCCGGCTGCTTCGTCGGCTTCTGCGCGCCCAATATCGGCGGCGGCGGTCAATTCGCCTACGCGTCGCTGGTCGATCTCAAAACCGGCGAAGTGGTGTGGTTCAACGTCCTCCAGGCCGGAACCCAGATCGCCGGCGTGAACATGGGCGACATTCGCACGCCGGAAGGCTCGGCCCAGCTGGTCGACAGGCTGCTCAATCGAATGAAGCCCGGGCGCGACGTGCGCCGGGCCGCGGGGAATCGCTGATGTGCATGCGTTGTGTTGAACTGAACCGCCGTTCGCTGCTGGTCGGCGGCGGCGCCCTAGCGGCCGCCTCGATTACCGGGGTCGCCCAAGCGCGAATCCGGCCGCAGGACATGGTTCCGCTGATCGGCCCCGGCTACCGCCCGACCGACGCCGACGAGCGCGGCCTGTGGCAGCTGATGGACCGGGTCGAGGAGGAAATTTCCGGGTCGAGCCTGCTCATCAAGGATCCGGCGATCACAGCTTATCTGCAGCAGTTGATCGGCACCGTTGGCGGCCCAGCCGCCAAGGACATGCGGATCTATTTGGCCCGCGTTCCCGATTTCAACGCGATGATGTTCCCGAGCGGTTTCTCGGTGGTCTTCTCCGGGCTTCTCCTGCGCATGCGCAGCGAAGCGCAGCTGGCCGGGGTCATCGCCCACGAATCGGGCCACTTCCTTCGCCGCCACATGATCCGCTCGTGGCGCGACACCCGGCGCAAGAGCGACATTCTCGCCATCGGCTCGATGGTCGCCGGGGTCGCCGGCGGAGCGGCCGGAGTAAACACCGGCGATCTTTCCCAGCTCGCCCAGCTCGGCACGATCCTGTCGCTGCTGCGCTACAGCCGGCAGATGGAGGCCGAGGCCGACGCGATGAGCGTCAAGCTGCTCGCCGACAACGGCTATCCCGCGGCCGAGGCGGCCGAGGTGTGGGAGCAATTGATCGGCGAGATGGATGCCAGCGCCCGCTATCGCCGCCGGCGCCGTGAACGCCGCTGGGACCTGTTCACCACCCACCCGTCGCCCGAAAGCCGAACCGCGGACATCAAGGCTTCGGCCGCCGAAGTGACGGTGCCTGGCCGGACCTACAACAACCACCGGCAGCGCTATCTGGCGACGATCGGCCCGATCCGTCAGATGCTCCTCGACGATCAGGTCAAGCTCAATGACCCGGGCGCCAGCCAGTTTCTGATCGAAACCCTGGCGAGGGACGGCTGGAACGGCCTATTGCGCTTCTACGAGGCGGAGGTCTGGCGGCTTCGCAACCGCGCCGGCGACGACGCCCGCGCCGCCCAGGGCTATGCGGTCGCGGTCGCATACCCCGATGCTCCGCCCGAGGCATGGCGGTGGCACGGACTGTCACTGATCAAGCAGGGGCGTCAGTCGGAAGGACGCGCAGCGCTCGCCCGCTACCTCAGCCTCAATCCGGCGGCGCCCGATGCGCCGTTCATCCAGCAGATGATCAGCTAGTGGGAGCTTCCAGTCATATGAACCGCAAGATCAAGCTGGTCATCGCCGCTGCGGCCCTCGCTCTGCCGCTTGGCGGCTGCGCCTCGGGCGCGGTCGGCGAAGGCTTCAGCAGCCATTATGCGCTGATCGGAGTGCGCAGCGTCAATGTCGGCGACGGTTCGATGGCGGTCACTCCGCCGAGGCCCTGGAACCGGCAGCGCGCGCGCCTGTTCGACGACATCCGCCAGGTCGAGGACTGGACCCTGAACGGGCCACTGCTCGACGGGATGAGCTTCGTCACGGGCTTGCGAAGCGGGCAGTATCTGATCCGCCAGCGGCGGAGCGAGGATCGGCAGGTGCCGAAGTTCCGTTCCGACATGACCGCGCCGGAAGTGACGGCGATGCTCGAAAGCCTGTACCGGGTTCGCGGCGGAGCGGTCGATTTCCGGACGCTGTCGCTTACTCCGCGCCCGTTTCTCGGGGCGAACGGCTTTCAGTTCGATTACGAACATCTCGACACCGACGAGCTGTGGCGGCGCGGCCGCGCGGTCGGCGCCGTCATAGACGGCCGGCTCTACCTGATCCTGTTCGATGCCGCCCGCTCGCATTATTACCAGAATGCGATCGGCGATTTCGAGGCGCTGGTCGCCTCGGCCAGGCGACGCCGCTAGGCGATCAATCAGGTGGCGCCAGGCCGCCGCCGACCGGCGATATCGGCGTCGGCGACGGATCGCTGCCCGGTGCGCTTGGCGCGGGCTGGTCGATGTCCGGTCCGGGCGGTGCGATTTCCGGCGGGTTCTCGCTCGGACGGCCGGGCTGGGATGGCTCGGGCGGCCGCATCGGCGGCGTTTCGTCGGGGCCTTCGGGCGGTTCGGTGGCCATTTCGGCTTGCTCCTTTCGCCTGATGACAAACCGGCAGCGGACCAATCAGTTGCCTTGCCTGTTTCGAGCGGCCATCCGGCTTGCCCTTGCTTGCTTCCCTGTTATAGGCCCCCACCTTCATGGGCCGCGCGCGCGTGGCGGAACTGGTAGACGCGCTGGATTTAGGTTCCAGTATCGAAAGATGTGGGGGTTCGACTCCCTCCGCGCGCACCATCGCAACGCGCAGACAATCCAGGGGATTGTCGAGCATTGCGATCCTGTCGGACCGACCGGCCGCAACCGCGGGTTGGCGAATTTGTAGTGGGATATTGCGAGTGATCAAGACCGTCGAGACGCACAACGAGGGCCTCAAGCGGGCCTTCATGCTGACCATTCCGGCAGAGGACATCGATGCCAGGGTGAACGAGGAGGTCAAGCGCATCGCGCCCCAGGTGCGGATGCCCGGCTTCCGCCCGGGCAAGGTCCCGGCCAATCTCATCCGCAAGATGCACGGCGACGCGCTCCAGCGCGACGCGCTCAGCGGCGCGGTTCAGGACGGGGTCCAGACGCTTCTCGAGCAGCAGAAGATCCGCCCGGCAATGCAGCCGCAGGTCGAGCTCGACGAGACTTACGAGCCCGGCAAGGACGCTGAGGTCACCGTTCGCCTCGAAGCGCTGCCCGACGTTCCAAACCCCGATATCGACGGGCTCAAGCTCGAGCGGCTGACCGTCGAGGTCGACGAATCCGCGGTTGACGAGCAGCTTCAGCGGCTGGCCGGCGCCAACAAGAAGTGGACCGACGCCGCCAAGGGCCACAAGGCGGCGCTCGGCGACCTCGTCGTCGTCGATTTCACCGGCTCGATCGGCGGCAAGGCTTTCGAGGGCGGCTCGGGCGAGGACATGTCGATCGAGCTCGGCTCGGGCAGCCTGATTCCCGGCTTCGAGGATCAGCTGGTCGGCGCCAGGGCGGGCGACAGCAGGACGGTCGAGGTGACCTTTCCCGACGAATATCCGGCCGAAAATCTCAAGGGCAGGCAGGCCAGCTTCGAAGTCGCGGTGAAAGCGGTCAAGACCGCCGGCGAAGCCAGGGCCGACGACGATCTCGCCAAGTCGCTCGGCCTCAAGGATCTCGACCAGCTCAGGGGCATCCTGCGCGACCAGCTCCAGCAGGAGCTGAACGGCCTTACCCGCACCCATATGAAGCGGCGGCTTCTCGACCAGCTCGCCGAGCGCCACGATTTCGACGTTCCGGGCTCGATGGTCGATGCCGAATATCAGAACATCATGGCCCAGCTTCGCCACGAGGCCGAGCATGAGGAGGACCCCAAGGCGGCGCTGGCCGAGATCGAGAAGGAAGCCGACGATTACCGGCGCATCGCCGAGCGCCGGGTCCGGCTCGGCCTGCTCTTGTCGGAGATCGGCGCAGCCAATGGCGTCGAGGTCAGCCAGCAGGAAATGAACCGGCTGATCGCCCAGGCCGCCTCGCAATATCAGGGCGAGGACCGCAACCGCTTCGTCCAATATATCCAGCAGGAGCCGATGGCCGCCGCCCAGCTGCGCGCTCCGCTCTACGAGGACAAGGTCGTCGACCTGCTCTTCTCGAAGGCCGAGGTGACCGACCGGACCGCGACCCGCGAGGAACTCGAGGCCGACCTCGAAAGCGAGGAAGGCCATGTCCATGGCCCCGATTGCGGCCACGACCATGGCGAGGCCAGGCCGGCCAAGGGCAAGGCGAAGAAGGCCAGGCCCGCCGCAAAAAAGGCCGATGTCGTCGAATCGAAGGACGAGGCTCCAAAGCCGGCCAAGCCAAAGAAGAGCGAACCGGCCAACAAGGCTGCCGCTAAGGCTGTCGATGAAGGCAAGGCAAAGAAGTCGGCAGCCAAGAAACCGGCCGCGAAGAAGGCAAAATAATCGTCATTCCCGCGAATGCGGGAATCCCGCTTTCTTCAGTGTTGCGGTAAGTGGGAATCGGGACTCCCGCTTGCGCGGGAGTGACGTGAGGGGGGGGTCCAGGTGGCAGTTCAGAAGCAACCCCGAATCGCCGTCCTCCTCCCCTGCTATAATGAGGAAGCGGCGATCGCCGAGACCGTGGCCGGCTTCAAGCGCGCGCTGCCCGGCGCCGCCATCTACGTCTACGACAATAACAGCAGCGACCGGACCTGCGAGCTGGCGGCCGCCGCCGGCGCGATCGTCCGCTCCGAGCGCCAGCAGGGCAAGGGCCATGTCGTCCGCCGAATGTTCGCCGACGTCGACGCCGACGTCTATGTCATGGCCGACGGCGACTTGACCTATGATCCGGGCGCCGCCCCGGCGATGGTCGATCTGCTTGTGGCCGAGCAGCTCGACATGGTCGTCGGCACCCGCCGCCATGAGGCGAAGCAAGCCTATCGCGGCGGCCATGTGCTCGGCAACCGGCTGTTCACCGGCCTTCTCGCCCGGCTTTTCGGCCGAAGCTTCTCCGACATTTTCTCCGGCTACCGGGTCTTCTCGCGCCGCTTCGTCAAGAGCTTCCCGGTCCTGTCCTCCGGCTTCGAGATCGAGACCGAGATCAGCGTCCACGCGCTCGAGCTTCGAATGCCGGTCGGCGAGGTCGAGACCGCCTACGGGGCGCGGCCCGAAGGCTCGGCCTCGAAGCTGTCGACCTTTTCCGACGGCTGGCGGATATTGAAGACCATCGCCACCCTTTACCGCATCGAGCGGCCGGTGCTGTTCTTCGGCGCGATCGGCGCGCTCCTGCTCATCGCCGCCTTGCTCCTGGCGATCCCGCTGATCCTGACCTACGCCGAAACCGGCCTGGTTCCGCGCCTTCCGACCGCGATCCTCGTCACCGGAATGACCATCGTCGCCGTCCTGTGCTTTTTCACCGGCCTGATCCTCGACACCGTCACCCGCGGCCGCCGCGAGATGCGCCGCCTCGCCTACCTCGCTTTGCCTGCGCCGGTACCGCCATCCTCCCCTGCAAATGCAGGGGAGGGGGACCGCCCGAAGGGTGGTGGAGGGGCCTCTCGCCGTTCCACAGCCCCTCCGTCGGCGCTTGAACCGCCCGCCGTTCGGCCCGATGTAGGCCGCTCCAAACCTGGAAGGACCCGCGCATAATCATGGATCATCCCGACATCGTCTCGCAGCTCGTCCCGATCGTCATCGAACAGTCGAACCGCGGCGAGCGCAGCTTCGACATTTACTCGCGGCTGCTTCGCGAGCGGATCATCTTCATCACCGGCCCGATCGAGGACCATATGGCCAGCCTCGTCACCGCCCAATTGCTCTTCCTCGAGTCCGAGAACCCGAAGAAGGACATCTTCATGTACATCAACTCGCCGGGCGGAGTGGTCACGGCCGGCCTCGCGATCCATGACACGATGCAGTACATTCGCCCCAAGATCGGCACCGTCTGCATCGGCCAGGCGGCGTCGATGGGCAGCTTCCTGCTCGCCGCCGGTGAGCCGGGGATGCGGATCGCCCTGACCAACAGCCGGATCATGGTCCACCAGCCCTCGGGCGGCGCCCAGGGCATGGCCGCCGACATCGAAATCCAGGCCCGCGAGATCCTGCGGATGCGCTCGCGGCTCAACTCGCTTTACGCCAAATATACCGGCCAGAAGATCGAGGAGATCGAGAAGGCGATGGACCGCGACAAGTTCATGGAAGCCGACGAGGCCAAGGAATTCGGCATCATCGACGAAGTATTCGAAAAGCGCCC
>DATLGC010000007.1:0-6201 GCA_035540655.1 Sphingomicrobium sp. | reverse complement strand
GTGTTCACCGCCCTTTATCGGGCCGGCGAGGAAATCGTGATTCCGGTCGCCCATCACGACGGCAATTATACCGCTGACCAGTCGACGCTCGACCGGCTGGAGGGCGAGGGGAGGGTCGTTTTTCGCTATTGTGGCGACGTGAACGGATCCGCCCGCGGCATCGCCGGAATTCTCAACACCGCCGGCAATGTCCTTGGCATGATGCCGCATCCGGAGCGGGCTATCGAGGCCGCCCATGGCCGCGCCGACGGTCGGCGGCTGTTCGAAGGACTTGCCCGGGCGGCTGCCTGCTCCAGGAGTCGTCGAACATCTTCCGTCGCGCGCCTCGGCAGTGCGCGGCCTGTTCCCAACACTTGCTGATGCTGCGGACGGCCTGACGGAATGAATGGCAGACCGGACTGGTTGACTCTGGCGGGACTGATTTCCCTGGCCCTTACGGTGCTGGGCGGCATCGGGCTGTTGATTGGTCTGGCGCTTGTCGCCGCACACCGACGTTGAGGACGGCTCGGACGAGTGCGGAACAATGTGCCTTGTTGCAGATGCGGCTGTTTTTAAGAACGATCCGTCAGCAGGAATTGAACTGCGTTTCGCCAATTTCGGTTCGCTTGTCGGCAGTCGCTGCCCAAAAGGCCGCCACCGACACGGCCGCCGCGGCTAGCAGGCACCAGAGCACCAGCGAGTAACCGCCCGCGGCCCAGAGGGCGCCGGCGATTGCCGGCGCGGCCGCCTTGGTGAAGGACGCCGGTGTCGTGAGAATCCCGTTGATCGATCCGAAATTTTCGCGGCCGAGAAGTTCTGCTGCGGCGATTCCCCGAAGGATCGTGCTGATGCCGTTGCACATTCCATAGAGCAGCGCGAAGCCGACCGCCCCGGTGAGCCCGGGAATGCAAATGAGGACAAGGATGGAAAGAGCAAGGCCGGTGGTCACGATCCGCCCCAGCCGGCGTGCGCCAAGGTCGCGCCACACGAACAGAATCGCCAGCCGCCCGAGCACCTGCAGCGGCCCGATCGAGGCGACGATGGCCACCACCGTTGCGTCCGCGAGGCCCCGCTCGAGCAGGAGCGGAATGATGTGAAAGGTTATCGCCCCGAACAGCAGGCCGCCCGTCGCATAGGTCACCAGCAGACCCCAGAATGCCAGCCTTCTCGCGGCCTGGCGGATCGGCGTCCGAGTGCGCTGCTGCGTCTCCGGAGTTGCGGGTTTTTGACGAGGCAGCTGCCAGTAGAGCGGAGCGCAGCAGAGCAGAACGATGGCGGCCAGAGTCAGTGCCGCACCGCGCCAGCCGACCGCTGCAAGGAGCCAGTAGCTCAGAGGTATGAAGACCGTGCTCGCGAAGCCCGCAACCAGCGTCACCCGGGCAATGGCCGCGGGCGCGCGGGAGCCGAGTTCGCGATGAAGCACGGCGAAGGCCGGCTCGTAGAGCGTCATTGCCTGGGCGAGGCCGAGGCCGATCCAGGCCGCGCAGAACATCGCATAGCTCGGCACCCATGCCCAGGTGGAAACCATCGCTGCCGCCAGAATTGTCCCGAGGGTCATGATTTCGCGGCCGCCGCGTCGGTCGATCCATCCGCCGACGAACGGCGCCGCCAGCCCGGAGGTTATGAGTCCGAGGGCAAGTGCGCCGGTGAGGGAGGTGCGCGACCATCCCAGCTCCTGCTCCATCGGAATGAGGAAGACCGTGAAGCTGTAGTAGATGACACCCCAGGTGATGAGCTGGGCAAGCGCCATTCTCCAGGCGAGATTGCGGTGCGACGGATCCTCGGTAGGGCCTGCGGGGGAATCCATCACCTGCCTCGGGCGAGAATGTCGGCATCTGCCGGCGGCAGTGCCGCCGGCACAGTGCGATTGCAGGCGCGGGTTCCGGGAAGCTCTAGTTCGACCCGCGCCGCGGCTTCGAAATCACCCGTCAGCGCCGCGGCGACGGAACGCGCCTGTTCATAGCCGGTCGCCATCAGGAAGGTCGGCGCCCGGCCGTAGCTTTTCATGCCGATGATGAAGAAATCCCGCTCGGGATGGCTGAGCTCCCTGTAGCCGTGCGGCGGCACGCTGCCGCAGCTGTGAAGGTTCGGGTCGATCAGCGGAGCCAGTGCGTCGGCAGCCTCGAGCGCGGGGTCCAGCCGCAGCCGGACCTCACGAAGAGCGGCAAGATCGGGTCGATAACCGGTCGCGACGATGATCTCGTCCACCACCGTTGAAAAATCACAGCCTGCCAGATCGCCGTCTACGATCACGCCGCGTGGCGCTGGTCGAAGGGCGGATATCGCAGCGGCGCCAGCACGTCGACCTCTCCGGCCTCGATTGCCGCGCGCGCCCGCGCGCCGAGCGCACCCCGCGCTGGAAGCGAATCTGCATCACCGGCGCCGAACAGGCCGTCGAGTGTCCCTCTGCGCAACGCCCACTGGATCCTGGTCTTCGGATCCCCTCGGCGCAGCTCGACGAGGTCGACGATGGCGTTGATAGCCGAATGGCCGGCGCCCACGACCAGGACACGCTGGCCCTCGTAGCGGGCCCCATGGCCCGAGTGAAGATCGGGAATTCCGTAATGGATTCGTGACTTGTGCTCGACTTCGCCCGGGACTGGATTTCCGTCCGAGCCGAGCGGGTTGGGACTGAAGTAGCTGCCGGATGCATCGATGACCGCGCGGGCCTCGAGCCTTCTTCCGTCGGACAGCCGGATCGCGAAGGGCTGCCGATCGCGATCCGCACTCTTCGCCTTGTCCATGTCCTTGCGGCCGACAGCGACGACCTGTGCATTGAGCAGCAGGCGCGAGGCGATGGAGGGATGATCGGCGAGCGGCACCAGATAATCCCACAGCAGGTCGGCGCCGGTGGGCAGATGGTCCAGGTCGGGCGCCTGCCAACCGGTGGTCCCAAGCAGTCTTGCCGCCGCCGGATCGATGTTCAGGCGCCACGGCGAGAACAGGCGGACATGACTCCAGTACTGGACCGATTGACCGACGCACGGCCCCTGTTCGAGCAGCAGAAACGGAACATCTCGCTCGGCAAGATGAGCCGCCGCGGCAAGCCCGACGGGGCCCGCCCCGATGATTGCCACTGGAAGATCGGCGGACATTGGCAGACTCCTTTTCCCGGTTATCCGGCAGTGGAGGGGGTTGAATGCCCGCGAGACGCAGCCAATTCCTCGGACGACGGACTTGGCGGCGCTTCCCCCTCTGCGGATGGCAGATCGGCGGTCGTAGACGATCCCGTCCCGCGGCCGGCGTGATCAAGCGCCGCCAGAACGCGCCGATGCAGGCGAGATCTGACATCGGGCCACTCCCGGTCGACGATCGAAAAGATGACGGTGTCGCGGACGTGCCCGGTCCAGGTCACCCGATGACGTCTGAGCACGGCCTCCTGAACTGCGCCAAGCTTCGCGACCGCGGCCTGGCTTCTCGCATTGCGGCCGTCGATCGAGAACTGGACCCGGTGAGCGCCCCGATCGAACGCATGGGTCAGTAGCAGGAGCTTGGTCTCCGGATTGACGACGCCGCCGCGTACCTCCGGGACATAATAGGTCGAGCCGATCTCGACGCTCCGATCGCGGGGTGAGGCGTCGAGGTAGCTGGTGGTGCCGACGAGCCGGCCTGAGCTGCGGAGCAGGACTGCAAAGGCCGTGCGCGCCCGGCCAGAGGTCAAGCCCGCCCAGTAGCTCTCGAAATGGTCGCTCGCTCCCCTGGAATATTGCACGTCCCAGCACTCTGGGTCGCGGTTCAGCGCTTCGCGCAACGCCTCGCGATGATGACGGCCGAGCGGTTCAAGCCGGACAGCCAGCCCCTCGAACGGTCCCTTGCCGAGGCGCATCATTCCTGCTCCCCATCGCACAGGCTCGCCGGCAGGCGCCCCGTGCGCAGGGCATGCACCCAATCCAGCCGCCCGTGTTCGCTGGCAAGCCAGGCAGGCATGCGCCAGCAGTAATCAACTTCGAGAAGCTCGGCTCTCCAGACTCCGTCCCTGTCGCGCTCGGCGATCGCATAGCGGGCGTGGGGCGACCCGTTCTCGACAATATGGGGATAGGGGCGCTCATCCCGATAAGCCTGGAGCCCGACCGATCCGGGATTGACGACAAGCTGCCCGTCCCCAAGCCGCCGGACGGCCGGCAGATGGGTGTGACCGCACAGGATCAAGCCTTCCCGGCGTCCGGCGGCCCGTTCGCGCACCTCGGCGGAGGAAGCTGGCCGAACCGTTTCGGGCTCGACGGTGTGAAGGAAGTAGCCGACGTCGCTTTGGGGAGTGCCGTGACAAAGGAAGATTCCCTCCAGTGTCAGCGTCGCGGGGAGACTGGCGAGCCATTGCCGCTGGAGAGGCGTCAGCCGCTTATGGGCAAAGGCGTCGGATTCGCCCATGCTGTCCCGAGCAAGGGTGAGCAGCTGGCGCTCGTGATTGCCGCGGATGGTGGGAAGATCGAGAGCCATCAGCCGCTCCGCCGTCTCCACGGGCTGAAGCGGCCCCGAGACGATGTCGCCGAGATTGACGATAAGATCCGCTCCCCGGCGGGCGATGTCGGCGAGGACCGCCTCGAGTGCGTCGAGATTGCCGTGAATGTCGGAAATGGCCGCGACCCGCACCCTGGCTGCTCCCCGTCGTCCCCCTCCCGGTGCCGTCCGCGTTGTGAAAGATTCCCGGTCGAAATCGCGGGGTCCGGTAAGTTCGCCTCAACAGCGGCCTACTCTGGGACAGCTCACGCATGCAGGACAATCTGGCGGCTTTTCACGCCATCGCTTAATGGGCATCCTCTGGCGATGGACATGCGGGACGACCCTGAATGGACGAGGAATTCCGTGTAGAGGGGAAAATCGACGCCGTGCCTCATCACGTCGTCATGCTTGCCTATCCCGACGCGCAGCTGCTCGACATCGCCGGTCCACTGGAAGTGTTTTCGCGCGCCGCCCGCTGGCTGAACGACCACGCTCCGATCTCAACACCCGCTTATACGGTTGAGATCACAGCCGCGACCGCGGGGCCGGTGCGGATGTCCGATGGACTGGAAGTGATCGCGCCGCGTGCCTTCGAGGAGGTGGATCGGGTGGATACTTTGCTGGTCAGCGGCGGAATCGGATTCAGGGGCCCGGCTGGCGATGCGCGCCTTCTGGAATGGTTGAAGGCTCAATCGACGCGCGTCAGCCGGATCGGGTCCGTCTGCACAGGCGCGATGGTACTCGCCGCGGCCGGCCTGCTCAGCGGACGGCGGGCAACCACCCACTGGGCCTATTGTGACGAGCTTTCGCGAATGGCGCCCGATTGTGAGGTCGACCACAATGCCCTCTATATCTCCAGCGGCAATGTCGTGACCTCGGCGGGAGTCACGGCGGGCATGGACCTCGCTTTGTCGATCGTCGAGGCCGACTGGGGCAAGGCCACGGCGCTGGCCGTCGCACAGGAGCTGGTCATCTACCGCAAGCGCCCAGGCGGGCAGGGACAGTTCAGCCGGTACCTCGAAGCGGAACGGCGCGACGATCGCTTCGGCAAGCTCCAGATCTGGATGCTGGACCATCTTGCTGAAGATCTCTCCGTTGAACGGCTGGCGGAGGAAGCGGGAATGAGCGAACGCCATTTCTCCCGGGAGTTCAAGGAACGGATCGGGATGCCGCCGGCCAAATATGTGCTGCTGCTGCGTGTCGAGGAAGCGCGCAGACGCCTCGAGAGCGGACCTGCAAGCCTCAAGCTGGTCGCGCGCGAATGCGGGTTCGCCGATGAGCAGAATCTGCGGCGGGCGTTCCGCAAGATCGTCGGCGTGGTCCCCAACGAGTATCGCGCCAGCTCCGGCGCCTGACTGTCCTGAATTGACGCCTCTTTGCCGTTTTTCGCGGCGCGGGAAGGCATATCGTTGGCCAAGGGTCAGCGGTTTTCTGCCCCGTCGGGCAGCTTGATCCTCGCGTCTTGCGCGCGACCGAGAGAGGGAAGGATGATGAGGAAAGTTCTTTGTTTTGCTGCAGCGGTTTCAATTTGCGCGAGTGGCAAGTGCTGAACCCTGCTCAGAAGTACACCGTTGGACCGAGGAGCAAATTGCTTGCTGCCCTGGCTCTGCTGGCGTCCGCGACAACCGGCGCAATTGCGAGCGACAGCGTCGAAGAAGCCGGCCAGCAGTTGTATTTGAGCGGGCATGCAGCTCCTGTCGACGGGACCAGGACGATCAATCTGCTCTGCATGGGATCGGGCTCGCCAACAGTAATCTTGACGGCCGGGTTAGGTGACTGGGG
>DATLGC010000006.1:0-10744 GCA_035540655.1 Sphingomicrobium sp. | reverse complement strand
AACTAAACATGCTTCTTGAACTCCAGCCGCGCGATCGCCCGGTTGTGCACCTCGTCCGGCCCGTCGGCGAGGCGCAGGGTGCGGATCCCTGCCCAGCTCGCCGCGAGCGGCGTGTCCTGGCTGACCCCGGCGCCGCCGAACGCCTGGATCGCATCGTCGATCACCTTCAGCGCCATGCGCGGCGCCTTGACCTTGATCATCGCGATCTCGGCCCTTGCCGCCTTGTTGCCGGCCTTGTCCATCATGTCCGCCGCCTTGAGGCACAGCAGCCGCGTCGCGTCGATCTCGATCCGCGCCTCGGCCACCCTCTGCTCCCAGATGCTGTGCTCGCTGATTGTCTTGCCGAACGCCACCCGGCTCTGCAGCCGCTGGCACATCAGCTTCAGCGCCTCCTCGGCCGCGCCGATGATCCGCATGCAATGGTGGATCCGCCCCGGCCCCAGCCGCCCCTGGGCGATCTCGAAGCCCCTCCCCTCGCCGAGCAGCAGGCTCGACGGCGGCAGGCGGACATTGTCGAGCCGGATTTCCATGTGGCCGTGCGGCGCATCGTCATAGCCGTAGACGGTCAGGTGCCGCTCGACGGTGATGCCCTCGGCGTCCATCGGCATCAGGATCATCGACTGCTGCTTGTGAGTCTCGGCTGACGGGTCGGTCTTGCCCATCAGGATGGCGACCTTGCAGCGCGGGTCGCCCGCGCCGCTCGACCACCATTTGCGGCCGCTCACCACATATTCGTTGCCGTCCTTGCGGATTTCGCACTCGATGTTGGTCGCGTCCGACGACGCCACCTGCGGCTCGGTCATCAGGAAGGCCGAGCGGATCTCCCCCCGCATCAGCGGCGCCAGCCATTCGTCCTTCTGCTCGAGCGTGCCGTAGCGATGGAGCACCTCCATGTTGCCGGTGTCGGGCGCCGAGCAGTTGAACACCTCGCTCGCCCAGTGGACCCGGCCCATTTCCTCGGCGCACAGCGCATATTCGAGGTTGGTCAGCCGCTCGCCCTCGAATTCGAAGCTCTCGTCGACATGTTGGAGAGCGCCGCCCGGCGGCATGAACAGGTTCCACAGCCCCGCCTCGCGCGCCCTGGGCTTGAGCTCCTCGATCACCCCGATGGGCTGCCAGCGGTCGCCCTCGCTTAGCTGCCGGTGAAATTCGCCGACTCGCGGCCGGACATACGCGTCCATGAACTGGCGAACCCGATCGCGAAAATGGGCCTGTCGTTCCGTAAGGTCGAAGTCCAAGGCCGCGCTTCTCCCCTGCCAGGCAACGCGTTGCGTTTGAAAACCCGCTAAGCCGTGGCGGCGATGGTGGCAAGGGCGCGCCCGCCGCCGGCGCCGCAACCGCCGCGCCCTTCGCGCGTAGGGGACCAATGCCCGGACGAAGCAGCATCTTCCCGACCTTCTTCCTCTCGGGCTTCGAATGCTCGACCTTCGACTGGAAGGACCAGGGCCGCCGCGACCTCGCCGCCGAGCTTCGCCATTACAGCCACGCCGACGAGGATTATGCGATGCTCCGCCCGCTCGGCATCGCCGTCGTTCGCGAGGGCATTCCCTGGCCGCTGATCGATCGCGGCACCGGCGAATACGACTTTTCCTGCATCGACCCCTTTCTCGCCGCCCAGCGCCGCCACCAGATCCTGCCGATCTGGGACCTGTGCCATTACGGCTATCCGGGCGACCTCGACCCCCTGTCGGACGCCTTCGTCCGCCGCTTCACCGATTATGCCCGCGCGGCCGCCCGCCATGTCGCCGATCGCGCCCACCACGGGCCTCTGTGCTTCACGCCGATGAACGAGCCGACCTTCTGGGGCTATATGGGCGGCCAGTGGGCGTGGTGCGCGCCGTTCGGCAAGACCGCCGAATATCGCCGCCGCTTCACCCTCGCCCTCGCCCGCGCCGATATCTCGGCCTGCAAGGCGATCCGCCAGGATTTCCCCGACGCCCGCTTCGTCCACATCGATCCGATCGTGTGGATCGTCCCGCCGCGCGGCCGGCCCGACCTTGCCGAGGCGGCGCGGTGTGAAAGCTACGACGATTCCTACCTCGCCTGGGACGTGATCTCGGGCCGCAAGCACCCCGAATATGGCGGCAGTCCCGAGCTGATCGATATCCTCGGCTTCAACAAATACAGCTTCGGCCAGATGGAATTCACCGGCACCGAGGATCCGCACGAGCCGCTCGAGCCTGGCGACGACCGAATCCGGCCGGTCTCCGATCTCATCGAGGAGGCCTGGGCGCGCTACAAGCGGCCGTGCATCGTCGCCGAGACCTCCGGCCTCAAGGGCGGCCGTCCCGACTGGCTCAACGACATGGTCGAGGAATGCCTTGCGGCGGTGAACCGCGGAGTCGACCTGCACGGCATCTGCATGTTCCCGGCGGTCGACATGACCGACTGGCACAGCGGCGAATGGCTGCACATGGGCATCGCCGACGTCGAGGAGCTACCGGACGGATCGCTGATGCGAAAGCCGTTCGTCCCGTACGTCGAGGCGCTTCACAAATGGCAGCGGCGCCTGAAGCGGGTCACCGAGCTCGACGACGATCCTTACGACGAGCCGGTCAACCTCGAGGACGTGATCCACGCCGCCCGCGAGCTCGATCCCCAGCCCGACGTCGAGTGGCATTGATCGCCTCTTCAGAATGTTTTTGCGGGGCGATTGCCAATTACTACGGGTGGACTGGCTTCAGGCCAGAGGAACGTGTCCGCTCCTCTGGCCTTTGTCCTTTGCTCGGTGATCCAGTTGGATTCAGTGCGCCGGGGCGAGCGCGATATCCTCGTCGAGGAAGGCGCGGCCGGGCATGTTGAGTGGCATTTCGGCGCTCGTGCCGGTGACGAAAAACCCGGCGACGGGCAGCGCGACGATTGCGCCAACGACACCGGCGGTGCCGGTCTCGCCGCGGTCATCCATCTCGCCTTTGAGGCGAACCTTGGTGCCGTTGATTGTCACAGACTTGATTGCCAGCTGGATCGCGCCCGACTTGCCCCACATGCCCTTGTTGCGCACGTGGGTCAGAACGCCCTCGACCGGACTGCGCGCCGGTATCACGACACGTCCATTCAGCATCACATCCTGAGCGACTTCCAGCTGGACCGGCTGACCGACTTTCAGGGTCTTCCCCTTGGTCGTCAGGGCTTGGGAAAGCGCGACCGGAACGGGTGCGCCGGCACGCAATATGTTGCCTGAACTTTGCTGCTCGACAACTTTTGCATTCTGGCCTTGCGCCGTCGCGGCCGCAGGCGCTGGACTTACGATTGTCTGGGCACCGACAGGCATGGCGAATAGCAGCAATGACGCCGCAGTGATCTTGTATAGCATTGAATTCCCCCCGGGGCGCAGAGCGCGCCCCGTCTCAAGCTGCCGCTGCGCGGCCACCTAAGTCAAGAGTGGCGTGAGCGAATGTTCGAAATGGGTCGAGTTCTGATGTGATTGATCGCCCGCCTCAGGGCACGACCCGTCGCTGAAGCGGCACGCCGCGCTTGCGACTGGCGCGGTCGAACGCCGCATCGATCGGCTTGAGCAGCGCGCGGACCGCGGCGAGACTGCCGGGCAACGGCTCGGCGTAGGTCGCGCCAATATCTCCGCCTTTGATCGGCCAGGCGCCGTAAATCGGCACCATCACCTTCGTCCCGCTGATTGAAGCGGTGGTAGCCTTTCCGACCAGCGCCGCCTCACGAGCGAGCATTCCCTCCGACAGGAACATCAGCCAGCGGCTGCCCGGCTGCATCGCGTCCGGCAGCCCCGCGAGCAGCGCCGGTTCAAAGTTGGGCTGGTGGAACTTGCCGTCCGCCCCCGGCCCCGAGATGAACCGGACGAGCGCCTCGTCGCCAGGCTGCAAATCTCCCTTGAGGCCTTCTGCGACCCGCAGGCGGACCGTCGTGCGATAGCCGTCGCCGAGCAGCTCCGGCCTCACCTCCAGCACCTCGGCGATGACCACCTCCCGCGCCAGCAGAGCCCGGTTCGCCGGTGTCGCCCGGCCGTTCTGCTCGACATAAGCCCGGGCCGGGAACAGCCCTTCGGCGTGCAGAGCCTTCAAATCTTCCGCTGTGTAGCCGGCAGAAACGAGGAAACGCGTGATCTCGAGCGACTGGCCGCGCGTCGGCGGGCGGTCCGGCTCCTCCTTCTTGTACGTCACGAGGAAGCCCGGGACATTGGTGGCTTCGACCAGCGAGCGCATCTCGGCCCAGTCTGGCACCGCCTCGAGCCGGCGGTTGAGCGTCTCGAGGCCATTCTCGCTGTGGGCACGTTCCGGCATCGCGCCACTGCTCTGGATCGCGGCACCTGCCGGAAACGAGACCTGTCCCGCGGCCGCGGCGCGCGCCAATAGCCGAAGGTCATCGGCTGCAATGACGATCCGCCCCAGTTCGATATCCTCATAAGCGGTGGCGGAAATCGCGAGGCGCTCGACCTCGTCGAGGAACGCTTTCCGTTCCGCCTGGAGGGCAGCCAGCGGCCGCGGCACGCGCTCGGCCTTGGCGAACGGGCGCAGATCGGCCGGCACCAGCCGCCGAAATTCGGCTTGCGGATCGCGGCTGAACTTGATCGTCGCTCGGCCCTGATAGGAATATACCCCCGCATAGCTTTCCGGCGCCTCCCGAAGCAGGCGCTGTCCGAGCTCATAGAAGCGCTCCTCGCGCGCTTTCTCCTCGCGCGCCAGCCGCAGCGCCTGTGCTCGAGGCATGTTCCGCTGCTGCTGGAATGCGGTCGCCAGGCCCTCGATCTCGGCTTGCTCGATCGGCTCCAGCGGCCCGAAATTGCCGATCCTGAAATAGGGGCCGGGGCATGCCGGATCGGTATCGATGATCTCGGTATCGGCGGCAAGCTCGCCCGAATTGCCGCCGAGGTCGACGCGCTTGCCGGCCTCGATGCTCTTGCCCGACATGCGATTGACGATCCGGACTGTTCCCGGCTGACTGACGAGATCGAGCGCCGCTTCATTGGGCCAGACGATCACCCGGCTCTGCCGCTCGCCCTTGAGGCGCAGGCAGCCGCCCTCCAGCACCACCGTGCCGGTGCGAAGAATGTCCGGAATAGGCCCGCCGCTCCGCAGTTTCTGTCTGGGGAACGCTTTCACAATGGTTTGCCAGTCGGGCGGCAGCGGCGGCGCAGCAAACCGGAGCGGGCCCGGTTCGCGGATGTCCACGTAGGGCGGCAAGTCCACCTCGCCGCGGGCGACGGCCGCTCGGAACGGCCCGAGGTCGCCAAGGACAGCAATCTCCACCCGTCCCGTCTTGCTGTCCGAGCTCGACATCGACGGGCGGGCGCCGAGGCGGTCGAGTTCCCGCGACACCCGTTCCCGGGTCGCACGCAGCTCGGCCTGTGTCGGGCCGGGCCGCTCCAGCGGGACGAACAGCGGATCGCTGGTATATTGGCGGAGCGTCGCCGCAGCATCGCGAGCGAAGGCGACCACCACGCGATAGGCTGGCTGGTGCTCGATCCACATTCCGGCGAAGGTCGCTGCTTCCTTCTGCTCGAGCGCTCGGCTGAGGCCGCCGATGCTGTCCGGCGGCGCCGGCGGCGGACCGCCGGGCTCGGTTTCCGGGCCGATCGAATCGCGGAGCTGAATGTCCATCCGCCGCCTGGCTTCGGCCAGGGAAACGCAATTCTCACGCGAATACCAGATCAGTTCGGCATAGATTGTGCGGTCTTTTTCGGCCTGCTCTATTGCCGCCCGATCGGCGGCGGACAGGCCGGGGCAGCGCTCGGGAAGCGCCTGGGGCGCTGCGCCCGAGGCAACCGCTGTCGCCGTCAGCCCCAAAACTGTTGCCGGCCCCCAATTCATGGGCCGAGCCTGCCAGGCCGACAATGATTGCAGGATGAACGCCGCGCCGCTCGGAACGGCCCTGACCGGTCGGACGCTGCCGATTCCCTCTTTCGTAATAGGTTTGCCGCGCTTGGCTTGGCCCCCGCGGATCGCGCCCGACTGGGCTTGTCGCCAGCCCGACGTCGAGTGGCATTGAAGACGGAAATGGGCCTGGCAAGTCAGGCGCGGCAGGAACCGGTTCGAAGCAGCGGAACCCACCGCGCCGCTCGCCCCGTTGCGAGCCTCAGAGTCGGCACGTGGGCCACTCGTTACCCAAAACCGCAATGGCTGCAAACAATCCATCCGAATTGGGCTGCATTGCTTCGCCCCAACCGGCTCGCCGTCCATAACTGACGTCCGAATCTAACCGCGCGCAGTAAAACGGAGCTGGATTATGGCGAGTCCGAAAAAGCCCTATACACCGCCGACCTTGAAGCGGCTGACATTGACCCGGGAAGAGGCGGAGCGACTTTTTCCGCAGATCAAATGGCGCGAGCCACGGCGCGTTGGAATTGGGTTATGACCCCTTGAGGTCGCATCTCGCAAGCTTGTCGTTGTATCCGACATGGATGGGTCTTCGTCCATGTTTGGAGGTTATCCATTAGCCCTTCAAATCGCGCCATCACACGCGTTCTCACGGGTGCCAACTTGTTACATTTCGGCCCAGACACCGACGCGCGTCAGCGGGATTCAGGCATGGCAGACCGCGCAGGCGAAGACCGGAAATGCCTTCGCCCACCCCGATGTCGACCCAATTAGTGGATGCCCTTCGGCAGGAATCGTCGCCGACAACGGAGCGACGAGTGATGGCCATCATACGGGCGAGGCGTAACCGCGCAAAATTCCTGCCTGGAGAGCTCTTCGCAGAACCGGGTTGGGATATTCTTCTGGAACTATATGCAGCGGAGTTGGGGCAGCGCCGCATGTCAATCACGAGCCTTGGTCACGAAGCCGACGTGCCTCCCACGACGCGACTTCGGTGGCTCCGGTTCCTCGAGGAGCACCGCCTGGTCCTGCGCAGCAACGACCCGATGGACGCTAGGCGCGTGTTCGTGAGGCTTTCACCCGGCGCCGTGGCAAATTTGGATGCTCTCTTCGCTGCAACGCCAGCCACCGAGCAGCTGCTCTAGCCTTGCTGCTGGTCGATCACATTGCGAAGATGGTGAATGGCCAGATCGAGATGCGCGCCGACGTCCGACCGGACCTTTTCCTCATCCAGAAGGTCGAGCGCTTCTTTCATCAGTGACAATGCGCCGAGCAAATCTTTCTTGCGCCGCTGCCGGCGAACGCCTGGGCGCGCTCCCCGAAAGGCCATAATTTCTGACATGAGTGATCTCCGAGCCTAGGCCCCCACTTATTCAATTTCGGAGATAGTGTCACCTCGGGTAAACGGGTTTTTAACGATCTTCTTGCGGGGTGTACCAGATTGGGTCGGTTTTCGGCCAGCGATTTCTGAAGGTTAGTTTCGATCGCGCCGCATCGGGAACCCGGCGTTGATAAGTGCTTTTCACCCGCTAACTACCGTTGGAGGTTCGGCCGGCGTGATCAATCTTACCCGTTTTCCGTCCATTTCGGACTATTTCGCCAATCCCCATTCTGGATTGTTTGGCGTTATCCCTCCGTTATGGCGGCTTCAATCAACGACAATGGGCTCGGAACGGGCAGAGAGATTGGCGCAAGCTCAACCGCACCGCCGACCAATGGGGCAGAGTCCGGAAAGTCTGGTGGCAGAGGCGTGTCAGAAAAGGTCGTCAGCCTTTCCGGCGAGGACGCACGCCACGCTGCGCGGCTGCTTTCCATGTTGATTGCCCCCGAGGCAACGGCTTCACCTGACACAAATCCGTCTGCCGCAGAGGTCCAGAAGCGGCTTGATCCGATCAAGGAACGCGCTGCTTTCGCCGCCAAGGCGAGCCTGATGCTGCATGAGCGCAGGCGGCGGGCCAGCTATTTCAACCCGGTTATGTTCGCCGAGGCCGCCTGGGACGTGCTCCTCGCGCTCTACGTCGCCGATTTTCACGGGAGCAGGCTGTCTGTCGGCCGCCTCATTGAATGGACGGGCGCGCCGAGCACCACCGCGCTGCGCTGGGTGGATTACCTTGAAGAGAGGCAATATGTGACCAGAAGAACCGCCGAGGTCGACAAACGTATCGTGTATGTCGACCTGCTCGAGCGGGGTCGCGAGACATTGAATTCATATTTCCGGGAGATACTTTCGAAGGGTTGAGCAACCTGCTGGCGTGGCTGTTCAATTCTGAGCCGTCGAGTGGCGCTTTGCTTTTGCCTGCGGCTGACCGCGAAGGTTCACTGCCGTCTATCCCGCCGGTCGATTCCTCTTTCCTAATAGGATTTGCCGTGCTTGGCTCGGCCGGGTGACAGCGCGCAACATTTTAGGGCCTCCTATCCAACCTGTCCTGCGTCCCGCGCGCCGGTGCGTTCGCGCACGCGCGTCAGTGTGAACATTGTGAACATTCGCCCGAAATGGGATGCGTCATGACCGACCTCGAAACCTTCCGCGCCGACACCCGCGCCTGGCTGGAGTCGAATTGTCCCAAGGAGATGCGCCGGCCGATTACTTCCGAAAAGGACCTGTGCTGGGGCGGGCGCAATTGGACTTACCAGTCCGATGCCCAGCGCGTCTGGCTCGAGCGGATGGCGGAACGCGGCTGGACCGTGCCGCACTGGCCTCGCGAATATGGCGGCGGCGGCCTGTCGCCCGAGGAAGCCAAAATCCTCAGCGAGGAAATGGCGCGGATCGGCGCCAGGGCGCCGCTCACCAGCTTCGGAATCTCGATGCTTGGCCCCGCGCTTCTGAAGTTCGGCACAGAGGCGCAGAAGAAGCGCTTCCTGCCGGAGATTGCTCGCGGCGAGGTCCGCTGGTGCCAGGGCTATTCCGAGCCGGGGGCAGGTTCCGACCTCGCCGGACTGCAGACGAAAGCCGAAGACAAGGGCGACCACTGGCTGGTCAACGGGCAGAAGGTGTGGACCAGCTATGCCGATCAGGCGGACTGGATCTTCTGCCTGGTGCGCACATCCAGCGAGTCAAAACAGGGCGGAATCAGCTTCATTCTGTTCGACATGGCGAGCCCGGGCGTTTCGACCCGGCCGATCCTTCTGATCAGCGGCTCGTCGCCCTTCTGCGAGACATTCTTCGACGACGTGAAGGTGCCCAAGGACCAGGTGGTCGGAGAGGTCAACAAGGGCTGGGACGTCGCCAAATATCTGCTCGGCCACGAGCGCGAGATGATCGCCGGAATGGGCCTCGGCCGGTCAGGCGGCGCCCTCGGCGCCGCTCTCAGACCCGACGATCCGCTGCTTCGGGCCGACATCGCCGCCTTCGACGTCGACTCGCTCGCCTTCCAGGCGATGAGCGAGCGTTTCTTCGTCCTGTTCAAGGCTGGCGAAGCGCACCCTGCCAGCCCGTCGATGATGAAATATGCCGGCACCGAGCTCAACAAGCGCCGCCACGAGCTGATCATGGCCGCCGGCGGCTCCGAGGCTCTGGAATGGAACAGCGAGCGGTCGAAGAATGGCAAGGCCGCGCGCGACTGGCTTCGCACCAAGGCCAATTCGATCGAGGGCGGGACGAGCGAGATCCAGCTCAATATCGTCGCCAAGCATATCCTTCGGATGCCTGGCACATGAGCCGCACAACCCCCGTTCGTGCTGAGCGAAGTCGAAGCGCGATGCACGACGGTCGGAACCACGCCCTTCGACTAGCTCAGGATGTACGAATGATTTCGCGATGCTCCTGACCGACGACCAGAAAATGCTTCAGGAAACCGCCGCCTCGTTCCTCGCCGAGGAAGGCGGGCCGGCCAAGCAGCTTCGCCACTGGCGGGACACCGGCTGCAAGGACGGCTTCGGCCACGCTCTGTGGCGCCGGTTCGGCGAGCTCGGCCTCGCCGGCATCTGCATCCCGGAGGCTGACGGCGGGCTCGGCCTGGGTGCGACCGAGGCCGCGCTGGTTCTCGAGGAGATCGGCCGCAACCTGACCCCCTCACCTTTCCTGATGACCGCGGTCGCTGCCGCCCGGACGATCGAGGACACGGCCCACGGCAAGCGCTGGTATCCGAAAATCCTGTCAGGCGAAGCGGTGCTGGCGCTCGCGATCGACGAGGGCCGCCGGCACGCCCCGGAAGCGACGGTGATGGCAGCGAAGCGGCAGGGCAACGGCTTCGTCCTCAACGGCGCCAAGCAGTTCGTCGTCCAGGGCGCTTCGGCCGACATGCTGCTGGTGGCGGCGCGAACCGCCGGCTCGCCAGGCGAGAAGGACGGAATCACCTTGTTCGCCGTCGAGCGCGAGTCGAAAGGCCTCGAAGTCGAAAATGTCTTGCTGGCCGACAGCTCCAGGGCCGCTCGGCTCACATTCGACAATGTCGCGCTCGATGCCGATTGCGTCGTCGGCGAGGTCGACGGCGGTTGGCAGCCCCTGTCGCGGGCGCTTGGCGCGGGCCGCGCCGGAGCTGCCGCCGAGTTGGTCGGAGTCGCCGCCGGCGCTTCAAACCTGACCCTCGACTATCTCAGGCAGCGCAAGCAGTTCGGGAAATTGATCGGCGAGTTCCAGGCGCTCCAGCACCGTGCCGCCCATCTCTATGGCGAGATCGAGATCGCCCGCGCCGCCGCCTTCAAGGCCGCGCAGCTGCTCGACGGCGGCGACCAGCAGGCCGAGCTGATCGTCTCCGTTGCCAAGGCCAAGGCTGGCGCCGCCGCCAATCTCGCCGTCAAGGAAGGGGTGCAGATGCACGGCGGCATCGGCATGACCGACGAGCATGACATCGGCCTCTACATGAAGCGCGAGGCGGTACTGTCAGAGCTGTTCGGCGACATCTACTACCACCGCAACCGGGTGGCCGAACTGAGCGGTTATTGATCGCCGCGCTCGAGCAGGAAGTTGATCCGGGCGCTGGCGATCAATAACCGCTCAGTTCGGCCACCCGGTTGCGGTG
>DATLGC010000005.1:0-2373 GCA_035540655.1 Sphingomicrobium sp. | reverse complement strand
GGGCTGGCGCGGACGTCGAACACGCCTGGGCGAACCCAGGAGCTCAACTTCTTCGACGTCGGAAAGCCGCCGCAAATCCGGCTGGTCGACATGCCGGGCTACGGCTTTGCCGAAGCGCCCAAAGACATGGTCAAGCGCTGGCGCTTTCTGGTGAACGACTATCTTCGCGGGCGCCAAGTGCTCAAGCGGGCGCTGATCCTCGTCGACAGCCGGCACGGGCTCAAGCCCGTCGACCGCGAGGTGATGCAGATGCTCGATGCTGCCGCCGTCGGCTACCATCTGGTGCTGACCAAGGCCGACAAGGTGAAGGCGAGCGCTCTTTCGGAGGTCGTCGCTGCCACCTCGGCCGAGGCGGGGACTCACCCGGCCGCCCATCCCCGCCTTATCGCCACCTCGGGCGAAACCGGCATGGGCATCGCCGAGTTAAGAACTCTGATCCTCGAAGCGGCGACATCGTAGGAGGGCGCACGCCTTGCTCAAGATCATCATCGGCAACCGCGCCTACTCGAGCTGGTCGATGCGCGGCTGGCTGGCCGTCAGGCAGTCCGGCGAGCAGTTCGAGGAATATGTCGTGCCGCTCTACGATTCCGAATGGGACAAGAGGCGCCAGGGCGACGAGTTCGCGCCGTCGCTCGGCAAGGTGCCGATCCTGTGGGACGGCGACTGCGTCGTCTGGGACAGCCTGGCGATCGTCGAGTTCCTCGCCGACCGCTGCGGGCGCGACAAATATTGGCCCGGCGACGAGCATGCCCGCGGCATGGCCCGGTCGATGGCGGCGGAGATGCACTCGGGCTTCGCCAATCTGCGCCGCGACCTGCCGATGAACGTCCGGCGCACCTACCCGCCGAAGGATCTGACCGACGAGGTTCGAACCGAGATCGACCGGATCCTTCAGCTGTGGGCCCAGGCCCGGGCGCGCTTCGGCGGGACCGGCGATTATCTGTTCGGCGACTGGTGCGCGGTCGACATGATGTATGCTCCGGTCGTCACCCGCTTCATCACCTACGGCGTGCAGGTGCCGCCCTTCGCCGCGCTCTACATGAAGGCCGTGCTGTCCCACGACCACGTCCAGGAATGGATCGACAAGGCACAGGACGAGCCGTGGGTCATCGAGCAATATGAGAGCGCGGCGGCGTGACGCGCTGGCAGCCCGCTGCCCTCACCGCTATTCCAGTCTATGCAGAAATCCCTGGAGGTGAACCATGGCTCTACGTCGAGCGCAGCTTCGCGGATTGGTTGCCATCATTGCGCTGACCGTCGCCGCTTTCCTTTCAGCCCCCACTGTAGCGGAGGATCGCCCCGCTGACCGGGCTGAGATCCTGCAGATGCTGACGCGTTGGGAAGAGGCGTGGAACACGCATGACATGAACGCGCTGGCGTCGCTGTTTCGCGAGGACGCGGTGTGGGTATTGTGGACAGGTGAGGTGTGGACTGGCCGAGCCCGATTCGAAGCCGGGATGAACGAAGTGCACAAGACCGTCTATCGCAACAGCATCCAGCGCGAGCAGCTCGAGGAGCTCGTGTTCATCGGACCAGACGCCGCGGTGGTTCGATTCCAGAGCACACTCACCGGAGATGCGCGGTATCCGGACAGGTCGGTCCGCAGCCGCAAGATGCTGGTCCTAACAAAGTCCGAAGGTCAATGGCGGATCGGCTGGGGTCAGAACACGCGCTTTCTGGCAGACATGCAACCGGCCCCGCAGCCGGCGAAAAGGCAATAATCAATATGGAGTTCCGTCCTTGCGGGTATAACGGCCGTCTGAAGTAAACAGCATGTCGATGTCGGAATAGCCGCCGCCGGTGCGGGTGCCGCCGCCAATGACGACGAACACGCAGTCTTCGTCAGCTTCGTTGATCAAATGATGGCCGTTGCCGGTGCCCTTGGGCCAGGCGGCAAGATCGCCGCCGCGAAGGACGGTTCGACCCTCATCCTCGACCAGAATCGCTTCTCCGGACAGCATCACCAGGAATTCGTCCTCGCCGTCGTGCCAGTGGCGCTGGCTCGACCAGGCGCCGGGCTTGAGCACGACATGGCTGACCCCGAAGTCGGTCAGCCCCGTTGCCGGTGCAAGGCGCCGGTAGAAGCGCCCCTGCACCTGGAGGTCGAACGGCGGCGGATAGCCGGTCCGGTTGGTCTGTTCGATGCTGTCGAGGTCGACCTTGGGCATGTCCATTTCCTTTGCTAGTCGGCCGCAATGTCGATCGACCCCATCGCGCTTGCGTCCGCGCTGATCAACTGCCCGAGCGTCACTCCGGCAAGCGGCGCCGTGTTCGACATTCTCGAGCAGGCTCTGGCACCGCTCGGCTTCACCGTTCACCGCTGGGTGCTCGGCGAGCCGCCCGACGGGCCGACGGAGAATCTCGTCGCCATCC
>DATLGC010000004.1:0-5636 GCA_035540655.1 Sphingomicrobium sp. | reverse complement strand
GTTATAAATCAGGCTCGCTAGCAGGCTGTGCGAGCGGAACCGGCCGTTCGTGTCGAAAGCAACTCCGTCGAAATTGTCTTCGAAGCTCAGACGCGATGTGTTGAAGAACCGATACTTGAGGCCGACGTCGATATTATCGCTGACCGGAGCGCGGAATCCGGCGATCGCTTGCCACGCCCATGTGCTGTCCCGGTCACCGAGCAGGCTGGTCCAGGCGCGACCAATGCCACCGCCGAAATAGCCGGCCCAACCGCCATCAGCGCCAAGATCGACAAGACCATTGACCATCAGGGAAGTGATCTTGATTCGCCCACTGGACTCAAAGTCATCTTCGGTCGTGCCGGGGAGAACTTGCTGGATGTCGGCAAGCAGATTGGTGCTCGGGGTGATGTCCGAAATCCGGGCCCGCTTGTGAGCTAGCTCGCCCTCGACCCGGAACATGCCCAGATCATAGCCGCCGATGACGCCAATATCGAGGCCGCGTTTGTAATCGACGACAATTCCATCATCATAAGAACGGCTAACGGTCCCGGTTGTGAAATCGATGTCGAACTTCGTGTCCTCTGGCTGGAGAATACCGCCTTCGATTCCGATGTACGGCGCTCCGTCACGCGCAACGGCCGGCGCGGCGACCGCGAGCGCGGCCACAGCCGTGAGCAACTGCTTCTTCATGCTTAATACCCCTTCGATTGCAAAACTGATCTTGCAGCACTGCAACCGTGTTAGACATGGAAAGTTTCTGCAAGGCAACATGCGCCATGGGTTTTGCGGCCAATCGGTGGCAATCCCGCCACAGTTCGGGACCTAACCCGGCTTTTGCGGCGGCGCAGCAAAACCGCTAAAGCGCGCCTTGATGTCGACCTTCACCATCGACACGGCGACCAGCCGTGCAACCCCTTCGCCGGTTCCCGGCAAACGGATGACGGTCCCTGCCCTTCGTGCCCGCAAAGCCGAGGGGACGACCGAGCAGCCGATCGTGATGCTGACCGCCTACACCATGCGGATGGCGCAGCTGCTCGACCCGCACTGCGACATGCTGCTGGTCGGCGACAGCCTCGGCCAGGTCATCTATGGCCTTCCCTCGACGATCCCGGTCAGCCTCGACATGATGTGCGCGCACGGCGCGGCGGTCGTTCGCGGCAGCTGGCATGCGCTGGTTGCCGTCGACATGCCGTTCGGATCTTACGAAGGTTCGCCCGAGCAGGCCTTCACAAGCGCCTCGAGAGTGATGAAGGAAACCGGCTGCGCGGCCGTCAAGCTCGAGGGCGGCGAAGCGATGGCGCCCACGATCCGCTTCCTGTCCGAGCGCGGAATCCCGGTGATCGGCCATGTCGGGCTGACTCCTCAGGCGGTGAACATGCTCGGCGGCTACGGCGCCCGCGGACGCGAGGAGAAGGAGGCCGCAAAAATCCTGTCCGACGCTCGGGCGGTTGCCGACTCCGGGGCCTTTTGCATCGTCGTCGAAGGGGTGATGGAGGACATCGCCACCGACGTCGCCCGTAGCGTCGCGCCGCCGGTGATCGGCATCGGCGCCTCGGCGCAATGCGACGGGCAGGTCCTCGTCACCGAGGACATGCTCGGACTGTTCGAGCGCACCCCTCGATTCGTCAAACGCTATGACGACCTCGCCGCGCGCATCGGCGAGGCGGCCGCCAGCTACGCCGCCGAGGTGAAATCCCGGGCTTTTCCCACGTCGGACCAGACCTATCGCCCGAAGGGTTCGTAGGGCTTTGCGTTTGACTTGGTTGGCGCTAGATGAAGCGCCGCCAGCTTCCGTTCATCTGCGGTGGGGAAGGAAGCAACGGTATGGCAGTTTCCGTTCTTTGAGGCAGGCTTGGCGCTAGCTCCCGAACCCAGTGATGCATTCACCCGCGAAGTCGACGAGGACCTTCGCCGCGACCAGATGCGTGACTTCGCGCAGAAATATGGCGCACTCCTCATCGGCGCGATTGCGCTGTTCCTGGCGGCGGTCGGCGGCTGGCTGTACTGGCAGCATCGGCAGCAGGAGCAAACCGCCGCTCAGTCCGAAGAACTGATGCAGGCCTTCAACGACATTGGCGGCGGCAGGGCCGAAAATGCCGGGCAGAGGCTAAAAGGCCTCGACGATGCCGGCAACGATCTCGTCCGCGCGACGGCGCTTCTCACAGGGGCCGCGTTGGCGCTAGAGAAGAACGACCGCAATGGCGCGCTTGGCAATTATCGCCAGATCGCCGACGATCGGTCCCTGCCGCAGGCCTACCGCGACCTCGCGCTCGTCCGGGCGACAGCGCTGGAATTCGACACCATCCCGCCGGATCAGGTCGTGACCCGCCTGCAGCCGCTCACCCAGCCCGGCAATCCCTGGTTTGGAAGCGCCGGCGAGCTGACGGCGATGGCTCATCTGAAGCAGAACCGCCGGGACGAAGCCGGTCGGCTGTTCGCGGCAATCGCGGCGGATCAGCAAGTTCCTGAAACCATACGCTCGCGAGCGGTGCAGATTGCCGGCACGCTTGGCGTCGACGCGACGGCCTCACTGCCGGCACAAGCCCAATAGGATCAGATAATGTTGAAGAGCTTTTCCACCCGAGTGGCTGTGCTGATGATCGCCCTGGCGGCAACCAGCGCTTGCGGCGTCATTCGCAAGGCGCCGCCGAAAACGCCGGTTCTAGGCGAGCGGGTCGCGGTTCTGACGACCGAGAGCGAGGTTGAGGTCGATCCCGCGACGGCCGCCCTGCCGATGGTCCTCCCCGCCCCGGTCGCCAATGTCGAATGGGCGCAGGCAGGCGGCAATGCCGCCAAGTCGGTCGGGCATGTCGAGCTTGGCTCCAGCTTGGGACGAGCATTCTCGGTCTCGATCGGCCAGGGCAGCAGCGTTCGCGCCAGGCTCGCCTCGTCACCGGTGGTTGCCCAGGGCCGCGTCTTCACAATCGACACGCTGGCCACGGTCCGGGCCTTCGACGGACAGACAGGCGGCGAGGTGTGGCGCACGCAGTTCGGTGTCGATCGCGGCAACACAGGTTCGCTGTTCGGCGGCGGAATCGCCTACGACAGCGGACGAATCTACGCGACCAATGGCCTTGGTTATGTCGTCGCGCTCGATTCGACCAATGGTGGAATCCTCTGGCAGGTCAGGCCCGGCGGACCGCTTCGCGGCGAGCCGACCGTTGCCGGCGACGCCGTCTACGTGATGAGCCAGGACAATCAGATTTACTCGTTGAAAACCAGCAACGGCGAAACCAACTGGTCGAGCGCCGCCGCTCTGGAAATCGCCGGCGTTTTCGGGACCGCTGCTCCCGCATTCGCGCAGGGCACGATCGTCGCCGGCTTTTCTTCGGGCGAGCTCAATGCCTATCGTTATGAAAATGGACGCGTCGTCTGGCAGGACGCACTGCAGCGCACCAGCATCCGGACCAGCGTTTCCTCGCTGTCCGACATCGATGCCGACCCGGTAATTGACGGGGGCCAGGTGTTTGCCCTCGGAATCGGCGGCCGCATGGTCGCGCTCGAGCTCAATTCCGGCCAGCGCATGTGGGAGATCAACATCGCCGGCATTTCGACGCCCTGGGTTGCGGGCGACTGGATCTTCGTCGTCACCGAAGATGCCAAGCTTATCGCGGTCCATCGCTCGAACGGCCGGGTGCGCTGGATCAATCAGCTGCCGCGCTATGAGAATGAACGCGCCCGTCGCGGCCAGATCACCTATACCGGTCCGGTACTCGCCGGCGGTCGGCTGATCGTCGCCGGGTCGAACGGCGCCCTGATCAACGTGGAACCGACTACCGGCGCCTTTCAGAGCCAGTCGGGAATCGGAGCCGGAGTGAGCCTGTCGCCGGTGGTCGCCAATTCGACCTTGTACGTTCTCGACGATAACGGCCGGCTTCACGCCTTCCGCTAGCGTAATGGCGGGGGCTGGACCCCTGCCGCCGTCAGGCTAGAGGGGGGGCATGCCCCTGCCCACCGTCGCCATCGTCGGCCGCCCGAACGTCGGCAAATCCACGCTGTTCAACCGGCTGGTCGGCAAGCGGCTGGCGCTGGTCGATGACCGTCCGGGCGTCACCCGTGACCGGCGCGAGGGCGATGGAAAGCTGCTTGGCCTGGACTTCCGGGTCATCGACACTGCCGGTTTCGAGGACGAAGATCCCGAGACCCTGCCCGGACGGATGCGCCGGCAGACGGAGGCCGCTGTCGCGGAAGCGGACGTCGCCCTGTTCCTGATCGACGCCCGCGAGGGCCTGACCCCGCTCGACGAGGAGATCGGGCGCTGGCTGCGGTCGAGCGACACCCCGGTAATCGTCGCTGCCAACAAGGCCGAAGGGCGCGGAGCCGAGACCGGCAGGCTGGAGGCCTATGCGCTCGGCCTCGGCGAGCCGATCGCGATCAGCGCCGAGCATGGCGAAGGCGTGGTCGATCTATTCGAATCGCTCCGGCCGCATATCGAGCGCGAAGAGACTGACAGAGCTGAGGATGATTCCGACGAGGAAGCGCGCCCGCTGAAGATTGCCATCGTCGGCCGCCCGAATGCCGGCAAGTCGACGCTGGTAAACCGCATGCTGGGCGAAGATCGGCTGATCACTGGCCCAGAGGCCGGAATCACCCGCGATTCTATCAGCCTCGACTGGAGCTGGAACGGCCGCTCGGTGCGCCTGGTCGACACCGCCGGCCTGCGCAAGCGAGCCAAAGTCGACGACAAGCTTGAGCGGCTGTCGGCGGCCGATGCTCGTCGGGCGATCGACCATGCCGAAGTGGTCGTCCTCCTGCTCGACGCGACGCGCGGACTGGAAGCACAGGATCTTCGCATTGCCTCCGACGTGATCGATGAAGGGCGGGCGCTGATCATCGCCGTCAACAAATGGGACGTGGCCGACCAGGCCTCGGCCTTGTTCAACGGGATCAAGGCCGCGCTCGAGGAGGGGCTGTCGCAGATCAAGGGCGTGCCGCTGCTGACCGTTTCCGCCAAGACCGGCAAGGGCGTCGACCAGCTGCTGAGCTCCGCGGTCGAGCTTCGCGATTCGTGGAGCCGCCGGATCACGACCGGTGAGCTTAACCGCTGGTTCGAGGCGGCGGTCGAGGCCAATCCGCCGCCGGCACCCGGCGGACGGCGGATCAAGCTTCGCTACATTACCCAGGTGAAAAGCCGGCCGCCGAGCTTCGTCGTCTTCGGCACGCGCCTCGACCAGCTTCCGGAAAGCTATCGCCGTTACCTGCTAAACTCGATGCGGCGCGATCTGAAGCTCGGACCAATTCCGCTTCGCCTCAGCCTCCGCTCCACAAAGAATCCCTACGACAGTTCGCGCTAAGGCTAATTTTACCCTTTGGGCGTAGCTCAGAGTGGGACCACGGCCGGAGGCATTCGGCATTTAGGAGTCATCGCACGTGAGCGACGGCGATCTGGACATCATTGACTGGGCACATTTCGAAAAGAGTCGTGCCGAGCTGGGGCCGAGCTTCATCCGAATCCTCAGCTATTTCCGCGAGGACGGGGTCAAGTCGCTGACTCAGATCGAGCAGGCCATGCGCGACCAGAATACGACCGCTCTCGTCATCCCCGCCCATACGCTCAAGGGCGAATCGCGCCAGCTTGGCGCCGAGCCGCTGGCGAAGGTGGCCGAGCTGATCGAGCAGACCGCGCGCTTCTGCATCGAAACCCACCGCTTTCC
>DATLGC010000003.1:0-5208 GCA_035540655.1 Sphingomicrobium sp. | reverse complement strand
CGCGAGCATCGACCGATACGTCCGGCATCGGCCGGGGCGAGAGGGCGAGGAGCGCGCATTCGAACGCTTCCCGACCTGGATGTGGCGCAATGCCGAGGTCGACGACTTCGTTCGCTGGATTCGGCAGTTCAACGCGGGTCGGGCCTATGAACAGATGGCGGGATTTTACGGCCTCGACCTCTACAACCTCAGCGCCTCGATGCGGGCGGTGATCGATTTTCTCGACCGGCAGGACCCCGACGCGGCGAAGATCGCCAGGCAGCGCTACGGCTGTCTCGAGCCGTGGCGCGACAATCCCGCCGCTTATGGCCGGATGGCGATCTTCGACGGCTATGCGCGCTGCGAGGTGCAGGTGCTGCAGATGCTTCGCGACCTGATGCAGCGCAGCTTCGACTGCCTGGGTGAGGAGTGTGACGAGTGGCTCGATGCGCAGGCCAACGCGCGGCTCGTCAAGAATGCCGAGGCCTATTACCGCGTGATGTACGAAGGCGCGGCCGAAAGCTGGAATCTGCGCGACACCCACATGTTCGAGACGCTGTGCCAGCTGCTCGACGCCAAGGGACCGGATTCCCGGGCGGTTGTGTGGGCGCACAACAGCCACATCGGCAATGCCGCTTACACCGACATGGGCCGAAGGCGGGGCGAGCTCAACATCGGGCAGCTCGCCAAGGAACGGTTCGGCGAGGAGGCGCGGCTGATCGGTCTCGGCACTCACAGCGGCACGGTCGCCGCTGCCGACGACTGGGACGAGCCGATGCGAATCAAGCCGGTGCGGCCGTCGCTCCCCGGCAGCTACGAGCGCATGTCCCATGACAGTGGCGTGCGCCGCTTCCTGCTCGATCTGCGCGACCGCGAAGCCGACGAAGAGCTGATCGAGGAACTGATGGAGCCTCGGCTCCAGCGCTACATTGGAGTTATTTACCGCCCGGAGACCGAGCGCTGGAGCCATTATTCCGAGGCGATCCTGCCCCAGCAGTACGACGCCTGGCTGTGGTTCGACCAAACCAAGGCCGTCACTCCGCTTCCGGGGCAACAGCGTCCGGGCGAGGAGGAAACCTATCCCTTCGGGCTTTGAGGCCCCGGCGCGACGTCAGTTTTCCCAGGGCGAAAATGTTGAGCGGCGAATCCAGCGGCTGGCGAGCCATTTGGTGCCGCTGGTCACCGGCGCTCCGGCATGGCGCATCCGCATGTCCGGGTCGCCGTCGCGCCCGGCGTTGCGGAAGACCAGGGCGTCGCCCGCCTTGCCCTTGGCGGTGATGCCGAGCTCGGGAAAACAGGTTTCGCCGCCCTGGTAATCATCATTCAGCCAGACCAGCAGCGTCCATTCACGCTGATTGCCGAGGCCGGCGACCGCGTCGAGGTGCGGCCGATATTCCTGGCCCGGATCGTAGCGCAGGATCTGAAGCAATTCGCCATTCTCGACTGCAGTGCCGCTCGCCGCAGCGATCCGCCGGTTGAGCGCGTGAATGACGAGGTCCTCGTCGATCGGACCGAAGTTCATCCCGCTCGAGGTGCGCACCGGGTGGGGGATACGCCCGCCGCTGCGCGGGTCGATGACGAAGGACGGCTGGAGCTGGGGACTCGCCCTGGCGATCAAATAGCTGCATTCGGCCGGGCTCAAGAAATTTCGGACGAGCGTGACCGGCGGGTCGGCGGATAAATGCTCGCGGTCCAGCTGCTCCACGGCTTCGAGCGGCGGCATGGCGTCGAGCAGGGCGAGCTGCGCCCGCGCTTCGGCGTCGCGGTCGGCGACCTGTTCGAGCAGCTTGCGAGCCCTCGCCGGGTCGGCCGGCGCAATACTGCCGTTGCCGACCAGCACCGCTTCGAGCCGGGTGGCGGGGACATGGCCCTTGGCGCGCGCGGAGGCGAGCAGGCGCAGAGTCGCCTGATGGTCGCGGGGCCCGTAAATCCCGAACAGCCGCCACTGCGCGACTTCGTGCTGTGCATCGGCATCGCCGGCTTCAGCCGCCTGCTCGACCAGCCGGATCGCTTCCTGCTCCCGGCCCGAGCGAGCGAGTTCGCCGGCCCGTTCCATGATCGGGCGGTCGCTCACGGTCCGCGCGCCTTGTCGCGAAGCCTGGCGATGGTCGTCTGGTTGCTGATCTGCTCGACGTCGGTCTTGCAGTGGAGGAGGCGGATGCCCTTCTCATCGAGGGCGCGGTCAAGTGCTGGCGAAAAATCATCGGTTCGCTCGATGGTCTCGGCCCAGCAGCCAAAGGCGCGGGCGAGGCCAGCGAAGTCGGGGTTGGCGAGGTCCGTGCCGCTGACCCGCTCCGGATATTCGCGCTCCTGGTGCATCCGAATGGTGCCGTAGGAGCCATTGTCGATCACGATCACGAGAAATTCGGCACCATATTGCGCGGCGGTCGCCAGCTCCTGGCCGTTCATCAAGAAGTCGCCGTCGCCGGCGAGTGCGACCACCGGCCGGTCGCGGAAGCGCAACGAGGCCGCGACCGCGGCCGGGACGCCATAGCCCATGGTGCCGCTGGTCGGCGCCAGCTGGGTCGGCATCGGCCCGTAGCGCCAGTAGCGGTGCCACCAGCCCGAGAAATTGCCGGCGCCGTTGCAGATGATGGTGCTCTCGGGAAGCCGCTCGCGCATCATTTTGACGCACGGGCCGAGGTCGAGCGCGACGCCCTCGCGAGGCTGGGGCTCCGACCAGTCGAGCCATTCGCGATGCGCTTCCTCGCCGGCCGAGAAGCGGACGAGCTCCGGGTCGCTCCACTCGTCGACCATCTCGGCGAACTCGCCCATGTCGGCGCAGATCGGCAGGTCGGCGTGATAGACTCGCCCGAGCTCGTCCGGGTCGGGGTGGACGTGGACCAGGATCTGGCCGGGATGGTCGGGGGTGACGAGCGAATAGCCGTCGGTGGTCGCCTCGCCGAGCCGGGCGCCGACGGCGAGGATCAGATCGGCGTCGCGGATGCGCTGCTGCAGCTTCGGGTTCGGGCCGTAACCAAGGTTGCCGGCATAGACTCCGCAATTGTTGGGGACCGCGTCCTGGCGGCGGAAGGCGGCGGCGGTCGGAATGCCGTGGCGATAAGCGAAATTGGCGAAATGGTGCCCGGCGCGCGGGCTCCAGTCGGCACCGCCGACGATGGCGACCGGAGCAGCGGATTCCTTGAGCAATTCGAACAGTACCTGGATTGCGCCCGGGTCGGGCTCCTCGGCGAGCGGCGGCACCGGCGGCCGGTCGAGCGCCTCGACCTCGTCGCGAAGCATGTCCTCGGGTAGGGCCAGGACGACCGGGCCGGGGCGGCCGGCGGTCGCGACCCGCCAGGCGCGGGCGACATATTCGGGGATTCGCCGGGCATCGTCGATCCGCGCCACCCATTTGGCGATGGGCGCGAAGAAAGCCGGGAAGTCGATCTCCTGGAAGCCTTCGCGGTCGCGGTCGCCGCGCGCGACGTCGCCGACGAACAGGATCATCGGGGTCGAATCCTGGAAGGCAACGTGGACTCCGGCGGAGGCGTTGGTCGCTCCAGGGCCGCGGGTGACGAAGGCGATGCCCGGCCGGCCGGTCATCTTGCCGTCGGCGTCGGCCATGTAGGCGGCGCCCCCCTCCTGGCGGCATACCACCAGGTCGATGTCGGGCGTGTCGTAAAGCGCGTCGAGTACGGCGAGGAAGCTTTCGCCCGGGACGGTGAAGATCCGGTCGCAGCCGTTGATTCGAAGCTGGTCGACGAGGATTTGGCCGCCGGTGCGGGGTTTGGTAGAAGGCATGGGCGGCCCTTACTCAGCCCGTCATTCCCGCGAAAGCGGGAATCCTGCTGCCTTTGCGTCGCTCGTACAAGCAAGCAAGCGGGACCCCCGCTTTCGCGGGGGTGACGTGACTAGTAGGTAATCGTCTCGAACAGATCGTCCCAGTCCGGATTGGTGCGCTCGATCAGCTCGATCTTCCAAGCGCGGTTCCATTTCTTCATAGCCTTCTCCCGGGCGATTGCGTCCTCGATCGTCGCCTGTTCTGAATAGACGAGCTTGGTGAGGCCGTATCTGGCGCAAAACTTCGATCCGCGCCCTTCACGGTGCGCCCACACACGCGCGGCTATGTCGCTGGTCACGCCGATGTAGAGGGTGCCGCAATAGCGGTCGGCCATGATGTAAACCCAGCCGCCTCTTGCCATGATCTCCCTCCTCATTCCCGCGAAAGCGGGAATCCCGCTACCTTGCTACGGATGAGAGGGAATTAAGAAAGCGGGACCCCCGCTTTCGCGGGGGTGACGAAATGGGGTTAGACGATCGGAACCTGACAGTTAGGTCAGAGCGCGTTGGTGGTCCTTCGAATGCAGATATCACGCAGTTTACGCTCTCGATCAAAGTGCCACTGGGTCTCAACCGTTGTCGTAAAGGGCGTAGGATACTGCGCGACAATCACGACTCTGCTCGGCCCGCCCGCATGCAGGCACGGCGATCCATGGTCATTGAAGTAGCTTGGCGTGCCTGCCTCGTGGTGCCAGTCATCTCGTACGAAGACCTCCCAGCCGCGTTCCTCCGCCGTCAGCTCAAGCACGTCCGGGGACGACCCCAACGGCACAAGTTTGAGTAATCGCTGTTCTACCTTTTCATCGTTGCCCCAAACCAAGGGCGGGGCGCAGCAGGCGAGTCCGATGCATGCAACGAGTGCAGCCGACGCGCTCCTCACGCCTGGTGGATCGCCTTGACGACCTGATATGTCTCCAGCCCCTCCTTGCCGCCCTCGCTCCCGAAGCCGCTCTCCTTGACCCCGCCAAACGGGGCGTCGGCGACCGAGATGTTGAAGCTGTTGATGCCGACCATCCCGGCCTCGATCGCGTCGCCTAGAATGTTGGCTCGGCGGCCGTTTTCGGTGAAGGCGAAGGCGGCGAGGCCGTAGGGGAGGCGGTTGGCCTGCTCGATCGCCTCGTCCTGGGTCTTGAAGGATCGCGACACGGCGACCGGGCCGAACGGCTCCTGGTTCATGATGTCGGCCTCGAGCGGGACGTCGGCGAGAAGCGTCGGCTTGAAGAAGAAGCCGCTGTCGCCCGGACCGCCGCCCTCGACCACGCGGGCGCCCTTGGCCCTGGCATCCTCGACCAGCGCGCTAACCGCCTCCGGCCGGCGCTTGTTGGCGAGCGGGCCCATGCGCGTGTCGGGCTCCAGCCCGCTGCCGACCTTCACCTTGCGCGTGCGCTCGGCGAAGCCCTCGACGAAGGCGTCGTAGATCGATTCCTGGACGTAGAAGCGGGTCGG
>DATLGC010000002.1:0-11330 GCA_035540655.1 Sphingomicrobium sp. | reverse complement strand
CCGAGGAAGCGGTCGCTATTCCACCAATAGCTCGGGCAGCTGGTCGTGCAGCAGAAGCACAGGATGCATTCGTAGAGCCCGTCGAGCTTCGCCCGGTCGGCCGGCGATTGCAGCCTTTCCCTGCCGGACGGCGCCGGCGATGCGGTCTTCAGCCACGGCTGGGTCGCCGCATATTGGGCATAGGCATGGGTGAGGTCGGGGACGAGATCCTTGACCACTTCCATGTGCGGCAGCGGAGTGATCTGGACGGTGCCCCTGGCGTCGGCGATCGCCGTCGTGCAGGCTAGTCCGTTGCGCCCGTTGATGTTCATCGAGCAGGATCCGCAAATGCCCTCGCGGCATGAGCGGCGGAAGGTCAGCGTCGGATCGACCTCATTCTTGATCTTGATGAGAGCGTCGAGGATCATCGGTCCCGTCTTGTCGAGATCGATCGTGTAATGGTCCCAGCGCGGGTTGGCGCCGCTGTCGGGATCATAGCGGTAGATCTTGAATGTTCGCAGGCGCTTGCCCTCTTCGGGCGGGTGCTCGCGACCCTTCTTGATCCGGCTGTTCTTGGGAAGGAGGAATTCGGCCAAGACGTGCTCCCTTGCTTGGCGTCGCCGCTAGCATGGGGAAAGTGGTCAATGGAAGGGCTTCGAAGCCTCGGGGGCAAGCCGGGCGACGGCCAGCTCAACCCGGTTTTCGGTGGAGATTGCGGCCGTTTAGGATTGGGCGACCGGTGCGGAACGTTAAGCTTTCTGCTATATCCCCGAGTCGAACGACGGGGGACAAGATGTCGTTACTGCAGGGAAAAATACCGATCGGCGCAGCCTTGGCGGCCAGCGCGCTGGTGCTGGGCGGTCAGCCGGCAGCGGCTGGCGCGCCCGGCAAGGAGAAACGGCTGGACGACTATCCGGCAGTGCAGAAAGCGGCTCGGACAAGCGCCAAGAAAGAGGGTGTCAGCCTGCTGATCAATCTCAGCGGCGAGCCTTGCGCCAAGGTGCTGTCGGCGAAGCATGTGCGCGGCGATAGTTTCGAGGTGGCCTGCCAGGAAAACCGCAGCGGAGTGGGCACCGCCCGCTACTTGTTCGACGCGGCCAAGGGCAGTGCCGTCCGATCGCGCTGATTCCATAACCTAGATCGACACCACCCTTGCGCCGAGCCGCTCCGATCATGAGGCCGCTCGAGCTTCTCTGCCGCGGCGTGCCGACTATGCTGGCCCGGCAGATGGAGACGATTAGATGAGCTGGCACATTGCCCGGGCCGAGGCCCTGGCCGATCCCGAAGGCGCGCGGCACAAGGCGCTGGAGAAACTTCAGGGACTGGCCGAGCTCGACGATCCCGAAAGCCTGGTCGTGCCGATCCTGATCGACGCGCTGCTGATGGCCGAATCCTATCGCGGAGCGCGCCACCAGATCACCTTCCTTCCCGAGCTGACGAGGAGCGTCGACCGGCTGCTGCGCGAGCTGACCATTGTCGAGAAGACCAAGGAGTGGGCGAGCTCTTAGGACGCTCGGCTGCAGAAGGAAAAAAGGGCCGCGCAGCATGTCGCCGCGCGGCCCCTGCCTTTCAGGTCACCGTCAGGCCCGGTCAGAGCAGCAGGTCGATGATCCGGTGAACCAGCTGCGTTCGCGGGTCGACGACGTAGATGACGTTGTTGCGATAGATATAGCGATAATCGTCGTCGAGCGCGTAGCGGTCGCGCAGCGTCACCGGGATGCTTCCATAGGGCGTATAGTAGCGATAGCCGACGGGCACTCGCTGACCCTCCCGGAACAACCGGTTCGCTTGGCCCGGAGGCATGCAGCCGTTGTTCTTTTTCGCCAGACCCGGCGGGCACCAGCTCTGGCCATGGGCCCATCGCGCCTCGACCCGGTCGTCGATTCCGTTGCGGTTGCGGTCGATCCACCGCTCGCGATAGTCGGGGATGCCGTTGCGGTTGATGTCGACATAGCCGCGCGCGTTGACGTGGACCTTCTGTGCCTTGACCGCCTTGCCTTTGCCGCGGGGCTGCGCGTCCGCGGGTGCGGCCACGGCCATAGCAAGTCCGGCCGCGGCAAGCATCATCAGGCTCTTCATCGCTCATCTCCTTTCCTCAGGCGCGGCAGAGCCGCAGCCTTTTCAAACACGATAACGAATGGCGAAAATGCATGTTTCCCGGTCGTTCATGCGCGAGAAAGGCTTGGCTGCGGCTCGCCACGTTCCCGCGGCGGTTGCCCGTCCTGTCGCTCCGGTCTAGAGCGCCGGCGACTGGAGCGCCGGTCCTCGGCGCGATCACCAACAGCAAGAAGGAAGATAAAAAAAGCCATGGCCCGCAGGAAGATCGCGCTGATTGGCGCCGGAATGATCGGCGGTACGCTCGCCCATTATGCGGCGATGCGCGAGCTCGGCGACATAATCCTGTTCGACATCGCCGAGGGCATTCCCCAGGGCAAGGCGCTCGACCTCGCCCAGGCGGGGCCGGTCGACGGCTATGACGCCAAACTCAAGGGCACCAGCGACTATGCCGACATCGCCGGGGCCGACGTGTGCATCGTCACCGCCGGGGTGCCGCGCAAGCCGGGCATGAGCCGCGACGATCTGCTCGGCATCAATCTAAAGGTGATGAAGGCGGTCGGCGAGGGCATCAAGCAGCACGCCCCCGACAGCTTCGTCATCTGCATCACCAATCCCCTCGACGCGATGGTCTGGGCGCTACGCGAATTTTCCGGGCTGCCGCACGAACGTGTGGTGGGAATGGCCGGAGTGCTCGACAGCGCGCGCTTCCGCCATTTCCTCGCCGAGGAGTTCGACGTCTCGGTCGAGGACGTCACCGCCTTCGTGCTCGGCGGCCACGGCGACACGATGGTGCCGATCGTCGAATATTCGACCGTCGCCGGAATCCCCATCCCCGACCTCGTCAAGATGGGCTGGTCGACGCAGGAGCGGATCGACGCGATCGTCAAGCGCACCCGCGGCGGCGGCGGCGAGATCGTCGCCTTGCTCAAGACCGGAAGCGCTTATTATGCGCCGGCTTCGTCGGCGATCGCCATGGCCGAGAGCTATCTCAGGGACAAGAAGCGCGTGCTTCCGGCGGCCGCGCACCTGACCGGCCAGTACGGCGTCGACGACCTCTACGTTGGCGTGCCCGTGGTGATCGGTGCCGGCGGGGTCGAGCGCATCGTCGAGATCGAACTGAACGATGAGGCTCGGCAGAATTTCCAGGTCAGCGTCGATGCGGTCAAGGAGCTGCTGGTGGCGTGCAAGGGGATTGATGAGTCATTGAAGTAACCTGTTCCCCGGCGAAGGCCGGGGCCCAGGCGGCGCTACCGCGCCGTTATTCGTTTGGGGACTGGACCCCGGCCTTCGCCGGGGAACAACAAGGACTAAGAATGAGCATCCTCGTCGACCGCAATACCAAGGTCATCACCCAGGGCATGACCGGTGAGACAGGCACCTTTCATACGAGCCAGGCGCTCGACTACGGGACGCAGATGGTCGGCGGCGTGACTCCGGGCAAAGGCGGAAGCGAGCATCTCGGCCTGCCGGTATTCGACACGGTGCGCGAGGCGGTCGACAAGACCGGCGCATCGGCCAGCGTCATCTACGTTCCTCCGCCCTTTGCCGCGGACTCCATCCTCGAGGCGATCGACGCCGAAGTGCCGCTGATCGTCTGCATCACCGAGGGCATCCCGGTGCTCGACATGGTCAAGGTCAAGCGCGCGCTCGAAGGCTCCAAGTCGCGGCTGATCGGCCCCAATTGCCCCGGCGTTCTGACTCCCGGCGAGTGCAAGATCGGGATCATGCCCGGTAACATCTTTAGCGACGGCTGCGTCGGGATCGTCAGCCGCTCGGGCACCTTGACCTATGAGGCGGTGTTCCAGACTACGAACGAGGGGCTTGGCCAGACTACCGCCGTCGGAATCGGCGGCGACCCGGTCAAGGGCACCGAGTTCATCGAGATGCTCGAGATGTTCCTCGCCGACGATGCAACCGAGGCGATCGTCATGATCGGCGAGATCGGCGGCAGCGCCGAGGAGGAAGCGGCGGCCTTCCTCGCCGACGAGGCGAAGCGCGGCCGGTCGAAGCCGACGGTTGGCTTCATCGCCGGCCGGACCGCGCCGCCCGGCAGGCGGATGGGCCATGCCGGAGCGATCGTCGCCGGCGGCAAGGGCGATGCGCAAAGCAAGATCGCGGCGATGGAAGCGGCTGGAATCCGAGTGTCTCCAAGCCCATCTGAGATCGGCCGGACGCTGAAGGAATTGCTGGACGCCTGATCCTGCGAGCCGGCCCACGGAGTAACGAGTGAACGACCTCGGTTTCAACATCGAACGCAAGAGCGGCCCGAGCTGGGAGCGCGAAGGCTGGCCGATCGCCGAGCTCGACGAGGTCAATCTCGGCCTCGACCCGACCGAGGCGGCGATCGAAAAGGTCAGGAAGGCCGTCGAGCAGCGCGCCGAGGCGACTGGCGCCGCCCCCGAGACCGTACGGCGGGCGGCCGAGGATTCCATCCGGGCGATGATGCTGATCCGCACCTACCGGGTGCGCGGCCACCTCGCCGCCGACCTCGATCCGCTCGGCCTCGCCAAGCGCGAGCTGCCCGCCGATCTCACGCCCGCCTATCACGGCTTCGAGGACGGCGACCTTGACCGGCCGGTGTGGATCTGCGGGGTGCTCGGCTTCGACCAGGTGTCGGTGCGCGAGCTCGTCGAGGTGCTTCAGTCCAATTACTGCGGCACCATCGGCATCGAATATATGCACATCAACGACCTCGATGAGCGCCGCTTCCTGCAGGAGCGAATCGAGGGCAAGGGATCGGCCGTCCAGTTCACCGCCGAGGGCAAGCAGGCGATCCTCGCCAAGGTGATCGAGGGCGAGCAGTGGGAAAAATTCCTCGCCAAGAAATATGTCGGCACCAAGCGTTTCGGCCTCGACGGCGGCGAGAGCGCCATTCCCGCTCTGGAATCCGTGATCAAATATGGCGGCCAGCTGGGGATCGAGGAGATCGCCGTCGGCATGGCCCACCGCGGCCGACTCAACGTGCTCGCCAACGTCATGGGCAAGCCGTATCGGGCGATCTTCCACGAATTCGCCGGCGGCGCCACCAACCCGGCCGACGTCGGCGGATCGGGCGACGTCAAATATCATCTCGGCACGTCGAGCGACCGCGAGTTCGACGGCATCAGCGTCCATCTGTCGCTGCTGCCCAACCCGTCCCACCTCGAGGCGGTCAACCCGGTCGTGCTCGGCAAGGCGCGGGCGACCATGACCTACAGGGGCGACAAGCACGGCAAGACGGTGCTTCCGATCCTGCTCCACGGCGACGCGGCCTTCGCCGGCCAGGGGGTGGTCGCCGAATGCCTCGGATTCTCGGGCCTGCCCGGCTATGGCACCGGCGGGACGCTCCATTTCATCATCAACAACCAGGTCGGATTTACCACCAGCCCGCAGTTCGCGCGGTCCTCCCCCTACCCATCCGACATCGCCAAATCGATCCAGTCGCCGATCCTGCATGTCAACGCCGACGACCCCGAGGCGGTGACCTTCTGCTGCAAGCTGGCGATCGAGTTCCGCCAGCAGTTCGGCCGCGACATCGTCATCGACATGTGGTGCTACCGGCGCTTCGGCCACAACGAGGGCGACGAGCCGAGCTTCACCCAGCCCTTGATGTATGCGGCGATCAAGAACCATCCGCCGATCAGCAAGATCTACGGCGAGCGGCTGATCGCCGAGGGGGTCGTAGACCAGGCGTGGATCGACGAACAGACCCGCGCCTATGTCGCCCACCTCGAGGAAGAATTCGAGGCGGGGACCAGCTATCTGCCCAACAAGGCCGACTGGTTCGAGGGCCGCTGGGCCGGGCTCGGCCGACCGGGCGAGCCGGTGCTTGGGCGGCGCAATATCGCCACCGCGGTCGACGAGGACACGGTCCGCCGGCTCGGGCAGACGCTGACCAATGTCCCCGAAGGCCTGCAGGTCCACCGCACCCTGCAGCGGATCCTCGACGCCAAGAAGCCGATGTTCGCCGGCGAGGCGCCGTTCGACTGGGCGACCGCCGAGGCGCTGGCGTTCGGCAGCCTGATCCTTGAGGGCCATGCCGTCCGGCTGTCGGGCCAGGACAGCGGCCGGGGCACATTCAGCCAGCGCCATGCGGTCTGGGTCGACCAGCAAAGCGGCGAGAAATATATTCCGTTGGCGGCACTCGAGAGCGGACGCTTCGAGGTGCGCGACAGTCCGCTTTCCGAGTTCGGAGTGCTCGGCTTCGAATATGGCTATTCGCTCGCCGACCCGCGCACCCTCGTGCTGTGGGAAGCGCAGTTCGGCGACTTCGCCAACGGCGCCCAGACGATCATCGACCAGTTCATCGCCAGCGGCGAGGCCAAGTGGCTTCGCGCCAGCGGCTTGGTCATGCTGCTGCCCCACGGCTTCGAGGGCCAGGGGCCCGAGCACAGCTCGGCTCGGCTCGAGCGCTACCTGCAGCTGTGCGCCGAGGACAATATGCAGGTCGCCAATTGCACGACCCCGGCCAATTATTTCCACATCCTTCGGCGCCAACTGCTGCGCGACTTCCGCAAGCCGCTGGTGATGATGACCCCCAAGTCGCTGCTTCGCCACAAGCTCGCGGTGTCCGACCTGGCGGACTTCACCGACAATCATTTCCGACGGATCGTTTCCGACCTTAATCCGCCCGAGGAGGGCGAGACGAAGCGGCTGATCCTTTGCTCGGGCAAGCTCGCCTACGAATTGATGGAAGCCCGCGACGCTGATCGAAACAATGGAGCCGGCGACGGAGGGATCGAAATCGTTCGAATCGAGCAGCTCTACCCCTTCCCCTCCGAACCCCTGGTCAAGCGGCTCAAGGCAATGCCCAAGCTCGAAATGCTGATCTGGGCACAGGAAGAACCGAGGAACAACGGCGCCTGGTTCTTCGTCGAGCCGCTGATCGAAGCCTGCCTGAACGAGGCCGGGTTTGCAGGGATGCGCCCGCTCTACGCCGGCCGCGATGCGGCGGCGTCGCCGGCCACCGGTCTCGCCAAGCGCCACGCGGCCGAGCAGGCGGCCTTGATTGCCGGAGCGCTAGGCCATAGCAGCCCCGCCAAGGCGGGCGCAGCGGCGTCCTAACGAAGGATCATCATGGCGACTGACGTTTCCGTCCCGGCGCTCGGCGAATCGATCACCGAAGGAACGCTTGCCCAGTGGCTGAAGAAGCCCGGCGAGCAGGTTTCGGCCGACGAGCCGATCGCCAGCCTCGAGACCGACAAGGTCAGCGTCGAAGTGCCCTCGCCGGTCGCCGGGGTGCTTGCCGAAGCCCTGGTCAAGGAGGGCGAGACGGTCGAAGTCGGCGCGGTCATCGCCCGGATTGATGAGAACGGACAGACGCAGGCTCCGGCCGCGAAAGAGTCCGAAGCCGACGAGGTCAATCCAGCCGGGGCGGGCGAGAATCCGCAACTTCGCGGCGACGACCTTGCGCCCGACCCAGACGCAGAGGACGAAGACAAAGGGCCGGACGACCAGATCATGAGGCTGTCGCCGGCGGTCCGCCGGGCGGTGCTCGAACATCATCTCGACCCGACCCGGATCAAGGGGACCGGCAGGGACGGACGGCTGACCAAGGACGACGTGCTGGCGGCGGCCAAGGCGAAGGAGGCTGGCTCGCCAACAAGTGCCCCGGCGCAGGCCGGGGCGCAGGCGCCGCAGGCGAGAGTGGCGGCGCCCGGGGCGAAGGCTCCGCCTCCTGGGCCCCGGCCTTCGCCCGGGAGTGCCGGCGATCGCCGTGAGGAGCGCGTCCGGATGTCGCGCCTTCGCCAGACCATCGCCCAGCGCCTCAAGGACGCCCAGAACAGCGCGGCCCTGCTCACCACCTTCAACGACGTGGACATGTCGGCGGTGATCGAGGCGCGTAGCCGCTACAAGGATTTGTTCGAGAAGAAACACGGCATCCGGCTCGGCTTCATGGGCTTTTTCGTCAAAGCCGTCGCGCTCGCCGCCAAGGACGTGCCCGCGGTCAACGCGCGGATCGACGGCGACGAGATCGTCTATCACGATTATCTGGACGTCTCGGTCGCGGTATCGGCGCCCAAGGGCCTGGTCGTGCCGGTCGTCCGCAACGCCCAGGCGATGAGCTTCGCCGAGATCGAAACGACGATCGCCGACTTCGGCAAGCGGGCCAAGGACGGAACGCTCAGCGTCGAGGAGATGCAGGGCGGCACCTTCACCATCTCCAACGGCGGCGTGTTCGGCTCGCTGCTTTCGACCCCGATCATCAACCCGCCGCAATCGGCGGTGCTCGGCATGCACCGGATCGAGGAACGGCCAGTGGTGAAGGACGGCCAGATCGTCGCCCGCCCGATGATGTATTTGGCGCTGTCATACGACCACCGGCTGGTCGATGGCCGAGAGGCGGTGACCTTCCTTGTGCGTGTCAAGGAAGCGATCGAGGACCCGACGCGGCTGCTGATCGACCTTTAGCAATCGCTTCTCGCGCAAGCTCGAGTGCGCGATCAAGCGCTTGATCCGCCGCGACTTCGACATCGGGCTTCACTCCCACTCCCTGCCAATTGCCGCCCGTGATCGGATGGATCGACTTTCCTTCCGGCAGGTCGAGCGCGAAATGGGCATGGACCCGGCGGTACTCGAACGGATGGGCGCCGCCGCCGGTCCGTTCGCCGATGATCACCGCCCGCTTCAGCGCCTGGAGATTGTAAGCGACCGCTTCGGCCGCCGAAAAGGTCTTCGGCGAGGTCAGGATGTAGAGCGGCTTGGCCGACCCGAAGCGGCGGCCCGGCACCCAATGAGGTGACGAGACGTAGCGCCGCGTGTTGCTGGGCCTGTCATAGCTTCCGCTCAGCGGGCTGCCGCCCTCGAGCAGATAGCCCATCACCAGTTGGGCAGTATCGGCGCCCCCGCCATTGCGGCGCAGGTCGATGATCAGCGCGTCGCCTTGCGCGACGACATTCATCGCCGCGGCGACGACCTCCCCGGCCATCGCCGATGGGGGGAAGACGCGCAGCTCGAGCAGCATGACATTGCCCTCCAGCCGCTCGATCTTCTCGATTCCATGGTTGCGGTGCGCTCCGTACCAGCGTTCCATCTGGGATTCGGAAAAGCTGCCCTCGCCGCCGTGCGCCGGGATCGGCGTCTTGCTGTAACTTAGACCGAGGTGACCATCGGCGCTTTCCCTGCGCAACCATTGCGTCACCGCGCTGGCGAATGCTTCCGGATCGGTAATCCCGGTCCACTGGCGCCCCGCCGAGCGCAGCCTGGCCGCGAGCCGGGCGCCTGCCGCCGGATCGACATAGCGTTGCTCCAGCAGCCTCGCGGAATTGGCGATGACCTCCCGCCGGTCCTGCGCCGTCACTTGTCCCGGATGCGCCGCTGCGATGAGCAACAGCATGAGGATCGGCCCGATCATTCTAGGCATCGAGGTTCCTTCGTATTCGCTGCCCGAACGATTTCCGTTCCAGCAGTTCGAGCGTCGAGCGGAGGCTGCCGCTGAGCGGGCATTCGAGCTCGCGGTCGAGCCCGGCGGCCGCATCGGCAATGGCGTCCCACAATGGACGAACCTGTTCGACGATCTGCCTGCCCGGCGCGGAAAGGCTGATCAGTCGCTGGCGCGCATCTTTGCCGGCGGCGCTTTCAACGAGTCCAAGCTTCGTCATCTCGGCGACGGTCTGGGTCATGGCTGGCTGGCTGACTCCAGCCGCCTCGGCGAGCTCGCCGACGGTCATTCGTTGCTGAGCGGCCAGGCTTCGCAGGATCGGGTAGAACCGCGGCCGAAGCGGCAATTCGAGCTCGTCGTAGAGCGCCTGGACATCGCCATCGAGGCTGGCGATCACCGCGCGCAATAAGGTGCCAAGCCCGGGCTGATACATATGTATAAGCACTTATATAACTTTCCGCTCCCGTTGCAATGGGCTTGTCTTGGTCGCGGCCAGCTTTATGTGACCGCGAAGTTCCTCCAGGATTGATGAGGCCGCAGTGGCAGACAGTTACGACTTCGACGTGCTTGTGATCGGCGCCGGCCCGGGCGGTTATGTCGCCGCGATCCGGGCCGCGCAGCTCGGGCTCAAGACCGCCTGCGCCGAAAGCCGCGAGACGCTCGGCGGCACCTGCCTCAACGTCGGCTGCATCCCGTCCAAGGCCCTGCTCCACGCGTCCGAGCTGTTCGAGGAAGCGGCGCACGGGACGCTCGCCAGATGGGGCGTGAAGGCCGCAAACGTCGAGCTCGACCTCGAGGCGATGCACGGCACCCGGCTGGAGGCGGTCAAGGGCCTGACCCAGGGAATCGAATTCCTGTTCAAGAAGAACAAGATCGAGTGGCTCAAGGGCCAAGCGAGCTTCGGGGGCAAGGACACGGTCAAGGTCGGCGACCGCACGGTGCGGGCGAAGAATATCGTCATCGCCACCGGCTCGTCGGTGACCCCGCTTCCGGGAGTCGAGATCGACCAGGAGCGGATCGTCGATTCCACCGGAGCGCTCGAGCTTGGCGAAGTGCCCGAGCATCTCGTCGTCATCGGCGGCGGGGTCATCGGCCTCGAGCTCGGCTCGGTCTGGCGGCGGCTCGGCGCGAAGGTCACGGTCGTCGAATATCTCGACCAAATTCTCCCCGGCTTCGACGGGGAGGTCCGCAAGGAATGCCTCAAGATCTTCAAGAAGCAGGGCTTCGAATTCCGGCTCGGCACCAAGGTGACCAGCGCGAAGACCGACAAGGACGGGGTCAGCCTCACGGTGGAGCCCGCCAAGGACGGCGAAGCCGAGGCCATCAAGGCGAGCCATGTGCTGGTGTCGATCGGCCGACGGCCCAACACCGACGGGCTCGGGCTCGACAAGGCCGGGCTCCAGACCAACAACCGCGGCCAGATCGAGACCGACCATGACTTCCAAACCTCGGTCGAGGGCATCTGGGCGATCGGCGACGTCATCCCCGGGCCGATGCTCGCCCACAAGGCCGAGGACGAGGGGATCGCAGTCGCCGAGAACATCGCCGGCCAGACCGGCATCGTGAACCATGCGGTCATTCCCAGCGTCGTCTACACCATGCCCGAGATCGCCGGCGTCGGCCTCACCGAGGAGGAGGCCAGAGAGCAGGGCGAGGTCAAGGTCGGCAAGTTCCCGATGCTCGCCAACAGCCGCGCCAAGACCAACCGGGAGGGCGACGGCTTCGTCAAGGTGATCGCCGACGCCAGGACCGACCGCGTGCTCGGCGTGTGGATGGTCGCCTCGGTCGCCGGGACGATGATCGGCCAGGCCGCCCAGGCGATGGAGTTCGGCGCGACATCCGAGGACATCGCCTACACCTGCCATGCCCATCCGACCCACAGCGAGGCGCTCAAGGAAGCGGCGATGGCGGTGACCGGCAAGCCGATCCACAT
>DATLGC010000001.1:0-16847 GCA_035540655.1 Sphingomicrobium sp. | reverse complement strand
GGTGATAGCGACCCGACCGCGACGCAAATGGCCACCGTGCCGTTCCAGCATGCGCTCCCCGAGGACAGGATCGGCTATCCCGCCGGCAATCGCGGGATTCAGCCGCAGGTGACCGAGCTCGGACGCCGCGGCGCCGACTTTCACGATTACAACCTTCTGTTCTGGTGCGCGGCGATCAGCCTGTTCGTCCTTGGTCTTCTGACCTACGCGATCGTGCGTTTCCGCCGGGCTCGCAATCCGGAGCCGTCGCGGACATCGCATAATACCCTTCTCGAGGTGGCCTGGACGGTCGTCCCCGTGCTGATCCTGGTCATCATTGCGGTGCCCTCGATGCGGCTGCTCAGGGCGCAATATTCCCCGCCGCCGGCCGATCTGACCATCAAGGTGGTCGGCAATCAATGGTATTGGACCTACGAATATCAGGATCACGGCAATTTCGAGATCGTGTCGAACATGCTTCGCGAACAGGGCGATGTCGGCCCGGGCCAGCGGTTCCGGACCGATGCCGACGGGCCCCCGCTGCTGGCGGTCGACGAGCGGCTGGTGATTCCGGTAGGCAAGGTGGTGAAGTTCATCGTCACCTCCAACGACGTGATCCATGCGTTTGGCGTCCCGGCCTTCTGGATGAAGATCGACGCCAACCCGGGCCAACTCAACGAGACCTGGGCCAAGGTCGACCGCCCGGGCGTCTATTTCGGGCAATGCTATGAACTCTGCGGAGCCCGCCACGCCTATATGCCGATCGCCGTCGAGGTCGTGCCCGAAGCGACCTTCGCCGCCTGGGTGGCGTCGAAGGGCGGAACCATGCCAGGAGCGCAGCCCGCTGCGGCGGTCACCGATGGCGGCGCGCCCGCCGCAGTCCAACCCAATAATCAGCAGGCCGCCGGCGGACAGCCGGTGACGGCGCAGAATTAAGAGCGGAAACGAGAACCATGAGCACTGTCCCGGCCGACGCGCTGGCGCTTAAGAGCCACGAAGCCCACGACGCGGACCACGATGCCGATCACAAGCCCGGCTTCTTCGTCCGTTGGTTCATGTCGACCAACCACAAGGACATCGGCACGCTCTACCTGATATTCGCGATCGTCGCGGGGATCATCGGCGGGGCGATTTCGGGCATCATGCGGGCCGAGCTGATGGAGCCTGGAATCCAGGTGCTAAGCCAGGGATGGCCGCTGGGACCCGGCACCGCGAATTTCGATGAATGGGCGCACCATTGGAACGTGCTGATCACCGCCCACGGCCTGATCATGGTGTTCTTCATGGTCATGCCGGCGATGATCGGCGGCTTCGGCAACTGGTTCGTGCCGCTGATGATCGGGGCGCCCGACATGGCCTTCCCGAGGATGAACAACATCAGCTTCTGGCTGCTAGTCCCGGCCTTCATCCTGCTGGTCGGGTCGATGTTCGTCACCGGTGGCACAGGCCTTGGCGCCGGCACCGGCTGGACCGTCTACGCGCCCTTATCTACGTCCGGATCGACCGGCCCGGCGGTCGACATGGCGATCTTCTCGCTTCACCTCGCCGGCGCCAGCTCGATCCTCGGCGCGATCAACTTCATCACGACCATCTTCAACATGCGCGCGCCGGGCATGACCCTGCACAAGATGCCTTTGTTCGTCTGGTCGATCCTGGTCACCGCGTTCCTGCTGCTGCTCGCCCTGCCGGTCCTCGCCGGGGCGATTACCATGCTTCTCACCGACCGCAATTTCGGGACCACCTTCTTCGACGCTGCAGGCGGCGGCAACCCGGTACTCTATCAGCACCTTTTCTGGTTCTTCGGCCACCCCGAGGTCTACATCATGATCCTGCCCGGCTTCGGGATCGTCAGCCAGATCATCGCCACGTTCAGCCGCAAGCCGGTATTCGGCTATCTCGGAATGGCTTATGCGATGGTCGCAATCGGCGTGGTCGGCTTCGTCGTCTGGGCGCACCACATGTTCACGGTTGGGATGAGCGTCAACGCCAAGATGTATTTCACCGCCGCGACGATGATCATCGCGGTCCCGACAGGCGTGAAGATATTCAGCTGGATCGCCACCATGTGGGGCGGCTCGATGACCTTCGAGACGCCGATGCTGTGGGCGATCGGCTTCATTTTCCTGTTCACGGTCGGCGGTGTGACCGGGGTGGTGCTCGCCAATGCCGGCGTCGACACCTACATGCACGACACCTATTACGTGGTCGCCCACTTCCACTATGTGCTCAGCCTTGGCGCCGTCTTCGCCATTTTCGCCGGCTTCTATTACTGGTTCGCCAAGATGAGCGGTCGAATGTACAACGAGCTGCTCGGCAAGCTGCACTTCTTCATCATGTTCATCGGCGTGAACGTGGTGTTCTTCCCCCAGCATTTCCTCGGCCTCGATGGAATGCCGCGACGAATCCCGGATTATTCGCCGGGCCTCGAATATTGGAACTGGATCTCGACCATCGGCTACGGGATCACCGCGTTCGCCGTTCTGATTTTCTTCGTCAACGTGATCTGGTCGCTGGCCAAGGGACCCAAGGCGCCCGACAATCCGTGGGGCGAAGGCGCGACTACGCTGGAGTGGACCCTGACGAGTCCGCCGCCCTACCACCAGTTCTCGACCCTGCCGAAGGTCGACTAGGACCGGCTCAGCGGCGATGCATCAAATGCCCGGTTGGCGCCGGGGCGTTTTTGCGCCCCCGAGACGAAATGCGGCGTCGGACAATATCCTGGATAGAGCCAGCTACGGCCGTCCACTTCTGCCGCTCATAGCAGCAGCGTTCACGTTGCGCTTTCGCCTTGCCGGGCCGCCCAAAGCGCGGGCCTGGCCGCGGATTTCCCCGGCGTGGATGGAATCAGCTTGCGGAACTCCTCGCTGAAGCGACCGTCCACGCGGATGCTCCACGCCAGTTCCCCCGTGGCATCCCCGCCGTGATATTGATTCACCGTGTCGAACCATGCCGCGTGGCTGGTAACGTATCGCTTTTCGCCGGTTTCCGGGTTCAGCATGTAAAACGGCTTGTGGCAGTTGGTGCGGAACCAGATGAACTCGTGGCATAGGTCGACGCTATCGTGGTCCCGGTGTGCGGTGACCGAGCCCCCCGCCGGATCGTACATGATCAGCATCCGCCCGGTGGCCGCGAAGGGAAGCGTTGCAATGAAATCCATCAGCTCGGAGAATTCTTCGGCCTCTTCGCTCGGGCTCCACCGCTCGCAGACATCCAGGTCGTAATAATCGTCCTCGCGGTCGGAGCGCGACAGATAGACCATCCGCGACCCCGGTATGGTCGGCGCGTCGGCCTCCAGGACGAACGGGCCGGTGTAGAAAGCAAGGTCGCGCCGAGTCTCGAGCCGGCGCTCGAGCCGCTCCCGAACATAGCCGTCCAGGCTTCGCAGGCGCTCGACGTCGATCAGCCAGTCGAGGTCCACGTAGCTGGGATAGTTTGCGCGGATCACAGTGCGAACATCGTTGCGGAACCGAGAGCTCGGTGGCGGGTTATTTTAAAATAAAAGTTCATAATATCATCCACCTAAGTTCTTGATCGTAACCCACCTCGATTAGCAGGCGTTCCCAGCCGGCCTGCGCAGCTGCGGAATTTTCCATCTCCCGATCGCCGCCACGCCGGCTCCGATCGTCATTTTCTGGAGCGGTATGAATATTTATGTCAGCGGCCTGTATTCGGGCGGCAATCCCCAACCCGGCATCGGCATCATCCGCTCCCTTCGCGAAGGCTATCCCTTCATCAAGCTGGTCGGGGTCGAATATTCAAACCGTGTTTCTGGAATTCATTGGGAAGAGCTGGACGACGTCCAGGTCCACCGCCCGTGGGACGAGCTCAACCTCGAAGCGCATGGGGACAAGGTCCGGGACCTCCTCGACGAGGGGAATCTGTGGATATCGGGAAGCGACCTTGAAGCCTTGTGGCTCGCGAGCATCTTCCCCGATGGGCATGCGAATCTTCTCGCGCCGCCCGGCGGCGCGCTGAAGGGCATTGCCAAGCCGGCTGCCGAAGCACTTGCCGGGTTGCCACTGAAGGTCCCGCCGTTCGTCTCCACCGACCTCCCCGACTGGGACCTGCACGCCTTCTGCCGAGCGCAAGACTGGCGGCTGTGGCTGAAGGGTCCCTATTATGATGCGGCGCGCACGCCCGGCTGGGACTCATTTGTCGCCGTACGCAACGCACTGAGCAAGGTCTGGTCGACCGAGCGGCTGTTCCTTCAGGCACATGTCAGCGGCTATGAGGAATCGGTGATGCTCGCCGCCTATCGGGGCAAGCTTCTCGGCTGCGTCAGCATGCGCAAGCGCGACATCACGCCCGAGGGCAAGACCTGGGCCGGCGACATTTCCGAAGTCGAGCCCGAATTCGAGGAACCGCTGCGGCGGATCGTCAGGCAGCTCAACTGGACCGGCGGCGGCGAAATCGAGATGGTGCGTGACGCGTCCGGACAGCGGTGGCTGCTTGAAATGAACCCGCGCTTCCCGGCCTGGGTGCACGGAGCGACGATCGCGGGGCACAATCTGCCAGCGCTCCTCGTCCAGGCGGCCGCTTCGATCAATGCGCGCAAGCCCAGGCGACAGGCGAGCGAGTTCACTCGCGTAGTCATCGAGGTTCCGGTTCGGGACGACTACCCCCTGCCGGCGCTGCCCGAGCCATTCGCTGGTGCGATCGGCCACTCGATGAAACACCCCTCCGGACTCACTGCCCTTGCCGAGCGCTTGCACAAGGCCGAGGTCGCGCCAGGGACTTCGCCGGAGCAGCCGCCGGCCTCCCCCTCATGCATTCCGCAGGTCCCGGAAACCTACCTCGCCGACATCGCCCGCCATGACCTGACAGAGGTCCAGACGCCCAAATTCCTCTACCTGGATTCCACCGCCGAGAGCCTGTTCATCAAGGCGTCGGAGCGGGCCCGGCGCATGAGCAGCAGCGAAGTCGAGGTGGTCAGCGGCTATTCGATCAAGACCAACCCCGACGAGCGTCTGATCCGCCTGGCGCGCGAGCATGGCTTCCTGGCCGAGGCGATCAGCCTCCTCGAGGTGCACAAGGCACTGCAAGTCGGCTTCCGCGCCGACCAGGTGATCCTCAACGGTCCGGGAAAATGGTGGCCGGAAGGTATGATGCCCAGGGGTCGGCTGCACGCCGTCTTCTGCGACAGCGTCGCCGACCTGAATCGCTGCGTGGACGCGATGGAAAAAGGGGAAATGGCATCGAAGCATGTCGGGGTCCGGATTCGCACTCCCAACGTGGTTTCGCGCTTCGGCATTCCTCTCGACAGCCCTGGAACGTTCGCAAAGCTGGTGGAGGCTGTCCAGCGGCTGCCGAGCAACAGCGCGTTCGGCGTCCACTTCCACATGGCGAGCTCGAACATTGGTGTCGCGCAATGGTGGCACCTGTTCGAATCGATGTTGAAATGGTGTCGGTCGATCGAGAAGCTCGCCGGTCGGACAATCGAGATCCTCGACATGGGCGGCGGTTGGTTCCCCGACGACTGGCATGCCACGGACGATTCCCGCTTCGCGCGCGCGGTGGAAACGGTGAAGGCCATGCTTCCGGGTGTTCGCCAGATCGTCTCCGAACCGGGCAAGGCAATGGCACAGCCATCGATGGCGCTGGCAATGCGCATCCTCGAGATTCAGGAGCATGAGCACGATTACGTCGAGGCCGTGGTCGACGCATCGATCGCCGAACTGCCGATGTTCGCCTTCCAGCCCCACCGAATCCTGCGCCATTGCCCAAGGACCGGAGCGCTGCAGCCGCTTGGGCGAGGGAAGTCGGACCTGATGGGGCGACTTTGCATGGAGCACGACATCGTCGCCCAGAAGATCGCCCTTCCGGACGACGCGCGCCCGGGCGATGTTCTCATTTTCTGCGATGTAGGCGGTTACGACAGGAGCATGTCCTATGTATTTGGTAGAGGCTGAAAGCGGCGCGGCCGTTTCGAACGAGCAAAAGCTCGAATCGAGAAGGCCGGTAAGCGCCCGCTGGGAGGATTTCCCCTACAGCCGCCTTTCGCATCACGGCGGCGCTTGCTGCGATGTGGCGCGCGAATGGGTGCTTGCGATGGACTTCGCGCAACTCAACGGCGCCGATCTGTCGAGCGGGCCGCGCTGGCTTCGAGCCAGGTACAAGTGGGGGCCGTCCGCCTGGCCTATGCACTGGTGCGAACTGGTCGGCCGGAAGGTGATCGATTGCGGCGCGCACGCGGCGCTGTCGCGGGAGGCCTTCGCCGCCCGCGGCTTGACCGCTTTCCCGGTCCAGCTTGTGCAACGCTATAGCGAAGGCGCGGTCGAGGAGTGGCGCGGAAGCTGGAACAAAGAAGGCGTCTCCTGCCACTGGCTCGATGGCGAGCACATCTATCACGAAGCAACGGCCCTCCTGGTCGGCGATGGCGAGGTCAAGATCTGGGACGGCAGCGCCGGCAGCTGGGCTAACCCGCGGCAGTCGGGCCGCGGCTACGGAAGCGTTCTTGCGCTGCGCCTCTTTGCCGACCCCGAGTCAGTGACCCCCGCCGGGTTCCGCTGGGGAGATCGCCAGATCGCCGCCAATGTCTGGAATGAGCTCGTCTAGGCCCAGCGCTTCATCAGGAAATGGCGTTCGTGACCACGGGGTGGTCGGACGAGCCGGTATCCAAGCTTCTCACGCAAGGCCGGGCGAAAGCTGCTGGACGTCCGCTATCGACCCTTGCTGAAATTGGCGTGGGGAGACACAATGTCCAACGACCTCATGATTGATGGAAAAAGCATTCCCGGAGGCGTCGTCCATGATCTTCCGGAAGACTTGACCGCGGCGCTGAAGCGCGATCCGGAAGCCTTGGCCACCTGGGCGGATATCACGCCGCTGGCCCGCAACGAATGGATCTGCTGGATTGAGTCCGCCAGGAAGCCGGAGACCAGGCGAAAGCGCATCGCCTGGGGCTGCTCAAACCTGAGGGAGGGAAAGCGGCGCCCGTGTTGCTGGCCAGGATGCCCTCATCGCTGAGGCGCGCTCGAAGCTATGAGCGATTCCCACCGGCGAAGTCAGCTACTCCTTCACCCGAGCCGCCCTGGCAATCTTGACTGGCGGCTCGAGCATCTGGCCCTTCATCGGGCCTTCGCCCCTGGTCGGCGAGACCGGGGCAGCGAGGATGGCGCGTACCACCTCCATGCCTTCGACCACCTGGCCAAAGGCTGCGAAGCTGTCGTCAAAGGCAGGGATGTCGGTGGTGAGGATGAAAAAGTCGGAGCGCGCGGTGCCGGCGCCAGCATTGGCCATGGAAATGGTGCCGGCGACATGCTTGAGCCCGGTTTTCGCGGTCGGCTCATGCTCGATCGGCCTGGCGAGCTTGCGCGCGTCGCTGGTCACTCCGCCCTGGATGAGGCCGCCCGATCCATAAGGCATGGCGCGGTAGAAGCTTTCGCCATCCAGTTTCCCGCTGTCGACATAATGGAGGAAGTTGGCGACCGTCACCGGCGCATTGCCGCGGTCGAGCGCAACGACGATACGGCCGGCGCTGGTGTCGAGCGCGACACGCACCAGAAATTCCGCGGCAGCGGGTGGAGGCGACTGCGGAGCCTGCGAAAAGGCCGGAGCGGATGCGGCGGCAGCAAGCGCCACGAAAAGGATTCGGATGCTCATTGTCCTTGCTTAGCGAGCCTTTCCTGAACTTCCCATGCCGCCCTTTTCCTCTCCGTTCCAACCCCCTATAGGCCGCGCAAACGCCCGAACCACCGTTCGGGCCGAGCTTGTCGAAGCCCTGTCCTTCTTGCCTTTGCAAAATAGCAAAAGCAGCCCTTCGACAAGCCCAGGGCGAACGGGTGTCCGGGTGGCATCCGTGAGAATGAGCTCACGGCGAACGGAATTGTGAGACCGAATGGCGACGCTGACTGCCCAAACTGCCCTTCCCGCCGACTGGCGCGACCTTTTCGCGCTGACCAAGCCGCGCGTGATGAGCCTGGTCGTTTTCACGGGTCTCGCCGGGATGCTCGCCGCGCCGCAGCTGCCGCCGCTGGTGCTGGGCTTTACGGCAGTGCTGTGCATCGCTCTTGGCGCCGGGGCGGCGGGCGCGATCAACCAATGGTATGAAGCCGACATCGACGCGCTGATGCGGCGGACCGCCAACCGGCCGATCCCGGCAGGGCGTATGGACCGGCAGAGCGCGCTCCATTTCGGCGTCGGACTGGCCGCTTTCTCGGTGATCCTGATGTGGATGGCGACCGGCGTTCTGCCCGCCGCTCTGCTCGCCGCATCGATCCTGTTTTACGTCCTGGTCTACACCGTCTGGTTGAAGCGACGGACAGCGCAGAACATCGTCATCGGCGGCGCAGCCGGAGCTTTCCCGCCGGTCATCGGCTGGGCGGCAGCAACCGGCGATCTGAGTACTTTGCCGTGGCTGATGTTCGCCATCATCTTCCTGTGGACTCCGCCGCATTTCTGGGCGCTGTCCCTGTTCGTCCGCTCCGATTATGCCGCCGCCAAGGTGCCGATGCTTCCCGTAACGGCGGGGATTGCCGCCACCCGGCGCCAGATCCTGTTGTACAGCCTGGTGCTGGCCGCGGCTTCCGTCGCGCCCTGGCTGCTCGGCCTCACCGGCCCGATCTATGGCGTTGCGGCGGTGGCGCTTGGCGCGATGTTCGTCGCCCTGGCGGTCGCCGTGGCGGCCAACAAGGCGTCCGAGCCGTCCGGAATGGCACCCGAAAAAAGGCTGTTCGGCTTTTCCATTCTGTACCTGTTTGTTCTATTCGCGGCGCTGGTCGCCGACCGGTGGCTGGCGTGACCCAGCCAGAGGAAGAGTTGGTCCGGGTGCGGCAGAGGGAGCGCGCCCGCTTGATGGGCTGGCTGCTCGGCGCCTTCGTCATCCTGGTGTTCGCCATCACCATTACCAAGATGAGCATCAGCTGGTGACCAGCATTGCCCAGCGAAACACGCGCACGGCGCTGATGATGGCGCTGCTGGTCGCGGCGATGGTTGGCCTCGCTTTCGCCTCGGTGCCGCTCTACCGATTGTTCTGCGACATCACCGGCTTTGGCGGAACTCCGCTGCGCGCGGAGGACGCTCCGGGCGCGGCCGGCGGCATCGTCGGGGTTCGCTTCGACGCCAATATCGACCCGCGGCTGCCGTGGCGGTTCGAGCCGGTCGAGCGGACCGTCCGAATCGCTCCGGGCGCGAGGATGCAGGTTTCCTATCGGGCGACCAACCTGACGGCCCGGCCGACCACCGGCACGGCCGTATTCAACGTCACTCCGGCGCTTGCCGGCAAATATTTCTCGAAGATCGAATGCTTCTGTTTCACCGAGCAGACGCTCAAAGGCGGCGAGAAGATGGACATGCCCGTCGTCTTTTTCGTCGATCCCAAGATCCGCGAGGATTCCGAAACAAGCCACATCGACGAGATTACCTTGAGCTACACATTCTACCCGGTGGAAACGCCGGGCAGAGGCCGCTAGAGCGCGCAAAAAAGAGGGAAGCTTCATGGCCGCCACCAAGAACCACGATTACCATCTGGTCGATCCCGATCCCTGGCCGTTGATCGGCGCCTTCACCGCTTTCGCGCTGACCGGCGGCGCGGTCATGTGGTTCCACGGCAATCCCTATGGGCCATTCATCACCATTGCCGGCCTGATCGGAGTCCTGGTGACCATGGTCAGCTGGTGGGCGAACACGGTCCGCGAAGCGCACCAGGGCTATCATACGCCGGTCGTCCAGCTACATCTGCGATACGGAATGATCCTGTTCATCGCCTCGGAGGTGATGTTCTTCCTCGCCTGGTTCTGGGCCTTTTTCGACGCGTCCTTGTTCCCGCCGGCAATCGAGGTGGTCGAGGGCATGGCGCAGCCGCTGGAGGATGCTGCCCAGGCCCAATGGCCGCCGCAGGGGATAGAAGTGCTCGATCCCTGGGGCTACCCGCTCCTCAACACGCTGATCCTCCTGTGCTCGGGCACCACGGTGACCTGGGCGCACCATTCGCTGATCCACGGCGATCGCGAGGGATTGAAGAAGGGCCTGTGGCTGACGATCCTGCTCGGCCTGCTGTTCACCGCCATCCAAGCCTACGAATATTTCCAGGCTCCGTTCGCCTTCAGCGGCACCATCTATGGCGCGACCTTCTTCATGGCGACCGGCTTCCACGGCTTCCACGTCATCGTCGGCACCATCTTCCTTACCGTATGCCTGGTCCGCGCCTACAAGGGGCACTTCACGCCGCAGCGGCATTTCGGCTTCGAGGCGGCCGCCTGGTACTGGCATTTCGTCGACGTCGTCTGGCTGTTCCTGTTCGTCTCCATCTATGTGTGGGGCGGCTGGGGCGCTCCAACCCACTGATGCACTGGCGGTGAGTTGAGGCGTCGCCAAAAAGCCGCGGCCCGGGGAAAGCTCCTGTGCGGATGCCGCGGCTGCCACTGATCCCGACGATCGTCGTTGCGCTCGCCGTCGCGACGATGATCGGCCTGGGCCTGTGGCAGCTTCAAAGGGCCGAGCAGAAAGAGGCGCTGATCGCCCGCTATGCGGCGGCCCAGGATCTGCCCCCGATCGCTTTCCCGACCGCGCCTGCGGCGAACGAAGACCTGCCGCTGTTTCGCTACGCCACCGGGGTCTGCCTGCAAGCCGTTCGAACCCGGGTGACCGCCGGACGCAATCAGGCGGGGGAGACCGGCTATGCTCATATCGTCGACTGCTCGACCGGCGCCGAAGGGCCCGGAATGTCGGTCGAGGTCGGCTGGTCGCGCAATCCCAATGCCCCGATCGACTGGGCCGGCGGGCCGGTCAGCGGGGTGATCGCGCCCGACCGCGAGATGCGCATCCGCCTGGTCGCCGCTACTCCCGCGCCGGGACTGGCGCCGAGCGCACCGCCATCGATGGAGCAAATCCCCAACAACCATTTGTCCTATGCGATCCAGTGGTTTGCGTTCGCCATCATCGCGCTCGTCATTTACTTTCTGGCGCTCCGCTGGCGGACGGACCGCCGCGACGCGCGATGAGCGATCTGCGCACATTGGTGGCCGAACCGTGGGACGACTGGGGGTTGATCGACAGCGGCGGCGGCAGGAAGTTCGAGCGTTACGGCCCGGTCACCGTGGCCCGCCCCGAACCGCAGGCGATGTGGGCGCCGGCGCGGGACGACTGGGATCCCGACGCGACCTTCATTCCCGGTTCGGACGAGGAAGGCGGAGGCCGCTGGGTCCAGCACCGTCCGGTGCCGCGGCAGTGGCCTCTGTCGCGCGGCGGAGTCCGTTTCGAGGCGTCGCTGACGCCGTTCCGCCACCTTGCCTTCTTCCCCGACATGGCGCCGCAATGGGACTGGATGCGGGAGCGGGGGGCCGACGCCGAGGTGCTCAATCTATTCGGCTACACCGGCGTTGGGTCGCTTCTGCTCAGCGAGGTCGGCGCGCGCCTCGTCCATGTCGACGCGTCGAAGAAATCGGTCGAGCAGGGCAAGGCAAACGCCGCTCTGTCCGGCCTGTCGGATCGTCCGATCCGCTGGATGGTCGACGATGCCGCCAAGTTCACCGCCCGCGAGGTCCGCCGCGGACGCCGCTATGACGGCATTTTGCTCGATCCGCCCAAGTTCGGGCGCGGGCCCACCGGCGAAGTGTGGCGGCTCGAGGAGCATCTCGCCCCGCTGCTCGCGGACTGCCGGCGACTGCTCGATGAGAACAGCCGATTCCTCGTACTCACTGTCTATGCAGTGCGGATGTCGGCGCTGGCGATCGGAGAACTGGTCCGACAGACGCTCTCCGACCTGGGCGGAACGGTGGAAGCTGGCGAGATGGCTATCCGGGAAGAGAGCCGGGGCCTGCTGCTCCCGACCGCGATATTTGCCCGCTGGTCTAAGTCCTAGAAGCGCGGATCGCCGCGCCGGCGACGAATGGCGCTCCGGCGACGATCAGGAGGGACGTCGCGGCTTCGAGCAGCAGCGGGCCCGATCCGCCGCCGCCTGCAGCCGCCGCTCCGAAGATCAGCAGCGGCACCGCCAGCGGCAGGAGCAGCAGGCCGGCGAGCGCTCCCGAACGCGGCAAGCCTGCGGTGAGCGACGCGACCGCAACCGCCAGCGCCGCCAGACCGGGAGTGCCGACGGCCAGGGTGACCATCGCCCTGACGAGACCGCCGCCATCGAGGCCGAGGACCAGGGCGGCCGGCACCGCCGCGAGCAGCAACAGAGGGCCGAAGGTGAGCCAGTGGGCGATGATCTTGGCGGCCGCGACCATTTCCTCGCTGATTCCATGAAGCGCGAGCTGATCGAGGACTCCGTTCGCCCGGTCGGGCTCGACCAGGCGCTCGACCGGAAGCAGGGCGGCGGTCAGAGCCGCGATCCACAGGGCGCCACCGCCGATGCGCTCTAGCAGCCTCGCATCCGGACCGACCGCGAAGGGCACGAGCGTGGCGACCAATAGAAAGAAAGCGGTGGGCAGCCAGGCGGGGCCGCCGACCGAACGTCGGATATCGCGCGCGATCAGCCCACCGGTCATGCAATGACCCCCTGGCCGAGCTGCAATCGACGCCATTCGCCGTCCAGCGCGGAATGGGACGCTGCCACCACCGCCCCGCCCGAAGCTCGGTGGCGCGCGATCAGCGCGTCGAGCCGAGCGACGCCGTCGCTGTCGAGGGCGTTGAGCGGCTCGTCGAGCAGCCACAAGGGGGCGCCCGAGGCCGCGACCCGGGCGAGTGCCGCCCTTTTGGCCTGACCGGCCGACAGAAGCCGCACCGGCACGTCAGCAAGATGGGCGATGCCGATTGCCTCCATCGCCTCGTCGAGGCGGCCGGTGGTCCCCGCCAACCGAGTCCAGAAGGCGAGCGCGGGCCCGAGCGGAAGCTCGCGGTCGAGTGCCAGCGCGTCATCCGCCAGCGCCGCCGCCGCCTTGTCGACATGGCCGACATCAGGCCGCAACAGCCCGGCGATGAGCCGGATCAGGCTGGACTTGCCGCTTCCGTTGGGTCCCGAGAGGTGCAGCGCCTCGCCGGCGGCGAGGCCGACGTCGAGCCCTTCAAGCAGCAGCCGGCCGCCGCGCCGCAGGGTCACCCCGCTCAGCCGCAGCAGCTGGGTCAAGCGACGCTGTCCTCGAGCGCGTGCATGTCCTCGTCGGACAGGCCGAAATGATGGCCGACCTCGTGGATCAGGACATGGGAGACGAGATGCTCGAGGCTGTCCTCGCCTGATGCCCATTCATCAAGGATCGGCCGGCGGAACAGCCGGATTCGGTCGGGGAGCGTCCCGCTATGGTCGACGCTCTTTTCGGTTATCGGCAGGCCCTCGTAAATGCCGGTCAGCTCGAACGGGTCGTCGATGCCCATTGCCGCCAGCGTCTCCTTGTCGGCGAAGTCCTCGATCAGCAGGATGACGTGGCGAAGGTGCTCGGCGAATGGTTCGGGCAGCGAGTCCATCGTCCGGCGGGCGATCGCCTCCATCTCCGCGGCCGACGGGGCGGCGGCAAAACGGCGGATTTCCTTCGCGTCCATGACCTCAGCGCCACTAGGGCGGCGGCGGCCCAGCGGCAACCGCACCAGCCTTGCCCACGGCGACGGGGGACCCTAGATGCGCTTTTTCCAGCAGATTGCGGAGCGGTGGCCGAGTGGTCGAAGGCGCTCGCCTGGAAAGTGAGTATACGGCAAAACCGTATCGAGGGTTCGAATCCCTCCCGCTCCGCCACACAGACCAGTCGGACGAATGCAGCTGATCGCCTCCCCTTCCGGTCCGCTCAGCGGCGTCGCGGTGATTCCGCCGGACAAGTCGATATCCCACCGAGCGCTGATCCTCGGCGCTTTGGCCGAAGGCGAGACGAGGATCGAGGGCTTGCTCGAAGCCGATGACGTGCTCCGAACGGTCGACGCGCTGCGAAGCTTCGGGGTTTCCGTGGAGCGCCTCGAGCCCTCACGCTGGCGGGTCATCGGGGGCCAGTGGCGCTCGCCGGACGGCCCGATCGACTGCGGCAATAGCGGAACGGCGGCGCGGCTGCTGATCGGTGCGGCTGCTGGATTTCCGCTGAGCGTCACCTTCACCGGTGACGCGTCCCTGAGGCGTCGGCCGATGGACCGGCTGGCCCCCGCGCTCGCCGCCATGGGCGCTCGGTTTGAAGGTGGCGCTACGCTTCCCCTGACTTTGCAGGGCGGCAAGCTGCGCGGAATCCGCCACCGCAACCTGCCGCCCTCGGCGCAGGTCAAGTCGGCGATCCTGCTGGCGGGGCTTCACGCCGCCGGCCCGGTCGAGATCGAGGAGCCGCTGCCGACCCGCGACCACACCGAGATCCTGCTTCGCCAATTTGGCGCCGACCTTCTCAACGACGAAGGTGTCATCCGGCTTGGCGAAGGCCGCCAACTGGTTGGCACCGACGTGACCATTCCGGCCGACCCGTCGTCGGGGGCCTTCGCGCTGGCGGCGGCGGCGATCGTTCCGGGTTCCGAAGTGACGGTGAAGGAGGTGCTCCTCAATCCGCTGCGATCGGGGTTTCTGATGGCTCTGCAGCGCATGGGGGCCGACCTTGCGCTCGACAATGTTCGGGGGCGGTGCGGCGAGACGATCGGCGACGTCCGGGTTCGCCATGCGCCGCTGTTCGCCAGCGACTTCGCCGCCGAGGAAATGCCTTCGATGATCGACGAGATCCCGGTGCTGGCGGTGGTCGCGGCCTTCGCATCCGGCGAGACGAGGATCGAGGGGCTTTCCGAGCTTCGCCACAAGGAGAGCGATCGCCTGGCAGGAATCGTCCGCGGCCTTGACGTTTGCGGGGTGCAAGCTCGGGTAGAAGGCGACAACCTCATAATTGCCGGAGGGCCTGTCCGCGGCGGTGCGAACATCGACAGTCGGTGCGATCATCGAATCACCATGGCTTTTGCGGTGCTGGGACTGGCGGCAGGCAAGCCGGTGACGGTAGATGGGGCCGAGATGATCGCCACCAGCTTTCCCCGCTTCGCCGAAGTGATGCGCGCCCTCGGCGCCGAGATCGATGAGCTGGAATAGCTTCGGCCATCTGCTTCGGGTCACGACCTGGGGCGAAAGCCACGGGCCGGCGATTGGCGCGGTCGTCGACGGCTGCCCGCCCGGGCTCGAGCTGGGCGAGGCCTGGGTCCAGCAGTGGCTCGACAAGCGTCGCCCGGGACTGATCCGGAACACCAGCCCGAGGCAGGAGCCCGACCGGGTGCGGATCCTGTCCGGCACTTATCAGGGGCGCACGACCGGCACGCCGATCACCCTGGTGATCGACAATGTCGATGCCCGGCCGGCCGATTATCCCCAAGACGCTCCATTCCGCCCCGGCCATGCCGACTTCGCCTATCAGGCGAAATATGGGATCCGCGACCCGCGCGGCGGCGGCAGGGCCTCGGCGCGGGAGACGGCGGCCCGGGTCGCCGCCGCGGCAGTGGCTCGGCTGGTGATCCCTGAGGTGAGAATCGCCGCACGGCTGGTCGAGGTCGGGGGAGAGGCCGACGAAGTGCGCTGGCAGGCAATGCTCGGCCAGGCACGCGAACGAGGCGATTCGCTGGGCGGACTGGTCGAGTGCGTCGCCGAAGGCGTGCCTGCGGGCTGGGGAGCGCCGGTATATGCAAAGCTCGATGCCGATCTCGCCGCCGCCTGCATGGGCATCAATGCGGTCAAGGGCGTCGAGATCGGCGAGGGATTCGGTGCGGCGCGGCTCAAGGGAAGCGAGAATGCCGGCGGCTTGGCCGCCAGCGGGATCGACGGCGGAATCTCGACCGGCAAGCCGATCGTCGTCCGAATAGCGTTCAAGCCGACCTCGAGCATCGGCGGCAAGGGCCGCCACGACCCCTGCGTCGCCATCCGCGGAGTGCCGGTGGTCGAGGCGATGGTCGCGCTGGTGCTCGCCGATCACAAATTGCTTCACCGCGCCCAGTGCGGCGAGGCCCCCACCCCCACCCCTCCCGTGAAGGGGAGGGGAGTCAGTGGCATTTGAAGCGGTCGAATGGCTCGAGGCATGATTTGCAGCGCCATTGCGCCTTGCACGGCGTCGAGCCGAAGCGGCTGACCTGTTCGGTGTCGGTCGAGCCGCAGCGCGGGCAGGTTGCCGCCTTGGCGAGCTCCGGCGGGGCGATGCCGTAGCGGCGAAGTTTCTCACGACCTTGTTCGCTGATCCAGTTGGTGGTCCAGGGCGGCGCGATCGCCGTTTCGATGGCGACATCGCCGAAACCGGCGGAATCGAGCGCCTCGCGGACGCTGCGGGCGATGACCTCGGTCGCAGGGCAGCCGGAATAGGTCGGGGTAATCACCACCCGGCCGTCCCCGACCGAACGGACGATGCCGAGATCGACGACCGAGACGACCGGGATTTCGGGGTCGGGCACGCCCGCCAGCACGTCCCAGATCGCCGCTTCGCGCATCACATTTTCTCTAGGGCGAGAGCGATTCCCTGGCCGACCCCGATGCACATGGTGGCGAGCGCATAGCGCCCGCCGTTGCGGCAAAGCTCCTCGGTCGCGGTCATCGCCAGCCGGGCGCCCGACATCCCGAGCGGGTGGCCGAGCGCGATCGCGCCGCCGTTGGTGTTCACATGCGGGGCGTCATCGGGAAGGCCGAGCTGACGCGTGACGGCAAGCGCCTGGGCAGCGAAGGCCTCGTTCAATTCGATCACGTCGAAGTCGCGAATCGAAAGGCCGAGCCGCTTCATCAATTTCTCCGACGCCGGCGCCGGGCCGATGCCCATGATCCGCGGCGGAACTCCGGCGACGGCGGCGCCGATGACGCGGGCGCGGGGGGTGAGGCCGTTGCGCCTCGCCGCTTCCTCGCCGGCTATGATCATTGCCGCAGCGCCGTCGTTCACGCCCGACGCGTTGCCGGCGGTGACGGTGCCGTCCTTGCGGACGATCGGCTTCAGGGCCGCGAGCTTGTCGAGGCTGGTCAGCCGCGGATGCTCGTCCTTATCGACGAGGGTGGGATCGCCCTTGCGCTGCGGAATCTCCAC